>JAYSYW010000262.1:0-19979 GCA_043727255.1 Rhizobacter sp. | reverse complement strand
CGCCTTGATCGACCCGTTCCGGCTGAGGCAGATATTGCTGAACCTGCTGGGCAACGCGGTGAAGTTCACCGACGTTGGCGAAGTGCGCGTGCAGGTGCGGCGCAACGAAGCAGGTGACTGCCTGCTGCTGCGGGTCGAAGACACCGGCGTGGGCATTTCACCCAGCGCGCTGAACTCCATCTTCGAGCCCTTCGTGCAGGCCGACGCCTCGAACAGCCGGCGCTTCGGTGGCACCGGCCTGGGCCTGAGCATCACCCGCGACATTTGCCGCGCCATGGGCGGCGATATCTCGTACTTCAGCGTGCTGGGCCAGGGCTCGACCTTCGAAGTCAGCCTGCCACTGCGCAGCGTGGGCGCCCCCGCGGCCCCGGCCGAGCCGCTGGCGCCCACCACCACAGAGCCCGACACGCCGCTGTGCGGCACCGTGCTGCTGGCCGAAGACAACGAGGTCAACGCGCTGGTGGCCGAATACGCGCTGAAGCGCTTCGGCCTGGAGGTCGATCGCGCCGGCACCGGCACGCAGGTGGTGGGCCGTGTGTGCATGCCGATGGGCCGGCCCGACCTGGTGCTGCTCGACTGCCAGATGCCCGAGATGGACGGCTTCGAGGCCGCCCGCCTGGTGCGCGCCTATGAAGAGCGACATGGCCTGCCCCGGCTGGCGCTGATCGCCCTGACGGCCAACGTGTTTCCCGAAGACCGCCACCAATGTGAAGCAGCCGGCATGGACGACCTGCTCGCCAAGCCCTTCACCCCCGAGCAGTTGCACGCGATGCTGGTGCGTCACTTGCCGCCGAACGCGGCCCTCGTGGCCACAGTGGATGCGCCTGTTCAGGCGGCCCGCGCCCAGATGCGCTGAGGCTGCGCGCCGCCCAGTCCATGGGCAATGGTGGCGGCCACCGAACCAAAAATCATGATGTCGGGGTGGTAGGTGCGAAACACAAAGCCATGCAGCGCCAGGCCGCGTTCGCGGGCATCGGCTTCGCAGGTCACCGTGTCGAGAAACAGCACGCGGTGGTCAAGCCCGCCCGCATGCTTGAGCGGCACCATGCGCTCGTCGGCGTAGAGGTCTGAAAAGCCAAGGCTGAAGTACTGGCGCAGCAATGATCGACGTGAACCGGCCAGCACCCCGTTGATCTGCATCGCCTGGCAAAAGAGCTGGCTGGCTTTGACCAACGCCAGCCGCACCGGCGGCGCATAGCCGGGTCGTACCGCCAGGCGCGTGATCTCCGACAGCAGTTGGCCTTCGCGTTCGGGCGGCATGTCGATGCTGCGTTCGATCTGCAAGGGGCTGCTGTGGTTGCTTTGAATGCGCACCGAACCCACCACCTCGCCAGTGGCCTTGTCTTCGGCGAAGAAAATGGTGGTGTCGGGCATGCGGTCGATCGGGTCTGCCGCGCCAAACGAAGCGGCCAGCGCGGGCAGGTGGTGGCCATAGGCTTCGGCGCGCAGCGCCTGCACGCGCGACAGGTCGGCTTCGCTGGTGACGGTGCGCACGGTGAAAGGCAGGGTTTGCGTGGCCACGCGGGGCGCCGCCTTGGCGGGGGTTTGCATGCCGTCGAGCCAACCGAACGATGAATCGTTGCTGCGGTAGCCATGGTTGAAGTTGCGGCCTTCAGTGGCCCGGTCACTCGGGTGGTCAGAGGCATTCGTCAAGAGTCGGCAGTACGGCAGCATGGGCGGTGGGTTCCAGCAGAAAGCAAGAAAAGGGCTTGCTTCGTTGTCGGCCTCAGGCCACCCAGCTTGAGCCTGCGCATAGGGCGTAATGCGGTCGGAAAGACCCTCTTTTCTGACAGCAATTTTTCCGACGCGTCGCCGACTCTTTGTGACGAGTCGAGGCGGCCGTTGCCAGACCCGCGAAGAGGCAGTGCCCGCGCGCCCCACAGCACAAAAGTGTCGGTGAGTGCGCCGCAGGGGCTCCACCCTCTCCGCTAAGGTGGCGCATTGCCCTCGCCACGTACACACACCGCTCCATGGTCAAACTTCTTCACTCGTTTCAGCGCACGTTGCGGGCGATGACTCAAGCCAATCTGCGTGTGAGCCGCCAGGCCATGAAAACCGCGCTGAAGCCCGCGCTTGAAAAACGCAAGCCACCGCCCGGCGACGGCGACTGGATCGCCGGCTTCGCCATCGGGCCGGCCGGCCTGCGGCGCTACCGGCTCTACCGCCCACCCGGCCTCAGGCCGTTCGAGCGCGTGCCCCTGCTGGTGATGCTGCATGGCTGTGACCAAGACGCCAAAGGCTTTGCGCTGTGCACGCGCATGAACCTGTTGGCTTCGCGCGAACGATTCTTCGTGCTGTTCGTCGAACAAGACCGCAGTGCCAACCTGCATGGCTGCTGGAACTGGTACGACACCCGCTCGGGCCGCGCCTATGGCGAAGCCAGCCTGGTGATGTCGGCCATAGACCAGGTGCTGCTGCTCTACGCGGCCGACCCCACACGGGTGGCGATTGCCGGCATGTCAGCCGGCGCCAGCATGGCCGCGCTGTTGGCGGCGCACCACCCGGGGCGCTTCAAGGCGGTGGTGATGCATTCGGGCGTGCCCCCGGGCACTGCAAATTCATCGGCCTCGGCGCTCGGCGCCATGCGGGGCGCGCGCAGCACGGCCGCATTGCCCGCCGCCGTGGCCGGCGTGTGGCCGCCGCTGCTGGTGATTCACGGCATGGCCGATGGCGTTGTGTCTTCAGCCAACGCACAAGCGGCTGCGGCGTCGTGGGCCGAGGCGGTGGGCGCGCACGCGGGCGTGGCCCGGCAGGTCAAGCGCGGCAAGCGGCACCCGATGACGGTCACCGACTACAAGAAGCGTGGCCGCACCGTGGCCACGCTGTGCGAGATCGACACCCTCGCCCACGCATGGAGCGGCGGCGCCGCGCGCCAGCCCTACGCCGACGCACATGGGCCCGATGCCTCTCGCATGCTGTGGTCGTTCGTGACGCGGCAATTCGGCGGAAGCGGGGTTTGACGGCATACCGGCGTCAGCGCATTCGCAGCGCGTGAAGGGCTGGGGGTTCATGGGCTGGCAGTGCCGGGCAGCGGCATGAACAAACGTTGACGGCGATCCGGGGAAGTACCTGCCGCCCGCCAAGCCAGCTGGCAGGGCACTTCCCGCATACTGCCCCGCGGCACGCGGGCAACCGCACCGCCTGACGACCATCAACAACCCACCCAGAGGGAAGAGGACATGAACGACGTCACCAACCGCTTTTCACCCCCCACCGCCGACATCGGCCAGCCCACGGCTGCCCCGCTCACCTGGAAGCAGATCTACTTCAGCTTCGAGGGCCGCATTCCGCGCAAGGTGTTCTGGTTGTGGGGCGTGCTGGGCGCCACCGCGTTCACCTTGGTCCTGAGCGCACTCATCGGTGGCGTCACGGCAGGCATTGGCAATCTCGGCATGCTGCTGTTTGTGCCGCTGTACGGCCTGGTCGCCTGGAGCGGGCTGGCCGTGAGCGTGAAGCGCTGGCACGACCGCGACAAGTCGGGCTGGTGGGTCTTGATCGGCTTCATCCCCGTCATCGGCGGTATTTGGGCACTGGTCGAAAACGGCTTCCTGCGCGGCACGCCAGGCACCAACCGCTTCGGCCCCGACATCACCGACGCGGGCTGACCATCCCCTTCAATCCCAGCTGCAACGCGGGGCGTTCCTGGCCGATGGCCTGCCGCCCCGCTCGCTTTTCTTGAACGACTGAACGGAGCCGCTCATGACCATCGCCACCGTGCTCGTCGGCCTTGTGGCCGCCATCCATGTTTACTTCCTGGTGCTGGAGATGTTTCTCTGGGACACCCCGAAAGGCCGGCGCATCTTCGGCACCACGCCCGAATTCGCCGCCGCCTCGAAAGCACTGGCCGCCAACCAGGGCCTCTACAACGGCTTTCTGGCTGCAGGCCTGGCCTGGGGCGCGTGGCTGGGTGCCGGTGGCCTGGCGGTGCAGACCTTCTTCCTCTCGTGCGTGATCGTGGCCGGCGTGTATGGCGCGCTCACCGTCAACCGCAAGATCATGTACGTGCAGGCACTGCCAGCGGCCATCGCTTTCGCAGCCGCGTGGCTGCTGCGCTGAAGGAGCCCGCCCATGCACACCGGAAGCTGCCTTTGCGGGGGCATCAAGTTCCGCATTCATGCCGAACTGACGCCGATCCAGGTCTGCCATTGCAGCCAGTGCCGCAAGGCGCAAGGCGGGCCCTTCGCCACCAACATCGCTGTGGACCAGGCGGCGGTCGAGTTCGTTTCAGGCCAGGCGTTGATGCGGGCCTACGAGTCGTCGCCAGGCAAGCGCCGACACTTCTGCGGCACCTGCGGCTCGCCCCTCTTCAGCGAGCGCAGCGCCCTGCCCGGCGTGCTGCGTATCCGCGCTGGCCTGCTGGATGAACCGCTGGGCGTGGGTCTCGACTTTCATGCCTTCATGGGATCGAAAAGCAGCTGGTGGCCGGTGGACGAAGGGTTGCCTCAGCACGAGGCCCTGCCACCCGAGCACGCAACTCAACCCGCGGGTTTGCCGGCTTCAGCACTGAAATAGTAGGTGGTGCGTTTGCGCGGCGAGAGGTAGTCGAACGCCGCTTGGGGCAGCATCTGCGGGCGCATGGTGCGGGTCACGGTCACGTCGGGTTCGTCTTCCAGGTCCACGATGATGGCTTGCTCTTTCGGCACGGCCGCGTCGTACACCAGCACGGTGGGCTTGAGCGGCCGGCTGCTGTTGACCGACACCACCATGCCCAGCGCCCCGTTCGACAACACCACCACCGTGCCCGGCGGGTACACGCCCATGCAGCGCACGAAGGTCGTCAAGGCGGTGGCGTCAAAGTGCGCACGCTGCTGGCCGAACATGGTGGACAGCGCCTCGTGCGGCGTGAGCGCCTTGGCCAGGTCGATGGGGTTGCAGAGGTTGTCGTACACGTTCACCACCGCCACGATCTTCGACAGCAACGAGATGCCCGCCAGTTGCAGCTTCTTCGGGTAGCCGCTGCCATCGGCACGCTCGTGGTGCTGGGCGATCACCACCATCGCCTCGGGCGGCAGGCCCAGCTTGTGCGCAAGGTCGATGCCGATCCCCACATGGCTTTGCAACAGGTTCACTTCGGCGCGCGTCAGCGCCTCTGTTTTGTACAGCACACGGTCGGGGATATCGACCTTGCCCACGTCGTGGAAGAACGCACCCAGCCCGAGCAGGCGGATCGCATGCGAAGGCGCCTTCATCTCGCGCGCCAGCATCATCGACAGCAAGGCGACGTTGAGCGAGTGGAAGTACACCTCGTCGTTGCCGATCTTGTCGGCCATCAGGTGCACTGCGATGTCGCTGTCCACCAGCATCGAGTCGGCGATTTCGTCGATCAGGGCCACCGCCTGGGTGCGGGTGTCGTCGGGACGCGAGAACAGGTTCTGCGTCAGGCTCTTGACCCGGCGGGCGGTGGAAAGCAGTTCGCGCTCGCAGTTGCCCAGCTTGGCGCGCTGCGCTTCCACACGGGCCAGCCGGTGGCGCTTGGCCTGGGTGGCGGCGTCGAGTTCCGGGGCCGCTGGCGGGGGCAGCGCTGTGCCGCCAGTTTCGGCGGGTGCCAGCGGCTGGCTGTCGCTCTTGGCCGGTGAGTAGCGCACCGACTCCAGGCCCAGCGACTGGATGGTCGAGATCTGGTCGAGGCTCTTGATCTTGAAGCTGGAGAAGGTGAACGGGTGCTCGACCCACGACAGGTCAAGGTGCACATGCATGCCGATGCACAGCTGCGAAACAGTGACCTGGTTGTCTTTCTCTGCGTTTGAAATTTTGCTCACGGGGCACCTTGGCTGGGGCCGCCAGCGCGCAGACGCAACGCGTCCGCGCCGGGGCCGGAATCAGCCTTGTTATCGGCCCGCCACCGGCCGGCTTGAGGCCACGCGGCCCGCCGAGAGGCGCGTTGATACTTTGTGAGCCGGTTCAGCCGCCGTTGTCCAGTTCTACCCGCTTCAGCCGGCCCGAGCTGCCGGTCTTGATGCTCACCTGCGACTTGCGCAGCTTGAAGTGCGCGGCCACCAGGGCAATCAACTCTTCGTTGGCACGGCCCTCGATGGGCAGCGACTTGAGCTGAGCCACCCAGGTGCCGTCGTCCAACGGGTCAAGCGAACGCGTGCGTGCGTTCGGCTTGACCTTGACCTGAAGAATCGTCATGCCCTTCAGCCCCGCGCAGCGCCACCCGCCACGCCGCGCGGCTTATGCCGCTTCTTCGAGTTCGCCGCCCAGCGGCTTGAAGAGCTCGTCGAAGTCTTGCGCGTTCAAGGCCGCATCGCTGGCCACGCCCGACAGCAACAAGTCGGCCAAGCCGGCCTTGCGGGCCTGCAGTTCGATCATCTTGTCTTCGACCGTGCCGCTGGCGATGAGCTTGTAGACGAACACCGGCTTGTCTTGCCCGATGCGGTAGCAGCGGTCGATGGCCTGTTGTTCGACGGCCGGGTTCCACCACGGGTCGTACAAGATCACGGTGTCGGCGGCGGTGAGGTTCAAACCCACACCACCCGCCTTCAGGCTGATGAGGAACAGCGAGGCGTTGCCGGTCTGGAACTCTTCGACCAAGCCGGCGCGGTCTTGCGTTTCGCCGGTGAGTTTGAGGTAGGGCAGCTTCAGCTTGGCCAATTCAAGCTCGATCAGCGCCAGCATCTCTGTGAACTGCGAGAACAGCAACACGCGCCGGCCGTCTTCGATCAGCGTGGGCAGCAAGTCCATCAGCAGTTCCATCTTGGCCGATGGCGGCACCTTGGCGGGCACCGTGCCCGGCTCGGCGCCGGTCTTCAGCAGACGGGGGTCGCAACACACCTGGCGCAGCTTCAGCAAGGCGTCGAGCACCATGATCTGGCTGCGTGCCAGGCCCTGCTTCTCGATCGCGTCGCGCAGCTTCTTGTCCATCGTGGCGCGCACGGTTTCGTACAGGTCGGCCTGCGTGCCCGACAGTTCGACGCGCAACAGCGTTTCGGTCTTCTCGGGCAGTTCACGCGCCACCTGCTGTTTGGTGCGACGCAAGATGAACGGGCGCACGCGCCGCGCCAGTTGCCCGGCCGCAAAGCCGTCCTGGCGTTTTTCGATCGGGTTGCGGTAGTGCTCGCGGAAGCCCGCTTCGCCGCCCAGCAAGCCGGGGCACACGAAGTCCATCAGGCTCCACAACTCGCCCAGGTGGTTTTCGAGCGGCGTGCCGCTGAGGCACAGCCGGTGCTGGGCGCGCAGGCCCTTCATCGACACGGCGGCCTGGCTGCGCGCGTTCTTGATGCGCTGGGCTTCGTCGAGGATCAGGTAGTGCCAGTCTTGCGCGCCAAGCGTGGCGATGTCGCGCACCGCCAGCGGGTAGCTGGTGATAACGAGGTGCGCCTTCGGGATGTTTTTGAAGTGCTGCAAGCGCTGCGGCCCGTGCAGCACCACCACCTTCAGGCTCGGGGCGAAGCGTTTGGCTTCGGCCTGCCAGTTGCCAATCAGGCTGGTGGGCACGACGACGAGGCTGGGGCGGTCCATGCGGTCGGCGTCGAACTCGTTTTGCAGCAGGGTCAGGGCCTGCAGCGTCTTGCCGAGGCCCATGTCGTCAGCCAGCACGCCGCCCAGGCGGGCGCGGCGCAGAAAGTCCATCCAGGCCAAGCCGTCGAGCTGGTAGTGGCGCAAGGTGGCCTGCACCCTGGGCGAGGGCTCGACCGGCGGCAGGCCTTCCCCGTTGCCGAGCAGGCGCACCTGGTCGATCAGGCGGGCAAAGCTGGGCGGCGCCGACACCACGGCGCCGGAAGACAAAGCCTCCAGCGTGCCGAGGTCGAAGCGCGACAGGCGCAGGCGGGCGTCTTTGCCGATCGGCGATTTGTCGCCCACCTTGAACACGGTGCGCAGCCAGTCCATCAGCGGCGCAATGCGCGCCACCGGCAGGCGCAGCAGGCGCTGGCGCGGCATTTGGCCCGGCACCGGCGAGGCGGCCTCGCCCGGCCAGGGCACCAGCACCTCGCCCTTGCCGTCACCATCTTGCAAGGCCGAATCGAGCTTGAGCCAGCCGCTTTGCACCAGGCCGATCAACAGCGGCACCAGGTCCACCGAACCGCCTTCGACCGACACCTTCAGCCCGACGCTGAACCAGTCGGTGCCGGCCTCTTCGTCGAGGCTGACGTTCCAGGCGTCGGGGCTGTGCATCTCATACGGAAACTCGGGCGCCACTTCGATCTGCCAACCGCGCGCTTCGAGTTCGGGGAAGCTGGTGGCCAACAGTTGCGGCCACTGGTCACGCAGTTGCGGCACCACCACGAGCGGCGTGCCTTCCAGCGCGGCCGGCACCGCCGTCTGCGCGCCAGAAGCGGCCACGCGGGTCAGGCGGTTGTGGGCCAGGCCAGCGGCCAGGCTCCAGGGGCGCATCGACAGACTCACGAACAGTTCGCGCAGCGCCGCGGCCTCGGCCTTGGGCTGGCGATCGAAGCGCACACCAATGCGCTGGCCGGGGTGCTGCGGGTCGGTCACTTCGGCCGTGGCCACGGTGGCCGCGCCGATGGGGAAGTGGAAGTCCACCACGCCGCCATGCGGCAATGGGTAGCGCAGCAGCACCTGCACCGCCGCCTGGCGCAGCGTGGTGCTGCGCGAGGTGACCGAGCCATAGCGGTGGTGCAGCAGGGCTTCAGAGGCCACGTCCACACAAGTGGTCAGGCGCAGCACCGGCTGCAACTGCACGGCACCCAGCTCGAGCACGCTGCGCACGACACCCGCCGGGGTCACGGCGGCCGGGGTCACGTGGGCGGGCAGGTCTTCATGCACCGCAGGCGACAGCGGCAAGCCGCGGTGGCGGCGGATCTGCTGCGCCTCGAAGGCCATCAGCGCGGCGGCAACGTGTTTGCAATTGACACCCACGGCGCAGGTGCAGTGGCCATCGAGCTTCAGGCCGAGGCGTTTGTCCATCACCAGCTGCACGCTTTGCGCGTAGGCGTGGACACCGCTGCCTTGCAGGCGTGTGAACAGCTTGGGGCCCTTCACCTGCATCGAGAGCAGCGCCTGTTCGGGGCGCAGCTCCATGGCTTTGGTCAGGGTGCGGTGGTCGAAATGGTCTCCGAGGTCGAAGTCCTGCGGAAGGGCGAAATCTGTCATGTGGGCAATAAAAGGCTGTGGCGCCAAACGCACCATGGGTGCAAAGGGCAAACGCGCATTGTCAACCCGTATGACATCCTTTGGCGCATGAAGCGCCGTGATCTTCTTCCCGCCCTGGCCCTGATGCCCGTGTTTGGCCCCTTTCGGGCCACCGCGCAGACCATCCGCCCACGCCCACTCGCCTTCCCCGCCGATTTCGGCGCCCACCCCGCCGCCCGCACGGAATGGTGGTACCTGACCGGCGAGCTGACGGCGGGCACGCGCCGCTTCGGCTTTCAGGTCACCTTCTTTCGCTCGCGCACCGACGTGGCGGCCGACCACCCCAGCCGCTTTGCGGCCCGCCAGCTGGTGTTTGCCCACGCCGCGCTGAGCGACGTGCAACACACAAAGCAACGGCACGACCAGCGCCTGGCGCGCGCCGGCTTCGGCATCGCCCGCGCCGCTGAAGGCGACACCGACGTGGCGCTGCGCGGCTGGCGGCTTCAACGCACGGGCGACGCCCTCGGCTCGCAAAACAGCACGCAATACCGCACGCAATACCGCACGCAAGTGAGCAGCGACAGCGCGCGCTTCGGTTTCGATCTGCGCCTGGCCACCACCCAGCCATTGCTGCTGCAAGGCGACGCCGGCTTCTCGCGCAAAGGCCCGCAGGCCGCGCAGGCCAGCCACTACTACAGCCAGCCGCAACTGCGGGCCGAAGGCACGCTGACGCTCGACGGCCAGCCCCTCGCCGTGACGGGCCGCGCCTGGCTCGACCACGAATGGAGCGACGAGGTGCTGCACCCCGAAGCCGTCGGCTGGGACTGGATCGGCATGAACCTTGACGACGGCGGCGCGCTCACCGCCTTTCGCCTGCGGCGTGCCGATGGCTCCACGCTGTATGCCGGCGGCAGCTTTCGCCCGGCCGGTGGTGCTACCGCCACCACCCCCACCACCACAGCCACCCGCTTCGGCCCCGACGACGTGCACTTCACGCCCGGCCGCCGCTGGGCCAGCCCCGCGTCGAACGCCCAATACCCGGTGGCCTGGACGGTGGACACGCCGGCCGGCCGCTTTCAAGTCGCCGCCTTGTTTGACGCCCAAGAACTCGACAGCCGCGCCAGCACCGGCTCGTTCTACTGGGAAGGGCTCAGCGAATTGCGCGACCAGCAGGGGCGCCGAGTCGGCATCGGTTACCTCGAAATGACAGGCTATGCGTCTCGCCTGACGCTGTAGAACCCAGGCCCGATGCGGGCTGGCGGCCGAAATGACGCCCTATGCGGCCTCTGTTCGTGCAATGCGGCGCGCTTGATGCAGCCAACAATCGTGACGCGACCCACTCGTCCGTGCCACGCTGTGCCATGTTTGCCCGCTCCATGAATTTGCTTCACCCCCGCCTCTGGCCGCTGCGCACGCAAGCCCGGGTGCTGGTGTGCCTGCTGATCGCGGCGCTGGCGTTTGGTGTGGGCGAGTTGTGGGCGCGGCGCAATGTGGCGCAAGCCCATGCTGACGCCGGCCAGCACCTGCTCCAGGTGGCGCGCAACATGGCCGACCGGCTTTCCGAAGACTTGGCTTTGCGAGCCAGTGAAGTGCTGCAGTTGTCGCAGCTCAAAGGCCTGCACGAAACCACCGACCCGGTGGCCACCCGCACAACGCTCGAACGGTTCCGCGACACGCTCCCAGCTTCGGCCTGGGTTGCCCTCACCGACCCCCAGGGCACGGTGCAGGCCGCCACCGGCGACATGCTGGTGGGCCAGTCGATCGCCGCCAGCCCGGTGTTCCAGAACGGCCGCCTGGGCCTGTGGACGGGCGACGTGCACACCGTGCCCCTGTTGGCCCCACTGATGCCGCAAACCCCGGGCGAACGCGGCCAGTTCGTCGATGTGGCCGCCCCAGTTCGCAACCCCGACGGCAGCCTGCGCGGCGTGCTGGCACTGCACCTGAGCTGGCAATGGGCTGAGCAGTTGCGCGCAACGCTCAACCCACGCGCCGACGATGGCTTGCAATTGATGGTGCTGGGCGCCAAGGGCGAGTTGTTGCTGGGCCTTGGCTCGCCCGGCCAGACACCGCTCTTGCCGCCCGACCGCCTGAAGCCGCTTGAAGAACACTGGGCCCTCGAACGCTGGAGCGACGGCGTGCTGGCCCCGACCGGCATCGCCCCCACCCACGCCAGCGGCGGCTTTCCCGGCTTTGGCTGGCGCGTCGTGGCCCGCGACACCTCGCCCGCCGCGCGAATCGAACTGACGGACGCTCGCCGCGCGCTGCTGCCTTGGGCCGCCGGCCTGGGCGCCGCGTGTGCGCTGGTGGCGTGGTGGCTCATCGGCGTCGGGGTGGCGCCGGGCAATCGGCTGGCACCCGCCTCCCTGCGTGAGCCGCAACGCGGCAACCCAGAGGGCGCGCGCGTTCAGCGGCGCAGCGACGTGCAGCAGATTGCCGCCGCCGTGGTCGATTTTCGCAACACGCTGACCGACCGCGACGAGGTGGCGCAAGCCGTGCAATTCAAAGCCCACGTGGACGCGTTGACCGGCCTGTGGAACCGCAACTACCTGAACGCGTTGGCCGCCAAGCTGGCCGGCGCGGTGGCCGACCCGCAGGTCGAGTTCTGCGTGCTGCGCATCGACCTCGACGGCTTCAAGCCCGTCAGCGACCGCTACGGCCCCGACGCCGCCGACCAGGTGCTGGTGCAAGTCGCCAAGCGGCTGCGCCAAGTGGCGCGCGAAGACGACGTGGTGCTGCGCCTGGAAGGCGACCAGTTCATGCTGTTGCTGCCTTGCCCGCCGGGCGAAGGCGCGGCCTTGTCACGCCAGGTGGCACAACGCGTGGTGGCCGACTTGCAACGGCCGATGTCGTACCGCACCTTGAGCAACCTGCGCATTGGCTGCGGCGTGGGCGCCGCGTTGTGGCCGCAAGACGGCCCCGCGCTGGCCGACGTGATGGCGCATGCCGACACGGCCCTCATTGCGGCCCAGCGCGCCGGGCGCGGGCAATTCCGCCAGCACGTCGCACCAGTCGCACTGCCACGCAGCGTGGCCTGAGCTTCAGGCCAGCGCCACGCTGAGGCCCTGGCGCCGAAGGCGCGGCAGATCGCCCGCCTCAAAGAAGCCCTGCGCACCGACGGCGCCCAGCATGCGATCGGCAGCGTCGCGTTCGGCCGCCAAGAGCGCCGCGCGCGCGTCGCGCACCCGCTGCCACATCCACAAGCTGT
Organism: Rhizobacter sp.; assembly: GCA_043727255.1. GTDB lineage: Bacteria > Pseudomonadota > Gammaproteobacteria > Burkholderiales > Burkholderiaceae_C > Rhizobacter. The sequence goes on along the minus strand of JAYSYW010000262.1, from coordinate 7,741 downwards.
AGGGCCGCACGATGCGTTGGCCGCGCACGCCTTCAAGCTCGAACGCATGCAAGCCGATGGCGCGCGGCACGGCTTCACCGGCATTCGCAGTGGCCCATTGCGCCAAGCACCGGGCCGAATCCACCAGCACCGGCAGTTGCTCGCGCACCATGCGGCGCAGCACTGGTTGCAGCGTCTCGGGCACCTCATCGCCGGTCAGGAATTCGCCGCCTTGCGGCGCGGGCGGCTGCAGCATGCGTTCGATCCAAGCCACCACGTGGGGCGCCAGGCGGCGCATCAGCGCGCCACTGGCGGGGTCTCGGTACTGGTGCGCATACAGCGGCCCGAAGATGCCGAAGTCGCCCAGGCACGGCCGTGTGCCCAGCAGGTAGGGGTGCTGCGCGAAGTGGCGGTCCAGCTCGCCCAGCAGGTCTTCGTATGAACGCTCGATGGCGGCATGCATGTGCGGCTCGGCCCCCAGCAGCACGGCGGCCTGGGCAAACGGGCCGGCGCGGCGTGTACCGGCCGCAAGCTGCTCTTCGGGCGATGCGTTCGGCGCGTTCACTTCACCGAAGGCGCGCAAGGCCCAGTCGCGGTTGTGGTGCCAGCGGTAGTGCATGGCCGGTATCACCAACCACTCGTCGCCGTACAGCTCGAACAGCGCCGACACCACGCGCTGGGCGCCCGTCGGCGGCACAACCGAAGGCTCGCCATGCCGCTGCTCCAGCGCATCGATGATCTCGCTGGAGTCTTGCAAGGTTTCATCTTGCGGTGTCACCAACACCGGGATGACTGGAAAGCCGACGCGCGGAACGATCACCTCGCGGTAGACCTCGGCGTTCGACAACACCTCGGTGAACGGAATCGCTTTCCAGCGCAGGTAGGCCCGGACTTTGCCGGTGAAGTAGCTGATTTCAGCGCCGTAGAGGGTGTATGGGGTCATGGTGAACAAGGCAAGGTTTTCGGCCGAGGGCGGCATGGTGAAACGCGGCTGATTCTGCCGTGCGGCTCGCAGCGCCCCCACGGGAAGCGGCACAACTCCCCATGCCGCGCACGCCAAAACGCTCCCCTACACTGCCCGGATGCCCGCATCCACCCTCGCCTCCGCCCCGCCCTCCAGCACCCAACCCGCGCCTGCCCGCAACGTTCGGTCGCTCAGTGGTCTGGGGCCGTTTCTGCGCCCTTACCTGGGCCGCATCGCGCTCGCCGGGGTGTTTTTGGTGATGGCGGCCGTGAGCACGCTGGTGTTTCCCGCCGCGCTGAAGTCGCTGATCGACCAAGGCCTGGTGGCGACAGACCCGGGCGAGCGGGTGATGGCGCTGCGCGAACACTTCTTCGCGCTGTTCGCGGTGGGTGCCGCGCTGGGTTTGTTTTCAGCCGCGCGCTTCTACATGGTCAGCTGGCTGGGCGAACGCGTGACGGCCGACCTGCGCAACGCGGTGTATGCGCATGTGGTCGAACAAAGCCCCGAGTTCTTCGAGACCACGCAGACCGGCGAGGTGCTGTCGCGCCTGACGACCGACACCACGCTCGTGCAAACGGTGGTGGGTTCGAGCCTCAGCATGGGCTTGCGCAACACGGTGATGGGCCTGGGCGCGATGCTCATGCTCATCATCACCAACCCCTATGTGATGACGCAGGTGCTGGGCATTCTGGTGCTGGTGGTCTTGCCTTCGCTGTACTTCGGGCGACGCGTGCGCAAGCTGTCGCGCGCCAGCCAAGACCGCGTGGCCGATTCGAGCGCCATTGCCGCCGAGGTGCTGAACGCCATTCCGGTGGTGCAAAGCTATGTGCAGCAGCGCCGTGAAGCGGCCCGCTTCAACGCATCGACCGAAAGCGCATTCACTACTGCGATCCGCCGCACCCGGGTGCGGTCGGGCTTGGTGGCTTTCATCATCACCGCCACCTTTGGCGCCCTGCTGTGGGCCTTGTACCAAGGCACGCAGGCGGTGATTGCCGGCGAGGTGTCGGCCGGCCACCTGGGGCAGACGGTGGTGTACGTGGTGATTCTTGTCAGCTCGGTGGCTGTGCTGGCCGAGGTGTATGGCGACCTGCTGCGCGCTGCCGGTGCCACTGAACGCTTGATGGAATTGCTGGCCACGCGCTCGCCCATCACCACGCCGGCCCAGCCGCGCGCCTTGCCGGTGGCCCATGGCGGCTCGTCGGTGCGCATGTCGGACGTGAGCTTTCGCTACCCCTCGCGTCCGCAGCACGCGGCGCTGTCGCACTTCAGCCTTGACGTTCGGCCCGGCGAAACCGTGGCCCTGGTCGGCCCCAGCGGCGCAGGCAAGAGCACGGTGTTCCAGTTGCTGCTGCGCTTCTACGACACCGACGGCTCGGTGGCGGTGGATGGCGTGCCCGTGAAAGAAGCCTCGCTCGACGCGCTGCGCGGCCGCGTGGGCATCGTGCCGCAAGACAGCATCATTTTCTCGGCCGACGCGATGGAGAACATCCGCTACGGCCGCCCCGAGGCCAGCGACGAAGAGGTGCACGCCGCCGCCCGCGCGGCCTTCGCCGACGAGTTCATTCGCGCCCTGCCCGAGGGCTACCGCACCTTCCTCGGCGAACGCGGTGTGCGCCTGTCAGGCGGCCAACGCCAGCGCATCAGCATCGCCCGCGCCATGCTGAAGAACCCGCCGCTGCTGCTGCTGGACGAAGCCACCAGCGCGCTCGACGCCGAAAGCGAACGCATGGTGCAAGCCGCGCTCGAAGTGGCCATGAAAGACCGCACCACGCTCGTCATTGCGCACCGCCTGGCCACCGTGCAACGCGCCAACCGCATCGTGGTGATGGAGGCCGGGCAGATCGTTGAAACCGGCACGCATGCCGAGCTGTCGGCAGCGGGCGGTTTGTATGCGCGGCTGGCGGCGCTGCAGTTCGATCTTTGACGTTCAACCGTTGACGCTCAACCGTTGCCGTCTAACCGTTGACCGGGCGGCCCCGGAAACGGTCAAACAGGCTGGGCGTCCAGCGCCTTGCGCAGCAAAGCCTTGGCCAGCAGCCGCGTGGCATCGATCTGCTCGATGCCCGGCAACGGGCGCGACACCAACGGCAACTCGGTGCACGCCAACAGCACGAGACCAACCCCCAGTGCACGCACTTCGCGGTCGAACGCATCGCGCAGTTCGGGCCGGTCGGCACCCAGCCGTTTGATGTCTTTCACCAGCACATCAAAGCCTGCGGGGTCTTGCGGCGTCACCAGCTCGCTGACCTGGGCCAGCCGCGCGTAGGGCGACCCCGCATCAAGCGCCACCACACTCGATATCGACAACAGCCCGGCGGTGCGGATGTCATGCGCCCGCAGGTGGTCTTCAACCGCGTCCACCACCGACACCAGCTCTGCGGATGTGTCCAGTGCCCGCAAGCGATCAACGAAGCGGTGCAACACGTTGCAGGCGATGCAGATCAGGTCGGCATGCCGGGCCAGCGACAAGTACGCCTGGCTCAGCACACGCCACAGGTCGGCCTCACGGTTCTCGATGTCCATCGCCCAGCCCAACTCGGGCACCGAGAACACGACGACGGCTGGCGCGTCCACATCGGCCATGGCGCCGCCCAACTGGCTGCGGCGTTCTTCGAGGATCTTCTTCCACAGGTCGATGCCGGCGTCGGGGCCTGCGCCGGCAATGATTCCAATTCTTTTCATGTGCGGCTCGGTTCAGACAGACAGGTTTTCAGGCCACGGCCAGCTCAGGCTTGGAAACGAAAGACTCTTGCCTCGTGCCGCCGTCACCACAAAAGTAGTTCTCGAAGACCGTCACGCTGCCCGGGTCGTAGACCTTGCGATAGACGTGCAGCCCCAAGCGAATGCGGTTGACGTAGATGTCGTTGAAGACGTTGACGATTCCCTGGCAGTTGCTCTTGCGCTGAAGCATCTGGAAAAGCGTCGCCAGGATCAGGTTGCACTTCGGGTTGGGACCGTCCTTGACCACCAGGCTTTCGCCATCGGGGCCGTCGAGCACGTACGCCATCTTGTCGTCGCCGATGCCGCACATCACACCATCGACGCAACGCACCAAGTGCGTGTCGCTGCTGGCGTTCTGGCGGAAGAGTTCCGGGCGGTCCTTGGCAATCTTGCGCAGCCAGGTCGAGGCCTTGTTCCGCGCGGTGCTCTCGAACAACACGGTGACGTCACCAGCGGCCAGCCCATGGGTGGCCGCGATTTCCAGGTAGTTGGCGGGCGGCTGGTAGCTGGCCTTCATGGCCGCGCGCTCATCGGGCCCGATGCCGATGTCGTTGACCCACAGGCAAAGCTGCGATGCAACGCCACGCGCCACCAGATCGCGGTGGATCTCGGCGCCCTTGCGGAACGACATCACCTCGGCGTCGCCCTCATGCGACAGGTCTTCAAGTTCGGGTGCAACGCAATAGTGGCCGGCGATCACCGCGACACCGGCGCACGCGGCCAGCGCGTCAAGGGCAGGGGTGTTCTTCATGGCGCAGCCCCCTCTTTGCGAATCAACAGAACGAGGCCGTGGCCGCGCTCTTCGATGTTGAGCACGGAGCAATCAGACCCGTCGCAGTAGCGCAGGAAGTCGTCCCGGCTGTGGGGGTCGGTGGCGGTGACCTCCAGAAGGTCTCCGCCGGTCAGCTCGCGAAGCTTCTTCTTCGTGCGCAGCAGTGGCACGGGGCACTTCAGACCACTCAGGTCCATTTGTATGGGTGTTGCCATGGCATTCTTTCTTGCAAGTGGAGACTGGAGACGAATGAACGGGGCAGCCAGTTCAGGCCGGCGACAAGGGACGAGGGCGCACTGTCATCAGGGCACTGCCCAGGATCAAAGCCACGCCGAAGAAGTGCATCGCGCCGAAGGCTTCGCCCAGAAAGAGCACCGCCAAGACGCAACTGGTCGCAGGCATGAAGGCCGAGAGCGATGCAGCCTTGGACATCGGCAACCGGGCCGAGCCGTGGTTCATCAAGAACACCCCGATCGCCGTGATGGCGATGCCGCTGTACGCGACGCACAGCCAGGTGACGACGCTGACCGCGCGCCAGTCGAAGTCGCCCATCGAATACGCGGCCAGCGGCAAGAACAGCAAGGCGCCCAAGGCTGCCGTCTGGGTGGACATCACCAGCGGGCTGACAGGGCCACGGATGAACCGGCCCGCGACGATGAAGACGGTTTCTCCGAGCATCGCCAGAAACACCAGCGCATCGCCACGCAGCGACGATTCGCCCGGGCCATTGCTGCTGGCCAGGTTGATGGCCACCACGCCGATGCAGGCCACAACGGGCGCCAGAACCGTGCGCCAGGTGGCACGCTCTTGCCTCATCAGCATCGCCACGATCAAGATCGCCACCGGCGTCATGCCCATGATGATTCCGCTGTTCACCGCGCTCGTGTGCTTCAGACCATTCAGAGAAAAAATGCTGAACAAAAACACACCAAAGAACGCCTGGAAAAACACGACCCGGGAGTCTCGGCGGTCGAAGCGGGTGAACACGTCGCCGTTGATGCGCGACAGCACGAACAGCACGATGGCGCCCATCAGCAACCGGATCTCGGAGGCGATGAAGACCGGCACCTCGGCCACGATCTGCTTGTTGACGACGAAGAAGCTGCCCATCAGCGTCATGCCCACGGCGAACGCCAGGCTGTTTTTCATCGCACTCATTCCACGTGGCCCACTGAAGCGCACGCCACGCGGCCATGGGCGCGAATGAACTGGTCAAAGAACTTGCGGGGCCGTTGCTCGCTGCCCGTGCGGCTGAACTGCCCATCGGGCATGCGGGTGTAGGGCTGGCGCAGCGCCGCGATGTCGCGGTCGATCTCGCCCAGCGCCTCAAGCAGGCGGTCGATGTCTTCGGGTGTGTTGTGCGGCCCGAGGCTGATGCGGACCATGCCCCGGTGGTCTTCAGGGTCGGCCGAGTCGGGCAGTTCAAGGAAGTCGTCGAACAGCAGTTCCCTCACATAAGGGTGGGCGCAAAAGCAACCCGCCCGCACGGCGATGCAGAAGTGATCGTTCAAGATCGCGGCCAGCAGGTTCGGCGGCACGTGGCCGAGGTTGAAGACGACGATGCCCAAGCATGGCTCAGCGCCGTCCTGGCTCGCGTAGGTGCGCAGGTTCTGGCGGCTGGCCGCGCCATCGAGGAAGCGCTTTCTCAGGGCCTGCTCAGCCCGCGCGATGGCACCGATGCCTTCTTGCGCCAGAAAGTCAGTGGCCAGCCCGAGCGAGAACGCACCCGCGATGCTGGGCGTGCCCGCGTGCTCTTTCTTGGCCATGCACTCGCTGACCGAGAACTCATGGCGGTTCACGTCGCCCACCATCCCACCGCCAAAAAACAGGGGCGGCATGGCGGCCAGCAAGCTCTTGCGCGCCACGAAGGCGCCTGGCGCGAAAGGCGCATGCGCCTTGTGGCCCGACAGCACGAAGAAGTCCACGCCTTGCCCGCCCGGGTCTGACATTGAGAACGGGTGATGGGCATAGACCTGCGCACCGTCCACCAACACCTTGACCCCATGCGCGTGGGCCAAGCGGGTGATGTCGGCGATCGGGTTCAAGAGGCCCGTGACGTTGCTGGCGGCGGTGACGGCCACGTAGTGAATTTCGCTGCCGTGGCGGGCCAGCAAGTCGGCCAGACGGCCAAGATCAACACGCCACCCGGTCGCCGCATCGACCGGCAGGTGGATCACACGCGGGGAATGCTGCCGGTGGGGAAGATCGTTCGAGTGGTGTTCCATCAACGACACCACGGCGATGTCGCGCTGCCCGCGAACCGACGCCAGACCGGCCGCCAGGCGGTTGATGGCAGCCGTGGCGCCTGAGCCCACGAAGACCACCTCGTACTCGCTCTCGGCCGCGCCGAGGAATTCGAGCACCTGGCGCTTGGCCCACGTGAAGGCTTCCATGCTGATCGCCGCCGAGAAGTGCCCGTCGCTGTGGAAGCTGCCGTAATTCGGCATGAAGGCTTCCATCGCGCCATGCACATGACGGGAAGACAAAGATGTCGCCGCAGAGTCGAGATAGATCCGGCGCTGAAGGCTGCCGCCTGCGTTGTGTTGCAGGAGGTCGTCTCCGAAATAACCTGAGTTCATGTTCGGACTTTCATTTTTAATAGCGATCCGTATTGCGCGCCAATTAAGAAGAGCGCGAGCGAGCGCTCAGCCCCGATGGGGGAGCGATCAAGCAGAGGCGGCTGGTTCGGAAATCGTGGTGCCCAGGCCATGAAGACTGGCACTGGCAGCGACAACAGAGAGTCGGTGGTCGCGTGTTCAGGAAAAAAACACCGCCACCTAAAGCGTTATCTATTCCGCTTTGAGATGACTAAAAAATTACTCGACATGTCTGAATACAACCCATCCTTGCAGATGACTTTTTCTTGGAATTGATGCATGTCTTTTCCCTGATTTGATTTGCGGATTCCTTTTATTTTGAATTTTTCTATTCTTGCTCGTTACTTGAAAAACGCGCAATGCAAGACCCCCACTGCTTGCCTGTGTATATATCTGCAACACATCTCAACACATCGGTTTTGCGTTGCCGCACACGCACGCCGCTGTAGGCCAAGGCTGACAAAAAGCTGAAGCGCGCTCCCACAGAGCCGCGCGACGCAATCTTTGATACTCCTCTCAGCCCGTGCGAGGTCTTTTCTCGCAAGCGCGAAACCCCTAGGAGACTCTGATGACCCAACGATTGAACTTCCGCACCGCAGCCGTCGCGATGGCTGTTGCCACCACCCTGCTGGCAACCGGCTGCGAAAGCATGAGCGACCGCCAAACCAAGACCGCCCAAGGCGCGGGCATTGGCGCACTTGGCGGCGC
>JAYSYW010000261.1:0-4009 GCA_043727255.1 Rhizobacter sp. | reverse complement strand
CGACCCGACCGCCCGCGTGCTGCCGTCGCCGCTGAGGCTGACCGAGGCGCCGACATGCGGTCATGCCCGGGTTGGCCGCCTTGATGTAAGCCGGCTGCGACCACGAGTTGCCCGCTGCGTGCAAAGACGACTGCGGCGCCCCGCTGCGCAGACAGCGTGTCGGGCGCGCTGTTCACGCCAAATGAACCGCTGGCTTCGCCAGAGGCACCCCGCACGAGCCGATCGCCATCGCCGCGTGGGGCGTGGTGATCACACCCGTGCTGCCGCTCGATTGGCCGTCGGCGCCCACACGCCCAGCGTGTTGCCATCGGCGCTCAGGGGGCACGGCGCCGCCGAAACAGTCGCAGTTCCCCGTGTTGGATGCCCTGATGCAAGCCGGATGCGCCCATGTGGACCGCCGCGTGTGTGCACGTGCACGGCGCCCTGCAGCGGTGCTGACCCGCCCGGAACACTGTTCACTCCGGGGGTGGCTGCCGCAACGCGACGCCACCGTCGCCGAGGGGCACGCTTGGCATGCACGTTGCTTGTATACAAGAAGGTGTTTGACCCGGGCTTCGTGCTGGTGCGTGCCAACAGGCACGACTCCTGCGGAGGCGTTTCCAACGACAGGCAAGGCACAGGAGCGGCGTGATGGCAAAGACAGATTTCAACCGGCGGGACGTTCTCAAGGGTGTGGGCGCGACCGGCGCCACCTTCGCCCTGGGCGGTGTGCACGGGTTGGCCCAGGCCCAGGCGCCCATCAGCGTGGGTTTCATCTACGTCGGCCCCAAAGACGACTATGGCTACAACCAGGCGCATGCCGAGGCCGTGGCCGAGGTCAAGAAGATGGCTGGCGTGAAGGCCGTCGAAGAAGAGAACGTGCCCGAAACCACCGGCGTGCAAAAGACCATGCAGGGCATGATTTCGCAAGACGGCGCCACGCTGCTGTTTCCCACCTCGTTCGGCTACTTCGACCCGCACATGCTGACGGTCGCCGGCAAGAACCCCACCGCCCGCTTCGCGCACTGCGGCGGCATGTGGACCGAAGGCAAGCACCCCAAGAACACCGGCAGCTTCTTCGGCTACATCGACGAAGGCCAGTACCTCAACGGCGTGGTCGCCGGCCACGCCACCAAGAGCAAGAAGATCGGCTTCATCGCCGCCAAGCCCATTCCGCAGGTGCTGCGCAACATCAACGCCTTCACCATGGGCGCGCGCTCGGTCGACCCATCCATCACCTGCACCGTCATCTTCACTGGCGACTGGTCGATGGCCGTGAAAGAAGCCGAAGCCACCAACAGCCTGGCCGACCAAGGTGTGGACGTGTTCACCATGCACGTCGATGGCCCGAAGGTCATCGTCGAAACCGCAGCCAAGCGTGGCAAGTTCGTTTGCGGGTACCACGCGAGCCAGGCCAAGCTGGCCCCGCAGGCCTACCTGACGGGCGCCGAGTGGAACTGGGCCACCGCCTACAAAACCGTCATCGACGCCGCGCGCACCGGCAAGCCGCACCCGAACTTCGTGCGCGGTGGCCTGAAAGACGGCTTCGTGAAGACCTCGGCCTACGGCCCGGCCGTCAGCGCAGCGGCCAAGAAGAGCGCCGACGCGGTGAAGGCGCAAATGCTTGCGGGCAAGTTCGACATCTTCAAAGGCCCGCTGAAAGACAACACCGGCAAGACCGTCATCGCCGCCGGCACCACGCTCAAGCAGACCGACCTGGCGCTCGAAGGCATGAACTACCTCGTCGAAGGCGTGGTGGGCAAAGCTTGAATGACGGCCCTTCCAGTCGCGTTGCTCCCGCCCCCAAGGGCCGTCGGCCGTCCCTTGGGGCGTCCCGGCGGGAGGCCGTAGCTTGATCCCGCCTGCGTTGCCCCTGGGCGTTTGATGTTTGAGGTCGCACATGGCACTTTCGACCCGCACCACCGACACGATCGAAGCCATCACTTTGCCGGGGATGGCGATGGCCGGTGCGCTGTTGTTGTTCGGCGCCTTCATCGCGGCTGGCGGCAAGAGCCCGGTCGAGGCCTGGGGCCTGTTGTTCAAGGGCGCGTTCGGTGACTGGTTCTCGTGGCAGAACAGCCTGCAGCGCGCGGCGCCGCTGATGTTGACCGCCTTGTGCGTGGCCATTCCGGCCCGCGCGGGGCTGACCGTGATTGGGGGCGAGGGGGCACTGGTGTTGGGGGGGCTGGCGTGTGCCGGCCTCCCCTACATCTTCTTGCCGCCTGAAAACGCCTTCGGCACGGCGCTGGTGCTGTTGGCATCGGCCCTTGCGGGGGCCGCGTGGATCGCCCTCGTCGGCTGTTTGCGCCAGTACCGGGGTGTCAACGAAACCATCAGCAGCCTGCTGCTGGCCTACACCGCCATCGCGCTGTTCAAGCACTTTGTCGAAGGCCCCATGCGCGACCCGGCGAGCCTGAACAAGCCCTCCACCCGGCCGATCGCCGAGCCGATGTTGATGGGCGGCATCGCGGGCACCGACATCCACTGGGGCCTCGTGTTCGGGGTTGTCGTCTGCGTGTTGCTGGGCCTGTGGCTGTTCTTCACCACCTCGGGCTTCGCCACCCGCATCGTCGGCGGCAACGCGCGCTCGGCCTTGCTGGTGGGCCTGCCCAGCCCGCGCATCATCATCGTGGCCTGCGCCATTGGGGGTGCGTGTGCGGGGCTGGCCGGTGGCATCGAGGTGGTGGCCGTGCACACCAATGCCAACGCGTCGCTCATCGCGGGGCTGGGCTACACCGGCATCCTGGTGTCGTTCGTGGCACGTCACAACCCTTGGTTGGTGATGCCTGTGGCGGTGCTGTTCGGCGGCTTCGGCGCGGCCGGCAGCCTGCTGCAACGGCGCATGGACGTGCCCGATGCCTCGGTGCTCGTGCTGCAAGGCTTTGCCTTCTTGTTGATCCTGGCCAGCGAGGCGCTGCGCGGCAAGCTGTTCGCGCCCAAGGCCCCAGCGCCGACCCCGGTGGTGGCCACGACTCCCCTGGTGAAGGTGGCCACATGAGCAACACCGAACTCTTCCTCAACGTGCTGGTGGCCGTGCTTGGCGGCGCCATTCGTGTGGGCACGCCCTTCTTGCTGGTGAGCCTGGGTGAGTGCGTCACTGAAAAAGCGGGCCGCATCAACCTCGGCCTTGAAGGCGTGCTGGTGTTTTCGGCCATGGCCGGGTTTGGTGGTTCTTACCTCACTGGCAACGTCTGGCTGGGTGTGATGGCAGCCGGGCTGTGTGGCGCCTTGCTGGCCTTGTTGCACGGCGTGGTGTGCTCGTTGCCCCGCGTCAACGACATCGCCACCGGCATCGCGCTGATGCTGCTGGGCACGGGGCTCGCCTTCTACCTTGGCAAGGGGCTGATCCAACCGCAAGCGCCGCAGATTCCGGCGCTCAACCTCGGCGACTGGAGCGACTCGGCGCAAGTCCGCTCAGCCCTGCAAATCAACGCGCTCTTCCCACTCGGCGTGTTGATTGCCGCGTTGCTGGCCTGGGGCTTCAAGGCCACACGCTTCGGCCTCGTGCTGCGCATGGCGGGCGACTCAAGCGACGCGGCGCGGGCGCTCGGCTATTCGGTCAACGGCATTCGCATCGTGGCCACGGTGGTGGGCGGTTTCATCGCGGGCCTGGGCGGTGCGTCGTTGTCGCTCCACTACCCCGGCAGTTGGAACGAAGGCCTCTCCAGCGGGCAGGGGCTGATCGCTGTGGCATTGGTGATCTTTGCGCGCTGGAGCCCTTGGCGCTGCATGGGTGCGGCCTTGCTGTTTGGTGGCGCGGGCGCGCTCGGCCCGGCCTTGCAATCGGTGGGCATCAGCAGCGGCTACTACCTCTTCAACGCGGTGCCGTATGTGTTGACGCTGGTGATCTTGATCTGGACCTGCTCGCCCACACGCAGCCTCAAAGGTGCGCCGGCCGAGCTGGGTGTGTCGCACTGAGCGTTGTTTGATTGGCTTTCAAGAAGGTCGCTGGCATGAACCCTCGCTACATCGCTGCCGAGCCGTACCGCTGGCCCTTCGATGGTGACCTGACACCGCAGAACACCGCGCT
>JAYSYW010000260.1:0-8206 GCA_043727255.1 Rhizobacter sp. | reverse complement strand
TCGGGCTGAGCCTGTCGAAGCCCTGTTCGAGCGTCGCGCTGCACTTCGACAGGCTCAGTGCGAACGGTGAACTGCTGAACTTTCTTGCTGATCAGGAGCGACTTTGCGGGCCGCCGCAACTCACCCCGTCAAGCGTGCATACACCGCCGCCAGCCTCGCCGGCAATTCAACCGGGCGCCTCACTTGCGCCCAGCCGGTGCGGCCGAACAAGTGCGGCAGGTATTCATGTGCCTCTTCGTCGATGCTGATGCAGAAGGGCAGCAGGCCGGCCGCGCGTGCTTCTTGCACTGCGTGGCGTGTGTCTTCGATGCCCCAGCGGCCTTCGTACACGTCGATGTCGTTGGGTTTTCCGTCGGTCAGGATCAACAGCAGCCGCTGGCGTTCTGGCCGTTCGATCAGCCTTCGCGAGGCTAGGCGCAGCGCGGCGCCCATGCGGGTGTAGTAGCCGGGTTTGATGGCACCCACGCGGGCTTGGGTGACGGGGCTCCAGGCTTCGTTGAAACCCTTCAGGTGCTGCATGCGCACGTGGGTTCGGCGCACCGAGCTGAAGCCCAGCATCTCGAACGCGTCGCCAGTGCCAGACAGCGCTTCGCCGAAGACGAACAAGGCATCACGGATCACGTCGATCACGCGGGCATCGTTGTTCACGTGCGCGTCGGTTGACAGCGACAGGTCGGCCAGCAGCAGCGTGGCCAGGCTGCGTTCGGTGCGGGTGCGGCGCGCAAACACAGGCGGGTCGCGTGGCGCGGGCTTGTCGCGGTCGTCGGCGGCGTGGCGCACCCAGGCGTCCAGGTCGATGGCATCACCGTCCGCGCAATGGCGTTGCCAGCGCGGCGTGGCGCGCAGCACCTCGAAGCGGCGGCGCAGCTTGCGTGCGGTGGTGCGCAACTCAAGGCTCGGCACGAAGGGCGCGCCGGGGCGCGTGACCATGGTGACGACGTTGCAGTGGTCGGGGCACAAGCGCTGCTGTTTCCAGTCCCACTCGGGCAGCTTTTCGCCGAGGCCGAGGGGCAGGTCGTCGGCGCTGGCGCTGGGAAGGTCGAGGTCGAACTTCACGCGTGAGGCGCAGGCCTGGCCGTCGCGGGTGACGCTGAGCTGTTCCATGTCGTCGGCGGCAGCGGTGGCGTTGCCGTCGTCTTCATCGTCGGTGGCGCGGTCGAGCGGCACATGCTCGCCCCAGGTCAACAACGACTCGACCTTCGACGCCAGCAGCAGCGGTACGCGGCCGGCACGTGGGTCAATGCGGCGGGTGCGGCGGCGCGCGGCGCTGGCGGCGGCTTGGCCTTGGCGTTCTGCAGCAGCGTCGGCGTCGGGGCTGTTGCCTGCGCCATAGGCGCTGGGCAGGGCTTCGAGCCACAGCCACACGGGGGCCACTTGGTGCGCGGTGATGTCGCTGTTGGATGACTGCGGCTGCGCTTGGTCGCCACGCAGGGCGGCTTGCACCGCAGCTTCAGCCGCAGCGGCCGGGCCTTGCAGCTTGGCGGGGTTGGGGCGTTGCGCCAGGTGGGCGGCCAGCAGGCCTTGCCAGCGCGGCAGCAAGCCGGGGCAGCGTTGCAAGGCCAGTTCGGTGGCGGCCACGTTGCCGGCGATCCAACCCTGCCCTGCTGCGTGGGCAGCCGCCAATGCAGCCAGCCACAGGTAGAGGTCGCGGTTCAAGCCGGCGTTTTGAAACACCGCAATGACGGGCGGCAGGGCCAGGGTGTCGGCGTCTAGCCGTGTGACGGTGGCGCGCTCGCCGCTGCCAGCCAGCCGCTGCAGCCAGCCGCGTGGCCCGCCGATGCGCGCTTGCGCGGCGGGCACCACGCGCACACCGGCCGAGCCGCCTGCCGCATGGAACAGCATGCTGGCTGCGCGTGTGACCTCGGGCAGGGCCACGGCGTGGTCGGCAAACGAACGGTCGGCCGCGCGCGTGATGAAGCGGTGCCAGCGTTCGCCGATCCACTCTTCCATGGTTCAGTCCTTGGATGCGCTGCGGGCCACCACTTCGGCCGCCACCTCGGCGCGGCGTTGGCGCAGGGTCTCGCGCACGGCATCCAGGCCGGCCTTCCATTCGAGGTTGGGCTGGCTGGCGCGCGGCGCATGCGAGGTTTCGCATTCGGTGAGGCACTGGCCACATTGCACGCACGAAAACATCATGCGTTTGATGTTGCGCGGCGCCAGGCGCATGGGGCAGGCGTTGTCGCATGCCGAGCCTTGGGGTGCGTTGGCGGTGGTGCAGGTGCGGCAGTCGCGCGCACGGTCGCGGTCGAACGCGACCACGAGGCCCTTGGGGTTGGCCATCCAGGCCAGGCTCTGGAACAAGCCCACGGCGCAGCCGAAGCGGCAGAACAGGTGGCGCGCAAACAGCATTTCGCAGGTGAACACCGCGCTGCCGATGGCGATGAAGCGGAACTGGTTGGGGGTGAGCGAGCCGTGCAGCAAGTTGCTCCACACCTCGCGCGGTGGCAACAGGTAGGTCAGCAGGGTGATGGCCCACAGAAAGCCGAACACCGCGCTGGCCAGCACGAAGGCGGGCCACCAGCGGCGGTTGGGGGTGACGCCGGCACGTGGTGTGGTGTGGCTGTCCCACAGGCTGAGCTTGCCGCTGGCACGGTGCAGCAAGCCGTTGAGCGATTCGACCAATGAGAAGTGCGGGCACAACCAGCCGCAGTAGACGCGGCCATAGCGGTACGCCACGGCCAGGAAGGCGGCCACCAAGGCCAGCGCCGGCAAGATGCCGCGCCACACGATGGCGAGCGCGGCCTGGGTGGCGGTGGTCTCGCCGCGCACGAAGGCATCGATGCCGAGCGACCAGCGGAAGCCGAGCACCCAGAGTTGGGTTTCGGTGAGGTCGAAGCGCAGCAGGTTCAGCGCCGGGGCAAGCAAGAACAGCGCAAAGAAGCCCCATTGCATGGCGCGGCGCAGGCGCTGCAGACGGGCCATGCGCGACGCGTTTCCCGGTGCGCCCGGTGCGCCCGGCGTGCCAGGCGCGAAGAGCGCAGCAGCCGGCTCAGGCATCGCCGACCACGGCACGCACCACTTCGGCCAGGGCTCGGGCGGTGTCGGCATCGTCGGTCAGGGCATCAACGATGGCCCCGGTGCAAGCACGCGGCAAGGGCAAGCCGGCCACCGCCAGGCGCGCGGCCATCACCAGCAGGCGGGTGCTGGCGGTTTCTTCGAGGTCGTGGTCGGTGAGGCGGCGCAGGGCTTGCGCCAGTTGCACCAACCGCGCGGCCACGTCGGGCTTGCAGCCGCTTTCGGCTTCGACGATGCCGCGTTCAACCGCCGCTTCGGGGTAGCCCAGCGTCAGCGCCACAAAGCGTTGGCGGGTGCTGGGCTTCAGGCCCTTCAGCAGGTTCTGGTAGCCCGGGTTGTACGAGATGACGAGCATGAAGCCAGGTGCCGCTTGCAGCAGTTCGCCCGTGCGTTCGATCGGCAGCACACGCCGGTCGTCGGCCAGCGGGTGCAGCACAACGGTGGTGTCTTTGCGGGCCTCGACCACTTCGTCGAGGTAGCAGATGGCCCCTTCACGCACGGCGCGGGTCAACGGGCCGTCGCACCAGATGGTGTCGCCGCCGCCGATCAAATGCCGGCCCACGAGGTCAGACGCGCTCAGGTCGTCGTGGCAGCTCACGGTGACGAGCGGGCGGCCCAGCCGCGCCGCCATGTGTTCGACGAAGCGGGTTTTGCCGCAGCCGGTGGGGCCCTTGATGAGCAAGGGCAAGCGGCTGGCATGCGCCCGCTCGAACAGCGTGCACTCGTCGCCCTGGGCGGCGTAGTAAGGCAGTGCCGCCAGTTGCCTTGCGCTCATCAGTTCCATGGCATCACCTGGGCATCAGGCATGGGTCCACGTCCATGCGTCATGCGTATTACAGACGTGTCTGGGGCTCGGCCGCTTCTTCGGCCGAAGGGCCGATGAAGAAGCTGGCCAGGTAGGTCAGCAGGCCCAGAAGGAACATCACGCCACCGGCCAGCCGCGCCCAGTAGAACAAGCGCAACTGGTCTTGGGTGTTCATGAACGACATGGCGTTTTCGGTGGGCATGCGTTGCAGCCATATCTGCAAGATGCCGGCGCCGGTGAGGGCCAACACCATCACGCCCATGCCGATGGTCATGATCCAGAAGCTCCACATCTCGACGGCTTGTGCGCGCCTGGGGTTGGCTTCACGGCCACGCAAGATGGGCATGGCGTAGCTGATCATGGCGATCACCACCAGCACATAGGCGCCGTAGAAGGCGAGGTGGCCGTGCGCGGCGGTGATCTGGCTGCCGTGGGTGTAGTAATTGACCGGGCTCAACGTGTGCAGGAAGCCCCACACACCCGCGCCCAGAAAGCTCATCACCGCCGTGCCCACGGCCCACAGCACGGCCGCCTGGTTGGGGTGCTCGCGTTTGCGCCGCTGAACCATGTTGAAGGCGAACAGCGTCATCATGAAAAACGGCACGGGCTCGAGTGCGCCGAACACGCTGCCCACCCAATGCCAGTAAGCGGGCAGGCCGATAAAGTAGAAGTGGTGGCCGGTGCCGAGGATGCCGGTGACCAGCGCCATCGTGACGATCAGGTACAGCCACTTGTCGATGACTTCGCGGTCCACGCCGGTGGTCTTGATGAGCACGTAGGCCAGCAGCGCGCCGAGGATGAGTTCCCAGGTGCCTTCGACCCACAGGTGCACAACAAACCACCAGTACATCTTGTCGCGCACCAGGTTGCTCGGGTTGACGAAGCTGAACAGGAACATCAGCGCCAGGCCCCACAGCCCCACCAGCAGCACCAGGCTGATGGCGGTCTTGCGGCCCTTCAACACCGTCATGCTGATGTTGAACAGGAAGCCGAGCGCCACCACCACGATGCCGACCTTGGTGGGCAGGGGCTGCTCAAGGAATTCGCGCCCCATGGTGGCCAGCAGGTCGTTGCCGGTCATCTGCGCCAGCGTGGCATAGGGCACCAGCAGGTAGCCGGCCACGGTGGCCGCGCCAGCAAGCAGGAACACCCAGAACAGCACCTTCGCCAGCAAGGTGCTGTGCAGTTCGGTGTCGGCCTCTTCGGGGATGAGGAAGTAGGCCGAGCCCATGAAGCCCATCAACAGCCACACGATGAGCAGGTTGGTGTGCACCATGCGGGCGATGTTGAAGGGGATCGCCGGGAACATGAAGTCGCCGATGACGTATTGCAGCCCAAGCGCGAGGCCGAAAACGATCTGCCCCACGAACAGGCCAAGGGCGCCGATGAAGTACAGCCGGGAAACCGACTGCGACTGGAACTTGAGGGTGGCGGTTTGCATCGTGTGTGTCCTCAGCCTTCGATGTTCGGTGGCCATTTTTCGGCGTCGATGCCGTTGGTCCACTTGAGGAACTCGACCAGGTCGTCGAGCTGGGCATCGGTGAAATTGAATTGCGGCATCTGACGCCGCCCGGGGGCGCCGGTGGGCTGGGATTGAATCCACGCCTTGATGAAGTCAGGCCCGCGCCGCTTGTAGACGTTGCCCAGCTCGGGTGCGAAGTAAGCGCCTTCGCCCAGCAGGGTGTGGCAGCCGATGCAGTTGCGCGTCTCCCACAAGTGCTTGCCGCGCACCACGGCCGGCGTGAGCTCGGCGGATTTGGAGCGTGTGGGAATGCGGCGTTCGGTGTCGAATATCAGCGCGGCAAACAACAGCACGAAGAACAGCGTGCCGCCGTAAAAGATGTTGCGCGCCATCTGGCTGGTGAAGCCTCGGGCCATGGGAAGTCTCCGCAGTCGGTGTGGCCCATAGCCTACGGATTTGCTCGGGAAATACCTTGATGCGGAACAAGGTACGGGCACGTCGAGAACGGGCAGGGCTTGCCGCACCGGGCGGACGCTTGAGCCGCCCGCTCACTGCGCGGCGCCGGCCGCGCTCACGACGCCCCCAGCGGCGACGGTGCTCCAGTAGCCGGCGCCGATGCGAGACATCTGTCACGGTTTTCCGCGCCGCATTCCTTTGGCCCTGCATCCGCAGGGGCGGCGCGCATCCAAACCGTTGGGGCCGGCGTACAAGGTCTGAACGTCAAACACGCGAGGAGGCTTCATGCGACCCATTTCCCAACCGGCCCCGGCCGGTGTTCTTCCATTCAGCTGGTTGCTGGCGGCGCTGCTGGCTTCTGCGGCCGCATGTGCACCGGCCTCGGCCCAGGTGCGGCCGGGCAGCGGCAAGCTGCTGCTGACGGGCGGCGTGGGCAGCATTGACGGCGCGGCTGGTGGTGGCCTCACGCCTTGGGCAGTGACGGCCGGTTATGCGTCGGTGGGTGAAATTGGCGGCACCGCCACCGCAACGCGGGTGCGCACCAAAGACTACGCAGTGACCGTGCTCGGCATGGCCGCCAGCTACGGTGAACGCATTGAGCTGTCCCTGGCCCGGCAAGACTTCGACGCCAACTCGCAGCTCGCACCGCTGAACCCGGCCCTGAACGGCCTGCGCCTCAAACAAAACATCTTCGGCGTGAAGCTGCGTGTGGCCGGTGACGCCGTGCTCGACAGCGACACCTGGATGCCGCAGATCGCCATTGGCCTTGAACACAAGCGGCTCGACGCCGGCGCTCTGGCCACAACGCTCGCCTCGCTGGGCGCCGAAGACAGCGGCACCGACCTCTACCTGAGCGCCACCAAGCTGCTGCTGGCCCAAGGCCTGCTGATCAACGGCACCTTGCGCGCCACGCAAGGCAACCAGAACGGTTTGCTGGGCTTTGGCGGCACGGGCAAATCGGGCCACAGGCTGGTGCCCGAGGTGTCAGTGGCTTGGCTGTTGAACCGGCACTTGGCCGTTGGCGCCGAGTACCGCGTGAAACCCGACAACCTGAGCTTCCCCACACCGGCCGGCAACGGGTTGAAAGAAGACGACTGGAAAGACGTGTTCATCGCCTGGGCACCAAACAAGCACCTGTCGCTGACCCTGGCCTATGTGGACCTGGGCCGCATTGCGCCGGCCCTTGTGCCACGCAAGCAGACCGGCACCTACCTGTCGGCCCAAGTGGCCTTCTGACCCACGAGGCACGCCCCATGAAACTCAAGACCTTGCTCCCCGCGCTGCTGGCCAGCGCCCTGTGGATCGGCGCCCCGGCGGCCCATGCCCAAGCCGGCGATGACGCCCTGTACCAACAGCTCGGCGCACAGCCCGGCCTGGTGCGGTTGATGGATGACTTCATGACGCGCCTGCTGGCCGACCCGCGCATGAGCCCCTTCTTCAAAGAGGTGGACCACAAGCATGTGAAGGCGCAGTTGGTGGCGCAGTTCTGCGAAGTCTCTGGCGGCCCCTGCAAGCTGAAGGGCCCCGACATGAAGAAGGCGCACGCCGGCATGGACATCACCAAGACCGACTTCAACGCGTTGGTTGAAGTGCTGCAACAAAGCATGGGCGCGCAAGGCATTCCCTTCGCCACCCAGAACCGCCTGCTGGCCCAGCTGGCACCGATGCACCGCGACATCATCAACACACCATGAAACGACGCGCCCTCACCTTCGCCGGCGCCTTCGCCAGCACCCTCACCGCGGCCCTCATCGCCACGGCAGCCCATGCCGGCACGGTGCAAGTCACCGTGACCGACAAAGACGGCAAGCCCGCCCCCAATGTGGCCGTGCTCGTGATGCCGCAGGCACGCGGCACGCCGCCGCCCCTGCCTTCAACGCCTTCGGTGGTGACGCAACAAGACCTGCAGTTCTCGCCCTTCCTGACCGTGGTGCGAACCGGCAGCACGCTGCGCTTCGTCAACCGCGACCCGTATGACCACCACGTGCGCTCGTTGCCGGGTGGCCCGCTGGGCAGCATCGCGCCGGCCAAGAACTTCGAGTTGCGCCTGAACGCGACCGAAGGCAAGAAAGAAAGCGCGGCGAGCCTGTTGCTCGACTCGGCTGGCGTCATCGGCCTGGGCTGCCACATCCATGCGTCGATGCGTGGCCACGTGTATGTGGTGGACACACCCTATTTCGCCAAGACCGACATGAGCGGCCAAGCCACGGTGGAAGCGCTACCTGACGGCACGGCTGAATTGAAGCTGTGGCACCCCGACCAGTTGACCGACCAGGCCACGCAAACCGTGCAGGTGGGCGCGGCGCCGGCCAAGGTTGTTGGCCAGCTCAACTTCACGCCGAAGCGGCGCCGGGGCGCTTAAATGTGCTTAGCCCGGATATTTCATGAGTAGTAGGTCGGCAGCCTCGTGCCGAAGCGCGTTGTCATAGGTATCTGATGCCAATGAGAAGCGAGGACTGCCGATGCCA
>JAYSYW010000259.1:0-8228 GCA_043727255.1 Rhizobacter sp. | reverse complement strand
TGGGCGCCATACGCGGGGGCGACTTCGCGGTGCGCGTGAAGCTCGCGTCGGGCGACGAGTTCGGCGAGTTGGCTGCCGGCTTCAACACCATGGCCGAGCGGCTGGCCTCGCTCTACGACGGCCTGGAAGCCAAGGTGCGCGACAAGACCGCGATGCTTGAGGTCAAGCGCGAGCGGCTGGCCGCGCTGTACGAGGTCAGCGCTTTTGTGGCGCAGGCCGACGACCTTGACACCCTGGCGCGCGGTTTCGTCAACAAGGTGCGGCGCATCGCGGCGGCTGACGCGGTGATGGTGCGCTGGGCCGATGAAGACGCTGGCCACTACGTGCTGCTCGAGCACGAAGGCCTGCCGCCTGAACTGGCCAACGCCGAACAGTGCCTGCCCAGCCGGCACTGCCACTGCGGGCAGACGGCAGCCACCGCGCAGACCCGCGTCATCCCGATCCACACCGACCGTGGCCTGGGCCACTGCGAGAAGGCGGGGTTCAAGACCTTGTTGACGGTGCCCATCAGCTTCCAGCACCGTGTGCTGGGCGAGATCGACCTGCTGTACCGCGACGTGCGTGAACTGAGCGAAGACGACCGCTCGCTGATGGAGACCCTGGCCAGCCACCTGGCCGGTGGCATCGAGAGCCTGCGCGGGCAGGCCGCTGAACGTGAGGCGGCGGTGGCCAGTGAACGCGGGCTGATCGCTCAAGAGCTGCACGACTCGATCGCGCAGTCGTTGGCCTTCTTGAAGATCCAGGTCGAGCTGATGCGCGGTGCGCTGCGCCGCGGCGACGGCCCGGGCGCCAACGCCACGCTGGCCGAGATTGACGCCGGTGTGCGCGAAAGCTATGGCGATGTGCGCGAGCTGCTGCTGCACTTCCGCACCCGCTCCCACGGGCAAGACATCGAAGCGGCGCTGCGCACCACCTTGCAGAAGTTCGAGCACCAGACCGGCCTGCCCACCCAGCTTCATGTCGAAGGCCACGGCGTGCCCTTACCAGCCGACGTGCAGGTGCAGGTGCTGCACGTGCTGCAAGAGGCGCTGACCAACGTGCGCAAACACGCCCAGGCCACCCAGGTGCGCGTGAACCTGCAACAGGTGCCCGAGTGGCGCTTCGAGGTCATCGACGACGGCACCGGCTTCGACGCCACCCACGATGCGGGCGACAGCCACCTGGGCTTGCGCATCATGAGCGAACGCGCACAGCGCATCGGCGCGCGCTGCGAACTGCATTCCAGCCCCGGCGCCGGCACCCGCGTGGTGATCACCGTGCCACGCCGCGAAGCCCAACCATCCAATGCCGACGAGCCCCATGAACACGCCGATTCGCTTGCTGGTCGTTGACGACCACACCTTGTTCCGGCGTGGCCTGATCGCACTGCTGTCGCAAAGCCCCGGCGTGCGGGTGGTGGGTGAAGCCGGTGACGCCGGCGATGCCCAACGCCGCGCCGCCGAGCTGCAACCCGACGTGGTGCTGCTCGACAACCACCTGCCCGGCGTGCGCGGGGTCGACGCCCTGCCCGACCTGAAACTGGCCGCGCCCAAGGCCCGCATGCTGATGCTCACCGTCAGCGAAGACGAAGCCGACCTCGTGGCCGCCTTGCACGGCGGCGCGCAGGGCTACATCTTGAAGACCATCGACGGCGATGCCTTGCTGCAAGCCATCGAACGCTGCGCGCGTGGCGAGACGGTGGTCAGCCCTGAACTCACCGGCAAGCTGGTGATGGCCTTGCGCAGCGCCGGAGGTGGCACGCCCGTTCCGGTGGCCGCACCCGATGACTTGCACAACCTGTCGCCACGCGAGTTGGACACGCTGCGCCACATCGCCCGTGGCGCCAGCAACAAGGAAATCGCGCGTGCGCTCGCCATCGCCGAGACCACGGTGAAGATCCACGTGCAGCACATCTTGCGCAAGCTCGAACTGAGCTCACGGGTGCAGGCGGCGGTGTATGCGAGTGAGCGCGGGTTGGGCTGATGGCCCGGAGGTTTCGCGGGCCTCGCTCTGACGCATCACACGCGCATTCAGCCCTTCCGGCCTGACGGATGGAGAGGGGTTTTGGCAGGGCTTCGACAGGCTCAGCCCGAACGGTGTGAATGTGAACAAGGTGTGTGGTCGGGGCTGATGGCTTGGAGGTTCCGCAGGCATCGCTCTGCCTCATCACACAACCCATTCAACCCTCCCACCCCGTTCGGGCGGAGCCTGTCGAAGCCCTTTGCCCAAGCTCAAGCCCTGTTCAGGCTGAGCTCGTCGAAGCCCCGCGCGCCCTGGCGTCCATCACCTGTGCCCTCGGTGCCAGGGCTTCGACAGGCTCAGCCCGAACGGTGTGAATGTGAACGGTGTGAATGTGAACGGGGGATGTGGTTGGCTGATGGCACGGAGGTTTCGCAGGCCTCGCTCTGGCGCATCACACAACCCATTCAACCCTCCCACCCCATTCGGGCTGAGCCTGTCGAAGCCTCGCGCGCCCTGGCGTCCATCACCTGAGCCTGTCGAAGCCCTTTGTGCCCAAGCTCAGGCCCCGTTCAGACTGAGCCTGTCGAAGCCCGCGCGTGCTGGCATCCATCACAAGCGCCGTCGGTGCCAGGGCGTCGATACCTCAGCCTGAACGGATGGGGAGGGTCGCTGGCAGGGCTTCGACAAGCTCAGCCCGAACGGGGTGCATTGAACGGGGGGCGTGATTGGCACGACCTCACTTCCGTCCTGCCGACCTTGTCCTGCGTCAAACCCTGCACGCATTGCACCCCCCGCTAGTTCTTCATGACGAGACCGCCCCGGCCACCCTCGTTCTTCCGCCGTCACCCGGCGGGCCCACCGAAGGATGTTCGGCAACGCCCATCGCTGCGAGATTGGAGCCCTGAGAAACAGGAGCAAACAGGAGCGCCCTCATGGCCACCGCCATCCCCACCCGCAGCAGCGGGAACACCCCCGCCACTGGCGCCTCGCATGGCCGCCAGGCGGTCTCGGTGCTCATCGTCAGCACGCTGGCCTTCACCGTCTGCTTCATGGTCTGGATGATGTTTGGCGTGATCGGCATCCCGATCAAGAAAGCGCTCAACCTCAACGCCACCCAGTTCGGCCTGCTCACCGCCATGCCGGTGCTCACGGGCTCGCTGGTGCGTGTGCCGCTCGGCATCTGGACCGACCGCTACGGCGGCCGCATCGTGATGGCGCTGCTGATGCTCACCACCGTGCCCGCCATCTGGTTGATGTCGTACGCCACCGCGTACTGGCACTTCCTCACCATCGGCCTCTTCGTCGGCTTGGCCGGTGGCTCGTTCTCGGTCGGCACGCCTTATGTGGCGCGCTGGTTCCCGAAGAACCGCCAAGGCTTTGCCATGGGCGTCTTTGGCGCGGGCAACTCGGGTGCGGCCGTCAACAAGTTCGTGGCCCCGGCCATCTTGGTGGGCTTCGGCTGGGCGGTGGTGCCGCAGGTCTATGCGGCCGTCATGCTGGGCGCGGTGGTCCTGTTCTGGCTCTTCAGCAGCAGCGACCCCTCGCACCTGGTGCCCAGCCATGTGAAGTTCACCGACCAGCTCAAGGCGCTGAAGGACCCGAAGGTGCTGAAGTACTGCCAGTACTACAGCATCGTGTTCGGCGGCTACGTGGCGCTGAGCCTGTGGATGGTGCAGTACTACGTGGGCGAATACGGCCTCGACATCCGCGTGGCCGCCTTGCTGGCCGCCTGCTTCTCGCTGCCGGGCGGCATGTTGCGTGCGGTCGGCGGTTGGTTGTCCGACAAGTACGGCGCGCACAGCGTCACCTGGTGGGTGATGTGGGTGAGCTGGATCTGCCTGTTCCTGCTGAGCTACCCGCAAACCGACTTCTCGGTCCTCACCGTCAATGGCGTGAAGACCTTCCACGTCGGCCTGAACGTGTATGCCTTCACCGGCCTGATGTTCATCCTCGGCATCGCCTGGGCCTTCGGCAAGGCCAGCGTCTTCAAGTACATCAGCAACGACTACCCCACCAACATCGGCGCCATCAGCGGCATCGTCGGCCTGGCCGGTGGCCTGGGTGGCTTCGTGTTGCCCATCTTGTTCGGTGTGCTGATGGATGTGACCGGCATCCGCTCGTCGGCCTTCATGTTCATGTACGGCGTGGTCTGGGTGTCGCTCATCTGGATGTACTTCACCGAAGTGCGCCGCACCCCGTGGATGGGTGCCAACGCCCCCGCGTCGCCCTTCGCCACCGCTTCCACCTCGCGCGCCTGAACCGCGCGCACCCAAGGAACCACCATGAGCACCCCCCTGGCCGCCGCGCCCCCACCCCGCACCAGCCGCATCTTGTCGGTCTGGGCGCCGGAAGACAAATTGTTCTGGGAACGTGAAGGCGAAGCCATCGCCAAGCTCAACCTGTGGATCAGCGTGCCCGCGCTCTTCCTTGCCTTTGCCATCTGGCAGGTCTGGAGCGTGGTGGCCGTGGGCCTGCCTTCGCTCGGCTTCAAGTACTCGACCAACCAGCTGTTCTGGCTGGCCGCCGCGCCCGCGTTGTCGGGTGCCACGCTGCGCATCTTCTATTCGTTCATCGTGCCGCTGGTCGGTGGCCGCCGCTGGACGGCGATCTCGACCGCCACGTTGCTGATCCCCGCCATCGGCATTGGCTACGCGGTGCAAGACAACACCACCACCTACCCGACCATGCTGATGCTGGCGCTGCTGTGTGGCCTGGGCGGCGGCAACTTCAGCTCCAGCATGGCCAACATCAGCTTCTTCTTCCCGAAAGAGCGCAAGGGATCGGCGCTGGGCGTGAACGCCGGCCTGGGCAACCTGGGCGTGTCGGTGGTGCAGTTCCTGAGCCCGCTGGTCGTCACGGCAGGCATCTTCGGCATCTTTGGGGGGGACGCGCAAAACATCGTCAAGAACGGCCAGACCGTTCAGGTGTGGACGCAGAACGCAGCGTTCATCTGGGTGCCCTGGATCTTGCTGGCTTCGCTGGTCTCCTGGTTCGGCATGAATGACATCGCCGACGCCAAGGCCTCGTTCGCCACCCAGGCCATCATCTTCGGCCGCAAGCACAACTGGCTGATGTGCGTGCTGTACCTCGGCACCTTCGGCTCGTTCATTGGCTACGCGGCGGGCTTCCCGCTGCTCATCAAGAGCCAGTTCCCCGGCGTCAACCCGCTGGCCTATGCCTGGCTCGGGCCGCTGGTCGGCGCCATCATCCGCCCCTTCGGCGGCTGGTTGGCTGACAAGATGGGCGGCGCACGCGTCACCTTCTGGAACTTCATCGTGATGGCGGTCGCGGTGGTGGGTGTTCTGTACTTCCTGCCCAAGGGCACGGGCTCGGTGTTGGCCATGCCCTGGGGGCCGGTTGAAGGCAGCTTCACTGGGTTCTTCCTGATGTTCCTGGTGCTTTTTCTCACCACGGGTATTGGCAACGGTTCCACCTTCCGAATGATCCCGGTGATCTTCTTGCACCAGGCCATGCGCGGCGTGAACACGACCGACGCCGCAGCCATGGCCCGCGCCACCAAAGACGGCAACACCGAAGGCGCGGCCACGCTGGGCTTCACCGCAGCCATGGCCGCCTATGGCGGCTTCTTCATCCCCAAGAGCTACGGCTCGTCGATCTCGATGACCGGCGGCCCTGAAGCCGCGCTCTGCACCTTCATCGTGTTCTACCTGCTGTGCATCGCCATCACCTGGTGGCACTACGCGCGCAAGAACGCCGCCATGCCTTGCTGAACAAGGAAAACAAATGAGCCACTTTCTGGATCGACTCACCCACTTCTCGCAGCCTCGGGAAAGCTTCTCCGGCGGCCTCGGCGTCACCACCGGCGAAGACCGCACCTGGGAAGACGCCTACCGCAACCGCTGGGCGCACGACAAGACCGTGCGCTCCACCCATGGCGTGAACTGCACCGGCTCGTGCTCGTGGAAGATCTTCGTCAAGGGCGGCATCGTCACCTGGGAAACCCAGCAGACCGACTACCCCCGCACCCGCTGGGACATGCCCAACCACGAGCCGCGTGGTTGCGCGCGTGGCGCCAGCTACAGCTGGTACCTCTACAGCGCCAACCGCGTGAAGTACCCGATGGTGCGTGGCCGCCTGCTCAAGCACTGGCGTGAAGCCCGCAAGACGCTCGCACCTGTTGAGGCCTGGGCCAGCATCGCCAAGAACGACGCCACCCGGCGCGACTACCAAAGCGTGCGCGGCCTGGGTGGGTTTGTGCGTTCGGGTTGGGACGAGGTCAACGAGATCATCGCCGCCGCCAACGTGCACACCATCAAGAAGCACGGGGCCGACCGCATCATCGGTTTTTCGCCCATCCCCGCGATGTCGATGGTCAGCTACGCGGCGGGCAGCCGCTACCTCAGCCTGATCGGCGGCGTCTGCATGAGCTTCTACGACTGGTACTGCGACCTGCCCCCCAGCAGCCCGCAGGTCTGGGGCGAACAGACCGACGTGCCCGAGTCGGCCGATTGGTACAACTCGAGCTTCATCATGGCCTGGGGCTCGAACGTGCCGCAGACCCGCACGCCTGATGCGCACTTCTTCACCGAGGTCCGCTACAAGGGCACGAAGACGGTGGCCATCACGCCCGACTACTCTGAAGTCGCCAAGCTGTCCGACCTGTGGCTGCACCCCAAACAAGGCACCGACGCCGCGCTGGCCATGGCCTTCGGCCACGTGATCCTGAAAGACTTCTACTTCGGCGGCAACGGCCAGCCCCGCTCGGCCTACTTCGACAACTACGCGCGCCGCTTCACCGACCTGCCCATGCTCGTGATGCTGAAAGAGCACACGCTTGCCGACGGCAAGACCGTGCTCGTGCCCGACCGCTATGTGCGCGCATCCGACTTCAACGGCAAGCTCGGCCAAGCCAACAACCCCGAGTGGAAGACGGTCGCGTTCGACGAACTCGGCAAGGTCGTCTTGCCCAACGGCGCCATTGGTTTCCGTTGGGGACCCGATGGCCGCGCCGACCAGGGCCAGTGGAACCTCGAAGCCAAAGAGGCACGCCACGGCCACGACGTGAACCTCAGGCTGTCGGTGATGGAAGGCGAACAGCCCAGCACCGAGAGCGCGCAGGTTGGCTTCCCGTACTTTGGCGGCATTCACCACGAACACTTCCAGAACAACGAACACGCCCAAGGCGATGTGCTCGTGCGCACCGTGCCCGTGCAACGCATTGCGCTTGGCAAGGAAGGCGACAAACGCGAGGCGCTCGTCGCCACCGTGTTCGACCTGCAGGTGGCGCAGTACGGCGTGGCCCGTGGCCTGCCCGGTGAGTTGGCCGCGGCCGACTTCGACGACAACACGCCCTACACCCCGGCCTGGCAAGAACAGATCACCGGTGTGCCGCGCGACCAGGTGATCACGGTGGCGCGCCAGTTCGCAGAGAACGCGCACAAGACCGAAGGCCGCTCGATGATCATCATCGGCGCCGGCATGAACCACTGGTACCACAGTGACATGAACTACCGGGGCGTCATCAACATGTTGATGATGTGTGGCTGCGTCGGCAAGAGCGGCGGTGGCTGGGCCCATTACGTGGGCCAGGAGAAGCTGCGCCCACAAACCGGCTGGACGCCGCTGGCCTTCGCGCTCGACTGGATCCGCCCGCCGCGCCAGATGAACTCGACCAGCTTCTTCTACGCCCACACTGACCAGTGGCGTTATGAAAAGCTGGGCGTCGATGAGGTGCTGTCACCGCTGGCCGACAAGACGCTCTACGGCGGCAGCATGATCGACTACAACGTGCGCGCCGAGCGCATGGGCTGGTTGCCTTCGGCCCCGCAGTTGAAGACCAACCCGATGCAGGTGGTGCGCGATGCGCAAGCCGCCGGCATGGACCCGAAGGACTACACGGTCAAGGGCTTGAAAGACGGCTCGTTGAAGCTGAGCTGCGAAGACCCCGACCACCCCGACAACTGGCCGCGCAACATGTTCGTCTGGCGCTCGAACATCATCGGTTCGTCGGGCAAGGGGCATGAGTACTTCTTGAAGCACCTGCTCGGCACCAGCAACGGCGTGCAAGGCAAAGACCTCGGCAAGGAAGAAGCCAAACCCACCGAAGTGGTGTGGCACGACAAGGCGCCCGAAGGCAAGCTCGACCTGCTGGTGACGCTCGACTTCCGCATGAGCACCACCTGCCTGTACAGCGACATCGTGTTGCCCACCGCCACCTGGTACGAGAAGAACGACCTCAACACCAGCGACATGCACCCCTTCATCCACCCGCTCTCCACGGCGGTGGACCCGGTCTGGCAATCCAAGAGCGACTGGGAGATCTACAA
>JAYSYW010000258.1:0-8243 GCA_043727255.1 Rhizobacter sp. | reverse complement strand
TGTAGTCGGGCGTGATGCCGGAATCGATCAGGGTGCGCGCAAGCGCGTACTCCACCATGAAGATCGCAGGGTGGGTCAACGAGATGTCCACGAACGGCGTCGCCTTGCTTTGGTCGCCGTAGAGCGCAGGCACCACCCGTTGGCCGCTGAAGTCGGCCACAAGTTCGTCCATGCGATGCAGCCACGCTGCGAAGCTTGGACTCTTGTCGTACAAGGCGCGGCCCATCTGGAAGTACTGGGAGCCTTGACCGGAAAACATGAAAACGGTCTTGGTTGGTGGAAGCATTTTTAAACCTTGGGGATGTCTGAAGAAGCGCGTATTTTTTTGAAACTGGTGGGGACTTCAGATCGTGCAAGAACGCGCCGTGGAATCAGTTCGCTCACCTGGCGGCGTTTGCAGGCCGTCGCGGGCCGGCAGCCGGCCCGGGATCGCATTGTGCGTTTGCTGGCAAGACGCTGCCTGAACGTGACGAGCACCAGGCCACTTCAAGCCAGCGGATGGGGTGACGTGGCATTCGACCCCGGTGGTGCGGCAGACGCATCGGCGCCCAGCCCGTGACGGATGGCGCCTATATACAACCGAGTTGAGCGCTGACAATTCGGTAGCCAGACCGCCGGCTACGATTGAATTTGCGAGCCGGAGCACTCGGCCGTTGCACTGTTTGAGGGCGCGCCGAGAGGGTGTCGGTCGCAGCGGGCTTGGCCAAGGTTCAGTTGAGAAGGAAATGGGCGTGGCAGGCACAACAGGCGCGGTTCGAGAAAAGGGCGGTACAGCGGCGGATGTAAGCGAGCACTCTGCCGCAGGCGAAAGTGCGATTGAGTCAAAGGGCAACTTTCGGATCGTCGGGCTGGGCGCTTCCGCCGGCACCCTGGGGTTGGGTGCCGCAGGCGGTGCTGGTGGCCTGTGCCGGGTGCAAGACCCAGCCGAAGCCAAGTTCACCGGCATGCCCGACAGCACCATCAAGTCCGGCTGCGTGACCCGCATGCTGGCGGTGGACCAAAGGTCCCAGGCGCTGCGTGATGGCACTCGGCAGCAGCCGATCCGCCGCGTCGCCGTGGCACCCACACCGGCCGCGGTGGGCGGGCTCGGCCGCATCTTGATGTTGCTGCAATCGGCCACCGGCCACGATTTCTCGCAGTACAAGAAAAGCATCCTGGGGCGCAGCATCGAGCGCCGCATGGCACAGCACAGCATCGAAGAAACCGAGGCCTATGCGCGCTTCCTGGAAGAAAACCCCGCCGAGTTGCAGATGCTGTTTCGTGAGTTGCTGATCAACGTCACCAGCTTCTTCCGCGACCCACCGGCTTTTGCCGCGCTGAAGGCCGACATATTGCCGGCGCTGTTGGCTGGCAAGCCCGACAACCACGTGCTTCGCGTGTGGGTGGCGGGTTGTGCGACCGGCGAAGAAACCTACTCGATCGCCATGCTGCTGCGCGAGTTGATGGACGAGTCGCACCACGAATTCAAGGTGCAGCTTTACAGCACCGACCTCGACGACGACGCCATTGCCACCGCGCGGGCCGGTTTTTACCCGCCCAACATTGCGCAAGACGTGACGCCCGAGCGGCTGCGCCGCTTCTTCACCAAAGAAGACGGCGGCTACCGCATCAAGAAAGAGATCCGCGAAATGGCGGTGTTCGCGGTGCAGAGCGTGGTCAAAGACCCGCCGTTCACGCAACTCGACCTGCTGGCGTGCCGCAACCTGCTGATTTACCTCGAACCCGAGTTGCAGAACCGCTTGATCCCCACCTTTCACTATGCGATCAGGCCGGGTGGCGTGCTGTTCTTGTCGCCGTCCGAAAGCATTGGCAACCACACCGACCTGTTCGAGCCGATCGATCGCACGTGGAAGCTGTACCGCGCCAAGAGCAGCGTCGCGTCGATCCACACGGAGTTGAGCAAAGGGCTGTCGTGGGCGCAGAGCGGCGACGAGCCCGCAGTGCCCGACCGGCGCCCGAGCGCCCGAGTACCCCACTTCGCAGAGCTGGCCTCGCACAGCCTGCAGCAGAACTTTGCGCCAGCGGCGGTTGCTGTCGAGCAGGTTCTTCATGTCGTCCTGCATGCCCTCCATCTGCTTGATCTTGATCTGCAGTTCGACATTCGCAGCGAGCTGCAAGGGGGCGATCTGCTGCCCGACGCGCAATCGGTGCTCGATTCGCGGGTGCCCGTTGAACACGAGGTTTGCACCGCCAGCGGCACGTGGTGCCTGGCGCGTATTCAGCCGTATCGCACGGCAGACAAAGTGATCGACGGCAGCGCGCAGGCCACCATGAGCCGCCGCTGCTTCGAGATCGCGGACGGGCGGTGGGACTTCCCCGCGCTGCGCGAGCTGCTGGAAACCGTGCTGCCGCACGAGCGCAGCTTCGAGCTGCCGCCGATCGAACATGACTTTCCAGGGCATGGGGTGCGCCGGTTGCAAGTCAGCGCCCGCCGCATCATTGAACCCGCCGGGAACGGTGAACTCGTGCTGCTCGTGATCGAGACGGCAGGTGCCAAACAAGGCTGAACCATGGCACGCTCACGATCACCACGCCCCGCCGCACCATGCAAAGGGGGCCTGCGCGCCGACGCCGAAGCGCAGGCCGCGCTGCAGCCCGCCACCACGTCGCCACCCCAGCCGCCCGCCGAAATGGCGAACGAACTGAACGTGCACCGCATCGAACTGGAAATGCAGAACGAAGAATTGCGCCGCACCCAGGTGGCCTTGGAAACCGCGCGCGACCGTTACGTCGATCTCTACGACTTCGCTCCGGTTGGCTACGTCACGGTGGGCGTTGCGGACGGGCTGATCACCGAGGCCAACCTCACCGGCGCGCAGTTGCTTGGGATTGAGCGCACGCGCCTCGTGGGCCAGCGTTTCGCGCGCCACATCGCGCTCACCGACCGCGACCACTGGTACCGGCACACGCTGCTGCTGGGCCGCCAGAAAGGGCCGGGCCGCATCGAGCTCACGCTGCTGGGCCGCGACGGGCACACCTTTCACGCACAGATCGACAGCCTGCGTGTCCACCCCTTCGGCGCTTCGCCCATGCTGCACATTGCGCTGACCGACATCACCGAGCGCAAGCGCGCCGAGCTCTACCGGCGCGTTGCGGCCACGGCCACCGCGGGCCGCGAAGCCGACCGCCGCCGCGTGGCCCTGCAGCTGCACGAAGACCTGGGCCAGCGCCTGTGCGCCGTGAAGATGGACCTCGACAGCCTGCACGGGGAGGCCGAAGACCAGCCGGCACGCCACA
Source organism: Rhizobacter sp. (assembly GCA_043727255.1). GTDB lineage: Bacteria > Pseudomonadota > Gammaproteobacteria > Burkholderiales > Burkholderiaceae_C > Rhizobacter. Next base: position 5,006 of record JAYSYW010000258.1, on the reverse strand, counting down.
AGCGCATGGGCGCCATGCTCGCCGAGCTTGACAACGCCGTGACCTTGGTGCGCCACATCAGCGCAGACCTTCGGCCCGCGATGCTCGACCAACTGGGGCTGAGTGCCACCATCGAGTGGCTGGTGCACGACACCGGGCAGCGCCTGGGCCTGGCCGTGGCCTTGAAGCAAGACGACATCGAGCCACCCCTTGACGACGCCAGCGCCGTTGCCGTGTACCGCCTCGTGCAAGACGTGCTGAACCGCCTGGTCAACCCACCCCCCTCACGCGACGTCGCCATCAGCGTGCGCCGCCAAGCCCCCGGCCTCGTGGTCAGCCTGCAGGCGCAAGGACTGGCCCTGGCCGACCCCGCCGACAGCGCGCCGCGCCCGAGCCCCTTGCATGAACGCGCCGAAGCCCTGGGCGGCCACTTGGCACTTGAGGCCAACGCGCCGGGCGGGGCTTGCATCACCGTGCGCGTGCCGCTTGAGCCCACCGAAGGCGGCCAACACCTGCGTTTGACGGCGGCTCTTTCATGAACCCCGCGCATGCACCCCAGCCGGCCCGTGCTCAGGTTGGCGCGTAGCGGGAGTGCATCAAGCGGCTGATCGCAGCGGGCCGAGCGGACAAGCGGGCCGCCTGAACGCCGTCGGCAGCCTTGATCAGTTGTCTTGGGGCGGGCGCTGTTCGTCGCTGCAGGGCAGCAGCGCCTTGGCCGCTTCGATCCGAAGGGCAAGGTCCACGGTGTCATCGTTCATGACCCGCAGCAAGAAGCGCTTCGCCTCCAGGCTCGCAGCCGAGGCTGGTGGCTGAGCGCGCTTGAGGCCGGCATCGGCGCTCATCGTTTCGGGTACGGACACGGGTGCGGTTGATGGCGAGCTTGCAGGTGCAGCCGGTTGAGCCATGGCCTGCCTCAGCCGCTCGAACGCAGCCTCGAATTCGGGCGGTTTGATGCTGCCCAACCCACGCAGCAACTCGGCCTGGCCTTCGTTGCCGGGCGGGATGTCGATCCACGGCGTCTCGGCGAAAACGGGCGCGAGGTCGGGCGCCACGAACGCAGACCAATTGCCGCTCGGCTGCTGCTCGGCGGGCACCAACCGCGCGTGAAGCGCCTGGTTCGGTACCGATGCATCCACGGTGGGCATCAAGCCCATGCGCTTGGGCGCAATGTCTGGAATGAAGCGCGAGCGCAGCAACTCCAAAAACTCATGGGCTTGTGCAACCAAGACCGGCTCTGACAGCGAGAACCAAAGCTGAATGCCATCGATGCCCGAGACAGCGATGGCGGGCGCGGGCAATTCCAGTTCGCTCTGCACCCCACGCCACACCTTTGACAGCACCTCCCAATTCGCCGGCCGCGCCAGCTCAAGCACCATGGCGCGAACCCTGCCCTCGGCATCGATCAGGCGGGGTGGTTCGGCTTCCGTGCCGGTGCCAACTGCCGGTTGCGGAAGGTACAAGCGGTGCAACTCGGACTGCAGTCGGTTCATGGTGATGGAAGGGTGGGCTGAAGGAACAAGCGGGAGCAGGCGAATCTACTTCAGGCAGGTGCGATGCGGCAAAAGGGGCGGCGTGATCTTGGCTGCTGCCGGCCCAGCAGTTGGCCGAGCGCTGAGCAAGATCCTCATCGGCTTTGAGCTAGCCTCGCCACGCCAACCGATCGCGCCAAGCCAGCGCTTCCCAAATCCGTGAACGTGCCAACTGCCCATTCATTGCCGCTGCTCTACAGCTACCGTCGCTGCCCTTATGCGATGCGGGCGCGCATGGCCTTGCTTCAGGCTGGGCGCGACTTCCTCGCGTTCGAGATCGTCTTGCGCGACAAGCCCGCAGAGCTGCTGCGCTTGTCGCCCAAAGGCACGGTGCCCGTGCTGCACTTGCCCGACGGTCGGGTGCTTGAAGAGAGCTGGCACATCATGCGTTGGGCCTTCGAGCCAGACGATCAACAAGGCTGGTGGCGCGGCGCCCAATCGGCCGAGAACCTCGACCTGCTGCAACGCAACGACGTTGACTTCAAGCATCACCTCGACCGCTACAAATACCCCGAGCGCCACACCGAAGAAGCGACACCCCGCGATGTTGTGCGCTCACACGCAGTGGCGGCCCTGCTCATTCCGCTTGAGCGACGGCTGCAAAGCCACCCGTATTTGGGTGGCGCCACCCCATGCGTCACCGACCTGGCGGTCTTTCCCTTCGTGCGGCAATTCGCCGCTGTTGAGCCGGGTTGGTTTGCCGAGCAAGAACTGCCTGCGCTTCAAGCCTGGTTGGCTGCATGGCTTGCCAGCGGCTTGTTCGCGGCCTGCATGACGAAGCTGCCGCCACAGGTTGCGGTGGCGTTTCCTGCGTTGATGGAATGAACCTTTGATGGCGGGCTGATCAGCAAGAAAGTCAGCCCGGCGCGACAACCCGTTCACACTGAGCCTGCTGTCGAAGTGCGGCGCGAGGCTTCGACAGGCTCAGCCCGAACGGGTTTGGCTTTGATGCGCTTCAGCATCCATCTGGGCTTCACGCCCACGGTCATGCGCCATGGCACAACCGCAGGCGCATTACGCATGCTTCCTCAATAGAAGAAGCGGTAGACGCCGCCCTGGAACTGGCTGGTGGCGATGTAGCTGCCCGGCGTTGCAAAGGTCCCTGGGTCGATCGCCAGCGCGCTGACCTGCGTCATCCCCGTCGGGATCTTGTAGGGCAGCGTCAGGCCGGTCTTGTGGATGATGGTGATCGAGTTCAACCCCAGGCCGTTGACGATGCCGATTTCAGCGACCGCGATCCAGTCGCCGTTGATCACCATGTCGTCGAGCACCTTGTTGACCGGCACCTGGTAGACCAGCAGCGGCGTGCTCGCACTGCCGTCAGGCTTGATCTGGATGCGGAACAGGCTTTGGCCGCCCACGTAATACACATGACCGTTGCTGACCGAGATGCCGTTGGGCAAGAGGTACAGCAGCGAGCCGGGCAGCCATTGGCTGATGGTGTGATCCAGCGTGCTGGTGCTGTTGATCTTCAGCTTCACGATGGCTGGGCCAGAGGAGTCGAGCACGGTGGAAGGCGACATCAACAGCGTGTTCGCATCCAGCATCGTCATGCCGTTGTACCAAGCCGGTGCGGTGAACGGCCGAATCTTGATCTCGGCCGCCGCCCCATTGGCGCCCGGCTTGATGCGGTACAGCGCTGCGCGCCTGGGCGGCTTCAACTGGCTGAGCACAGAGTCCGACGCCCACACCGTGCACGCCGCATAGAGGTAGGTGTGGTCGGTGGTCATGCCCGTGAAGAAACAGGTGTCGGTGCCGTAGCGGGTCGGCACGACCTCGCACACGCTGTAGCCGCTTGATGAGTCTTGCCGGCAATTGGGGCTGTAGTCCGGCGTGCGCTTGATCTCATGAACACCGTCTTTGCCGGCCACGAAGTAGCGGCCGCTCGACATGAACAAGCCGCGCTCGGTGGCTTTCAGAAGGGTCGGCGCAACAAGGGTCTCGGCTTGCGTGACGGCAGACGCCAATGCCAGCAAGCAACCCAGAAATACCGTGGGCAAAAGTTTCCGCATGAAGGTCTCCGTGAGGGTGTTGTTGATGGGCCTGGGCTTGTGTCAGCGCAGGGTTCATCGTTATAGGCAGGGGTAGAAGACTGCGAAATACCTAAACTGGGTTAAGCGGCTCTGTTGAATTTCCAGTGGGTGCAGCGTCCTCCGTAAGCTCGTCCAATTGCCAAAGCCAAAGCCAAAGCCAAAGCCAAAGCCAAAGCCAAAGCCAAACGCACACGCACACGCACACGCACACGCACACGCACACGCACACGCACACGCACACGCATGTGCTGGTCTAATTTCCACGGACACCTCGATAGGTGGAATCCACCTGGACGGGGAACATGACCAAGAAGCAAAGACGGACATTCAACGCGGAGTTCAAGCTGCAAGTGGTGCAGATGATTCGCGAGCAGGGCTTGAGCGTGGGCGATATCTGCCGCGACATGAAGCTGGGCGAGACGGCGGTGCGACGCTGGCTGGCGCAAGCCGATGAAGAGGCGCAGGGCCGCCCCGGCATCGGCAAGCCACTCACCGCCGAGCAGCAACGCATCCGCCAGCTTGAAGCCGAGAACAAGCAACTGCGCGGCGATGTCGACATCTTAAAAAAAGCATCGGCCTTCTTTGCCCGCGAGCTTCGATGAGCTACCAGTTCGTCGAGCAGTTGCACCAGAAGGCCGTCACTGTCGGGCAACTCTGCCGCGTGCTGGGCGTGAGCCGCTCGGGCTACTACGGCGCGCGTCAGCGCGCCAAGCTCGCGCCCAAGGCTTGTCTGGTCAGCACGCAACTGCAGGCCGAGTTTGCCGCCAGTGGCAAGGTCTATGGCAGCCGCCGCCTGCGCGCGGTGCTGCGCTCTCAGGGGCTGCGCATCGGGCGCTACCGCGTACGGCGTCTGATGCGTGAGCACCGGCTGCGTGCGCTGTGGCGGCGCAAGTTCGTGCACACCACCGACAGCGGGCATGCCTTGCCGGTCTCAAGCAATGTGCTGGCGCGGCGCTTCGATCCAAGTCGCCCCAATCAAGCCTGGGTGAGCGACATCACCTACATCCGCACGCGCAGCGGCTGGCTGTACCTGGCGGTGGTGCTGGACCTGTACGCCCGCAAGGTGGTGGGCTGGGCGATGGCACCGACCATGCACGCCGAGTTGGTGTGTGCGGCGCTGCAACTGGCCATCGCGCAACGCCAACCGGCGCCAGGGCTGATCGTTCATTCCGACCGAGGCAGCCAGTACGCCAGCGCGCTTCACCAGGCGCTGCTGGCCCGTCACGGCCTGGTCGGCAGCATGAGCCGCAAGGGCAACTGTTGGGACAACGCAGTGATGGAGCGCTTCTTCCTGAGCCTCAAGACGGAGCGGGTCTGGCAGCGCGACTATGCCAACCACGCCGAGGCCATGACGGACATCGCCGACTACATCGTGGGCTTCTACAACAGCGTGCGGCTGCACTCCAAACTGGGCAACTTGCCACCCAATGCCTTCGAGCAGCAATCGGCAATCAAACAACCTATC
>JAYSYW010000257.1:0-20068 GCA_043727255.1 Rhizobacter sp. | reverse complement strand
CTGTCGAAGGAAGGAAGCCCTGCTCGCGTCGTGACTTCGCTCCCCAGCCCTTCGACGGGCGGGCCTTCGACAAGCTCAGTCCCTGCTCAGGGCGAACGGTTGGAGGGGGCCGCTGAACCCACTGGAAACTCAGCAGGGCCTACAAGCTCAGGGCCGCGTCACGTCACAACAGCACGATGTCGTACTGCTCCGGTGACCCGGTGGCTTCGGCCTGCAGCGAGATTGGCTTGCCGATGAAATCGCTCAAGCCGGCCAGGTGTTGACTTTCTTCATCGAGCAGCATCTCGACCACGGCAGCTGACGCGATCACACGGAATTCCTTCGGGTTGAACTGGCGCGCTTCACGCAAGATCTCGCGCAGGATGTCGTAGCAGACCGTGCGCGGTGTCTTCACCTGGCCCTTGCCCTGGCAGGTGGGGCAGGGTTCGCACAACATGTGGGCCAGCGACTCGCGGGTGCGCTTGCGGGTCATCTCGACCAGGCCCAGCTGCGTGAAACCACTGACCGTGGTCTTGGTTCGATCGCGCAGCAGTTGCTTGCGGAATTCAGCCAGCACTGCCGCCTGGTGCTCGTCGCGCGTCATGTCGATGAAGTCAACGATGACGATGCCGCCCAGGTTGCGCAGCCGCAGTTGGCGAGCGATGGCTTGCGAGGCTTCGAGGTTGGTCTTGAAGATGGTGTCGTCGAAGTTGCGCGCACCCACATAACCACCGGTGTTCACATCCACCGTGGTCAGCGCCTCGGTCTGGTCGATGATGAGGTAGCCGCCCGACTTCAGGTCCACCCGGCGCGCCAGCGCACGGGTGACCTCTTCGTCAATGTTGTACAGGTCGAAGATCGGCCGCTCGCCTTTGTAGAGCGCCAGCTTGCCGACGGACGTGGGCGTGAAGTCGGCGCCGAAGGCCGCCAGGTGTTCGTACTGCAGGCGCGAGTCGATGCGGATCGATTGGGTGGCGTCGCTGGCCAAGTCGCGCAATACGCGTTCAGTGAGGCTCAGGTCTTGGTGCAGCAGTGAACCTGCCGGCGACTTGAAGCTGCGTTCGCGGATCGCCGTCCAGGTTTTTCGCAGGTAGGCAATGTCGTCGCCCAACTCAGCGTCGCTCGCATCTTCGGCGTTGGTGCGCAAGATGAAGCCGCCCCCGCTGTAGGCTGCTTCGTTTTCGGCCTTGCCTGTCAGCACATTCATGCGCGTGCGCAACTGCTCGCGCAACTCATGCGAGCCGATTTTTTGCGAGATACCGATGTGGTCGTCTTGCGGCAAAAACACGAGCAACCGGCCAGCAATGCTGATCTGCGTTGACAGCCGCGCGCCCTTGGTGCCGATCGGGTCTTTGATGACCTGCACGGTCAGCGTCTGGCCTTCAAACACCAGCTTTTCGATCGGCGTGAGCGGTGCGGCACCGGGGCCATGTTCGGGCTTCGCGCCGTTCACATGCACGTCGGCCACGTGCAGGAAGGCGGCGCGTTCAAGGCCGATGTCGATGAAAGCCGACTGCATGCCGGGCAGCACACGCGCCACGCGGCCGGCGTAGATGTTGCCGACCAGGCCCCGTTCCAGCGAGCGTTCGACATGCAGTTCCTGCACGGCACCGTTTTCGACGACGGCGACGCGTGTCTCTTGCGGTGTCCAGTTGATGAGGATGTCTTGCATGGGGCGGACGGTGGTTGTGGGGCGCGGAATCAGAACTTCACGCGCGCTTGTCTCAGCAGTTGCGCCGTCTCGTACAGGGGCAAACCCATGATACCGGTGTAGCTCCCGTCGATACGCGAGATCCAGGCCGCTGCCGAGCTCTGGATCGCATAGGCGCCGGCTTTGCCGAAGGGGTCGCCCGAGGCGATGTAGTGGTCGATCTGCTCTGCGCTCAAAGCCTCGAAGTGAACATGCGAGGTGTTCACCGCCAAGGCCTCTTCACCACCCCACGCCAAGGCCACGGCGGTGAGCACGCGGTGGGCCTGGCCGGACAGCAGGCTCAGCGTGCGCCGGGCATCGTCTGCATCGGCCGGCTTGCCGAGGATGCGAGGACCCAAGGCCACCGTGGTGTCCGAGCAGAGGATGGGCGCGGGCGGCAGCGCACGCGCCTTCAGGCGCGCACTCGCCGCCGCCAGCTTGGCGCGCGTCACGCGCTCCACGTAGTCGGCGGGCGGTTCGCCTTCGCGTTCGGCTTCCAGCGCTTCGGCATCCTCGTCGGCGCCCGCCAGCAGCAGTTCATGGCGCACGCCCAGCTGCTGCAACAACTGGCTGCGGCGCGGGCTTTGCGAAGCGAGGTAGATGAAGTCGTGCACGGTGCCCGATGCTTCGCTCATGGGGAGTCACTCACGGGGTGTTATTTCGCGGGATTTATTCGCGGGATTCATTCACGGTGATACGGGTGGTTCACCATCACCGTCCACGCGCGGTACAGCGCTTCGGCCAGCCACACACGCACGAAGGCGTGGGGCAGCGTCAGGTCAGACAGGCGCAGGGTTTCGTCGGCGGTCTGCTTGAGCGTGGCGTCCAGGCCGTCAGGGCCGCCGACGAGGAAGGCGACGTCGCGGCCATCGTGCATCCACGCCTTCATGCGAGCCGACAGCTGCACGGTGGTGAGACGGTCGCCGCGCTCGTCCAGCACGATGCGGCGCACGCCCTTGGGCAGGGCCGCTTCGAGGCGTGTGGCCTCAGCGGCCATCAACTGCTCAGCCGTCTTGGAGCCACGGGTTTCGGCCTTCACCGCCTTCAATTCCAAGCGCATCTCGGGCGGGAAGCGCTTGGCGAAGTCGTCGTAAGCCGTGTCGGCCCACGCCGGCTGGCGATGGCCGACCGCCACCAGCAGCAGCTTCACGCCTTGCGCGTGGCCTTCTTGGCTGCGGGCCGGGCCACCGTCTTCACGGGCGCCTTCTTGGCAGACGCAACTTTGGCGGGCGCTGCCTTCTTCGACGCCGCGCTCTTGACGCCCACGGTGCGCATCACGCCGCCGCTGGCCTTCTTGGCCGGGGCCTTGCGGGGCACAGGGGCATTCACGACCATGGTTCTGATGGGCGCTGCCTTGGTGGCCACCTTCTTGGCGGCAAGCTTCTTCGCAGGGGCCTTCACAGCGGCCGTGCGCGAGGTCGTCTTGGCGGGCGCAACGGTTTTCTTCGCCGCTGTTTTCACCGGGGCCTTTGCGGGGGCCTTTGCCGAAGTCTTTGTTGGAGCCTTCGCGGTGGATGTCTTCGCTGCCGCTGTCTTGGCCGCGACCTTCTTTGCCGGCGCCTTCTTGGCAGTGGCTTTGCGGGCCGGGGCTTCTTCTTCAGGCTCTGAAGCCTTCACCAGCTTGGTGGCTTTCTCGGCCTTGAACTTCACCGGCTTTTCGCCCCAAATTTCTTCGAGGTGGTAGTACTCGCGGATCGACGGCTGCATGACGTGCACCACGGCCGCGCCGCAGTCCACGATGATCCATTCGCCGTTGGACTCACCTTCGGTGCGCAGCACGGGAAAGCCGCTGGCCTTGACCGCATCGCGCACGCTGGCCGCGAGGGCCTTCGTCTGACGGTTGGAGGTGCCCGACGCAATGATCACGCGCTCGAAGAGCGGCGAAAGGTGTTCGGTGTCGAAGACTTGAATGCTTTGCGCTTTCACGTCTTGCAGACCATCAACGATGGCGCTTTGCAGTTTTCGGATGTCCATTCAGCTCCTGGGGGTGCCTCGGTAGAGGTGGTGTTGATCAATATAGCGTGCGACTGGGGGCGGCACCAGATCATCGAAGCTCCGCCCGCGGGCGATGCGTTCACGGATGTCGGTGGATGAAATGTCCATCATCGGCAGGCCCACCGCGCGGTGCGGCACGCGCATCACGTCGGCGCTGGCCTCGGCGGGGGCACCGGGGCGGCCCGCCACGGCCAGCGTCACGCGGCTCAGCAGGTTTTCCCAGCCGAGCCAGGTGTGCAGGCCCGCGTATTGGTCTTGGCCGATGATCAAAAACCATTCAGCGCCGGGTTGCGCGGCTTGCAGCTCGCGCACCGTGTCGAGCGTGTAGCTGGCGCCGCTGCGTTGCAGTTCGCAACGCTCAAGCGTGAAGCGCGGCTCGCCGTCGATCGCCAGTTGCACCATGGCTTCCCGGTGCTGGGGCGCGCCGAGCTGGCGGGCTTTTTGCCAGGGGCGGCCGGCGGGAATCCACCGCACTTCGTTGAGCGACAGGTCCGACAAGGCGGCCAGTGCGAGCGCAACATGGGCTTTGTGGACCGGGTCGAAGCTGCCGCCGAAGAGCCCGATGCGCTTCAAACGGGTGCCTCGTCCTGAGCTTCTTCGTATTGCGCTTCTTCGGCCCACGCGCGGGGACGCAGGAAGTCGCTGTACAGCCGGGCTTCCGGCGTGCCGGCTTCGGGCTGCCAGTTGTAGCGCCACTTCACCAGGGGCGGCATCGACATCAGGATCGACTCGGTGCGCCCGCCCGACTGCAGGCCGAACAAGGTGCCACGGTCGAACACCAGGTTGAACTCGACGTAGCGGCCGCGCCGGTAGGCCTGGAAGTCGCGTTCGCGTTCGCCGAAGGTTGTGGCCTTGCGGCTTTGCACGATGGGTTGGTAGGCGGTCAGGAAGGCGTCGCCCACAGCGCGTGTCAGGGCAAAACTCTGCTCGAAGCCGAGTTCGGCGAAGTCGTCGAAGAACACACCGCCAATGCCACGCGGCTCGTTCCGGTGCTTCAAGAAGAAGTACTCGTCGCACCATTGCTTGAAGCGCGGGTACTTGTCGTCGCCGAAAGGCGCCAGCGCGTCGCGGTTGACGCGGTGAAAGTGCCGGGCGTCTTCTTCAACGCCGTAGTAGGGCGTCAGGTCCATGCCGCCACCGAACCACACCACCGGGTCGCGGCCGGCAGGCAAGGCCGCGAACATGCGCACGTTCATGTGCACGGTGGGCACATGCGGGTTGCGCGGGTGCATCACGAGCGACACGCCCATCGCCTCGAACGGCGCACCCGCCAGCTCAGGCCGGTGCGCAGTGGCCGACGGCGGCATGGCCTTGCCTTTGACGTGCGAGAAGTTGCAGCCGCCACGCTCCAGCAAGCGGCCGTCTTCGATCAACCGCGACAGGCCATCGCCTTCGAGCGCGCCGCCCACGGGGCGGTGCCAGGCATCGGTGATGAACGGTTCGCCGCCCTCTTCTTCCATCGCCGAGACGATGCGGTCTTGCAGGCCCAGCAAATACTGGCGGACGTCGTTCGTGTTCATCGGGTGCGGCGGGCGTTCAGCGCTTGATGGCGCGGTGGCCAATGTCGCGGCGGCACTGCGCGCCGTCGAACTGAAGGCCTTGAAGCACGTCATAGGCCCGCTGCTGCGCAAGCTTCACCGAATCGCCCAGCGCGGTGACACACAACACGCGGCCGCCCGAGGTGACCACGCCATCGCCCTGCGGCGTGGTGCCGGCATGGAACACCATCGCGTCGGCTTCCTCAGCAGGCAAGCCGGTGATGGCGTCACCCTTGCGCGGGTTGAGCGGGTAGCCGTGCGCGGCCATCACCACGCCCAGCGCCACACGGCGGTCCCATTGCAGCTCGACCTGGTCGAGCGTGCCGTCGGTTGCGGCCATGAACACGTCGAACAGGTCGCTCTTGAGCCGCATCAGGATGGGCTGCGTTTCAGGGTCGCCCATGCGGGTGTTGAACTCCAGCGTCTTCGGCTGGCCTTGCGCGTCGATCATCAGCCCGGCATACAGAAACCCGGTGAAGGGAACACCGTCGCGCGCCATGCCTTCGATGGTCGGCAAGATGATTTCCTGCATCGCCTTCGCGTGCACGTTGGGCGTGACGACAGGCGCGGGCGAGTAAGCGCCCATGCCGCCGGTGTTGGGGCCCTGGTCAGCGTCGAGCAGGCGTTTGTGGTCTTGGCTGGTGGCCAAGGGCAGCACGTTCTTGCCGTCGCACAAGACGATGAAGCTGGCCTCTTCGCCTTGCAAGAACTCTTCGATCACCACCCGCGCGCCGCCGGCGTTGTGTTGCACGCCGAGCTTGTTGTCGCCGCTGTTGCCAGACAGCATCCAGTCCACCGCTTCGTGGGCCTCGGGCAGCGACATCGCCACCACCACGCCCTTGCCAGCGGCCAGGCCATCGGCCTTGATGACGATGGGCGCGCCGATCTTGTCCACATAGGCGTGGGCGGCCGCGGGGTCGGTGAAGGTGTCGTAGGCGGCGGTGGGAATGCCGTGGCGCCGCATGAAGTCTTTAGCAAACGCCTTCGAGCTTTCGAGCTGCGCCGCCGCCTGCGTGGGCCCGAAGATGCGCAGGCCCCGTGCACGGAATTCATCCACCACACCTGCCGCCAAAGGCGCTTCGGGGCCAACCACCGTGAGCGCGATCTTTTCTTGCTGCGCAAAGTCGGCCAGCGCGCGCACGTCGGTGATGGGCACGTTCTTCAGGTGCGGGTCAAGCGCGGTGCCGCCGTTGCCCGGCGCCACGAACACGCTTTGCACCTTGGGCGATTGCGCGAGCTTCCATGCCAACGCGTGCTCACGCCCGCCCGAACCAATCACCAGAACCTTCATTCGCCGTCTTTCGTTTGCTGTGAATCAATCGCCAATGACGGCGTTGTGGAAAACGTCTTGCACGTCGTCGAGGTCTTCGATGGCGTCCAGCAGCTTTTGCATGCGCTGGCCGTCTTCGCCGCTCAGGTCGATGCTGTTCTCGGCACGCATCGTCACCTCGGCCACTTCGGGCACCAAGCCCGCAGCTTCCAGTGTGGCCTTCACCGACTCGAAATCGGGCGGGGAAGTCAGCACCTCGATGGCGCCGTCGTCACCCGTCACCACGTCTTCGGCGCCGGCTTCCAGCGCCACTTCCATCACCTTGTCTTCGTTCGTTCCGGGCGCGAAGATCAACTGGCCGACGTGCTTGAACTGAAACGCCACCGAGCCTTCGGTGCCCAGGTTGCCGCCGTACTTGCTGAGCGCGTGCCGCACTTCAGCCACGGTGCGCACCCGGTTGTCGGTCATGCAGTCCACGATGATCGCCGCGCCGCCAATGCCATAGCCTTCGTAGCGGACTTCCTCGTAGGACACGCCTTCCAGGGCACCGGTGGCCTTGTCGATGTTCTTCTTGACGGTGTCAGCCGGCATGTTGGCCGCCTTGGCCTTTTCAACTGCCAGACGCAGGCGGGGGTTCTCTTTCACATCGCCGCCGCCCTGGCGTGCCGCCACCATGATTTCGCGAATGAGACGGGTCCAGACCTTGCCGCGCTTTTCGTCCTGCCGGCCCTTTCGGTGCTGGATGTTGGCCCATTTGGAATGTCCGGCCATGAAGGCTCCTCGTGCACGGCACCACGGGCGTCAAGCCGGGGCCGCTGGTTATGTTCTTGCGAATAGACTGCAATTTTACTTGCCAGCCCCAGGAGCAAACACCATGGCCGAACCGATGCTTATTGCCAAGCACGACAAAACCGAATGTTTTCTGTTGCCGGCGCTGGCCAACCGGCACGGCTTGATCACCGGGGCCACCGGCACTGGCAAGACCATCACCCTTCAAACCCTGGCCGAAAACCTCTGCAAGCTCGGCGTGCCGGTGTTCATGGCCGATGTGAAGGGCGACCTGACCGGCATCACCCAGGCCGGCAAGCTGGGCGACAAGCTCGCGGCCGTGCTGAAAGAACGCGGCCTTGACGCCCCCGAAGCCGCCGCCTGCCCCGCCACGCTGTGGGACGTGTTTGGCGAACAAGGCCACCCGGTGCGCGCAACAGTGAGCGACATGGGCCCGCTGCTGCTGGCACGCATGCTCGCGCTGAACGAAACGCAGGCCGGCGTGTTGAACCTCGTGTTCAAGATCGCCGACGACCATGGGCTTTTGCTGCTGGATCTGAAAGACCTGCGCGCGATGCTGCAGCACGTGGGCGAAAACGCCAGCCAGTTCACCACCGAATACGGCAACGTGAGTGCGGCCAGCGTGGGTGCCATCCAGCGCGGGCTGTTGCAGATCGAAGAGCAAGGCGGCGACAAGTTCTTCGGCGAGCCGATGTTGAACATCGCCGATTTCATGCAAACCGACGCCGGCAAGGGCGTCGTCAACATCCTCAGCGCCGACAAGCTGATGAATGCGCCACGCCTGTACGCCACCTTCTTGCTGTGGATGCTGAGCGAACTGTTCGAGCAACTGCCTGAAGTGGGCGACCTCGACCAGCCCAAGCTGGTGTTCTTCTTCGATGAAGCCCACCTGCTGTTCAAGGACGCACCCACCGCGCTGGTCGAACGCATCGAACTCGTGGTTCGGCTGGTGCGCAGCAAGGGCGTCGGCGTGTACTTCGTGACGCAGAACCCGCTCGACATCCCAGACGCCGTGTTGGCCCAGTTGGGCAACCGCGTGCAGCACGCACTGCGCGCTTTCACACCGCGTGACCAGAAGGCCGTGAAGTCGGCCGCGAGCACCATGCGCGCGAACCCCGGCCTCGACGTTGAAACAGCCATCACCGAACTGGCCGTGGGCGAGGCGCTCATCAGCTTCCTTGACGCCAAGGGCCGGCCCAGCGTGACCGAACGCGTCTACGTGTTGCCACCGGGCAGCCAGATCGGGCCGATCACGCCCGAACAGCGAAAGGCCTTGATCGCTGGTTCGCTGGTGGCTGGGGTGTACGAAAAAACCGTTGACCGCGAATCGGCCTACGAACGCATCAAGGGCCGCGCCGAGAACAGCGCCGAAGTCGCGCAAGCCGGCGGTGACAAGCCCCTGCCCACGCTGCCCGGCACCAAGCCCAGCGCGACACCGGCGGAAAGCGGTGGCATGTTCGGTGGCCTCGGCGACGTGCTGTTCGGCAGCACCGGGCCGCGTGGCGGCAAGCGCGAAGGCATGGTCGAGACAATGGCCAAGTCGGCCATGCGCACCATGGGCACCACAGTCGGCCGCGAAATCATTCGCGGCGTGCTCGGTGGGCTGCTGGGCGGTGGGTCGAAACGGCGCTGAGGTTTTGAACTGTTGCCCCGTTGATCCTATTGACGCGCGCCGGGCGCTAAGGCAACGCCAGCATCCGCACTTCCGGCAGGCCCAGCACGCGGGCTTGCCGATCGATGTTGGACACCACCCCGTTCGAGGCAAAACTGAAGGGCGTGTCGGGCTCCAGCGCGGCCACCGCCAGGTTGGCCAGGGGCTGGCTCAGCGGCACGTAGTAGCTGCCGGCTGGTGCGTCCAGCAGGGTCGGCACACGACTCAGAGATGCGGGCCACACGACGCCATCTGCCGCACGCACAGCGCTGAATGATTCACCCTGCAACACGCCGGTCTCAGCAAGCTGCATCACCCGCAGGCCCAGCGCGCGCAGCTTCATCACCGCATCGGCCTGATCGCCCGCGAGCCAATAGCCACAGGGCCTGGCGCGGCTGCGCAGTTCGTTGAGCACCAGGGCCGAGTCCCAGTTGACGAGCACGGGTTTGTCTTCGCCGGTGCGCGCGTCCAGCATCGTCAGCGTGTATTCGGTGGGAGTGAGCGCCGCCTCAACCACCACCTGGCCCTGGCAAGCCTGGGCGGCCACTTCGGCTTCGACGTACTGGCGCAGTTTGCGCAGGTCGGCCGCATGCGCGGCGGCTTGCTTCAGCACCACACCGATGGCCGTCACCTGCGAGTGCACACGGCGTTGCAGGTGCTGCCGGCCCAGGCCCACACCGCGCGTTTCAAGCAACAGGCTCACGGCATGACGAAGCCCGTGCGCGTTGCGCGCCACGTCGGGCTGCGGGCCGCCCATCGCCAGCCGTTTGTTGGCGGGTTCCACCGAAGCCGTGTGGTACCACTCCACGCTCAAGCCTTGCTGTTTCAGTGCCGCCACCATGGGCTGGCGAAACCATTCTTCCGCCGCCTTGCTGACGAAGGGGTGCACCTGCGCCGTCATCGCGTATTGGGTCAGCACGTCGTGGCGCGGCAGGGCGCCGAAGGCGTCGACGAAGGGGCCAAGCACCGGATATTCGTGGGCGTCCACCACCACCAACGGCTGGTATTCGCGCATCAAGCGGGCCTGGGCTTGGGCCTCGGGAGTGCGAAGCAGCAGGTGGTCGCGGTTGGCGTCGATGCCGGTGGCCGTCAGCCGCTGCTGGCGTGCCGCGCCATCGGGGTTGGCGCGCGGCACCACGATCACGTTGACGCGGTCGAGCAGCTCTTGCAAGCGGCCGCGCAGCAACTCGTGCGCGATCACCAACAGCGCTTCGGCGCTGGCCGGCTCGTCACCGTGCTGTTGACCGACCAGCAACACGGTCGGCGCGCCACTGCGCAGCAGCGCAGCGGGCGATGCATCGGGCTGGCGTGTGAGAAGCAGCGCTTCAATCGGCAAGCCGGCTTGTGAACTACCCAGCGACAGCAGCGTGGCGTGGGGTGTGGCCGATGTGGCCGGGCGCGTCAGTTCACGCAGCAAGGCTTGCAACTCGCCCGAAGTGGTGAACTCGGTGCGGCCCTCTTGCAGGCCCGGGGTGGATGTGTAGCGGACAGCCGGTGCCGGGAAACGGGCCGCAATGGTGTTGGGCTCTGGAGCGACCGGCGGCGCTGTGGGGACAAGCACCGCCGAAGCAGCCGGCACTGGTGGAACGACCAGCACAGAAACCGGAGCCGGCGCACTGCGCGGGGGCAACAACGGCCGGTCGGCCATCGGTGGTGCTGAGGGAAGAGGGGTGGCGCAGCCTGCCAGCAGGAGCACGAAAACGGGCACAAAAACAGCCGCTGCGCACGTCCGCAAAACCTTCACGCGGCCTGGTTGGAACGACATGGTTTGCTCCGCTGCTTCCGGGGTCAAGCACTATAGTCGCGGCGCTTTTCCGCCTACTTCCTTCTTGCCGTAATCCCTTTGCGGCTTTCAACCGGGCCCCCTGCCATGCGCACTTTGAAGATCCTGCTGACTGTGTTGGTTGTCGTCGTGCTTGCCGCCATTGGCGCCGGCCGCATGGGCTGGCTGCAAGGCACGCCGCCGACCGACCTCGGCGTGAAGAACGGACGACTCAAACCGCCCGCCACCACGCCCAACAGCGTCAGCAGCCAGGCCGCGCTGCACCCCGACCACCCGATGCGCCAAAAGGCAGCCATCGACCCGCTGCCACTGAAGGGCGATGGGCCGGCCACGCTGGCACGCATCGCCACGATTGTTGAAACCATGCCGGGCGCGCAAGTGGTGACGCGTGAACCGGGCTACCTGTACGTGCGCTTCACCACACGATTGATGCGCTTCGTCGATGACGCTGAGTTTTGGCACGACCCCGCCGCACAGGTGGTGCAGGTGCGCTCGGCCTCGCGCGTGGGCCATGGCGACGGCGGCGTGAACCGGGCGCGGGTGGAAGCGGTTCGCTCCGCCTTGGGCAACTGAGCCTGATCAGGAAAACGCAGCTCCCACGTCAAGCCGGCGCGTCCCAGCCCTCCACTCGGGCTTCCCACTGCAGCAGTTCCGCAGTGCGCCTCACCACCCATTGCGCCTGCTCGGGCTCCAACGTGGCCGGAGGGGTCAACAGGCCCAGGTAGCAGCGGCGTAAGACCTCGCCTTCATCCACGCCGTCTCTGAAGTGCACGGCCTGGCAGTGGTCCGTCAGCATCGACGCCATGTCTTCGCAGAGTTCGTAGCGGGCAGAGATGGCTTCGCGCGACGCGGTCAGCCTGTTCCTCTTGTCGAGAAACAGCGCCAGAAATGACTCCGGAATGAAGGTCTGGTTTTCGTCTGACACAGGGAGGCTTTCTCGCGGCTGAGTCGGTTGCTTCAGCGCGTCTTGGCGACGATGCGCGCCTTCAGCTCTGGCAGCGCAGCCAGGGCGGCATCGCGCCCGGCCTGTATCGACTTCTTGCGCGACGAAAAGTCTGCGCCCGACACCCCGGGCAACTTGGGCCGCAGCACGACGTCGGCTTCGCGCAGTTCGAAGTTGTTGATGCTGCGCCCCATGATGGCGAAGGTCTGCAGCAGCATGCGCATTGCATCGCCGGTGGCAGCGCCTTCCGGTGCCTGGGAGATGTCCACCGCGACGATCACCTCAGCGCCCATCTGGCGCGCAAAGCGCACCGGCACGGGCGACACCAGCCCGCCGTCCACGTATTCACGAGTGCCGATTCGCACCGGCTGGAAGACCGCTGGCACCGCGCTTGAAGCCCGCACCGCCAAGCCGGGGTCGCCACGCTGGAACAGGATGGCTTGGCCGCTGTCGAGGTCGGTGGCGACGATGCCGAGCGGCATCTTGAACTGTTCAATCGTGCGGCCGCCCGTGCTGTCGCGCACGTAGCGGGCGAGCGCTTCGCCTCGAATCAACCCCCGGCCCGGAAACGCCCAGTCGGCGAAGGCCGATTCGTCCATCGAGTCGGCCATGGCGCCCAGCGCGGCGCCGTTGCGGCCTGACGCGTACAGCGCCGCCACCAGGCTGCCAGCGGACGTGCCAGCCACCAAATCGACCTTGATGCCGCTTTCTTCGAGCACTTGGATGACACCGATGTGCGCAAAACCGCGTGCGGCGCCGCCGCCCAGGGCCAATCCGACACGTGGCGGCCGGGTCGGCACCACAACCACCGGGGCAGGCGCCATGCCATCGGCCGGGGTGACGACCGGTGGCACGGCCGGGGCATCGGGGGCTCGGGGCGCGGTCTGGCAGGCGCTCAGCGCCAGCGTCAAAGTCAGCAACAGGCCGCTGGGGCCCACGGTGAGCAGGCGGGAAAGCAAAGCAGGGATGCGCATCGGGCGCATTGTAGGAAGGGGCCTGTCTTGGGTGCTTATGCGAATTCGAGCTAAGCAACAAACCAAACTGTTCTTTCAGAATATGTAGGGCATTCGCAGAATCCGCCCCTTCCCTGTGCGCTCGCGTGGGGCTGAAACCTGGGGATTTGATGGATCTGATGGCAGTTCTGAGCGGTTTTGGCGTCGGCGCCATCGTTGGGCTGACGGGCGTGGGCGGCGGTTCCCTGATGACGCCGCTGCTGCTGACCGTCTTCAAGCTGAACCCCGCCGTGGCCATTGGCACCGACCTGTGGTTTGCGGCCATCACCAAGACTTCGGGGGCGGTGGCCCACCACCGCCATGGCCATGTGGACAGACGCGTGGTGGCGTTGCTGCTGGCCGGCAGCATTCCGGCTTCCATCGCCACGCTGGCGCTGATGCACCTCACGGGCCTGACCAAGGGGTGGGCCAGCGCGCTCACTTTTTCGCTCGGCATCGCATTGCTTCTGACCGCTGTGACGGTGGCCTTCAAACAGACCTGGAACCGCGCCGGCTTGTACCTCGCCCGCTGGATCCCCGACTCGCGCCGGCCCGCCTTCACCGTGTTGTCGGGCGTGTTGCTGGGTGTGCTGGTCACGCTCAGCTCGATCGGCGCCGGCGCGATCGGCGCCACGCTGATCTTGTTGCTGTACCCGAAGATGGAAGCCCGCCATGTGGTGGGAACCGACATTGCCCACGCGGTGCCGCTGACGCTGGTGGCCGGCATCGGCCACGCCACGCTCGGGCACGTGGATTGGTCGTTGCTGGTGCCCTTGCTGGTCGGCTCGATCCCAGGGATCTGGCTGGGCGCACAGTTGACGAGGACAATACCCGACCGCCTGGTGCGCACCTTGTTGTGCGTTTCGCTCGTCACCGCCGGCCTCAAAGTCATTCACTGATCGACCCACGATGTACCAGTACACCTCATTCGACACTCAGTTCGTCAAGCAGCGCGCGGCCCAGTTCCGCGACCAGTTGGAGCGCAACCTCGCCGGCACGCTGAGCGACGACGAGTTCCGCCCCCTGCGGCTGCAAAACGGCTGGTACGTTCAACGCCATGCCCCGATGCTGCGTGTGGCCGTTCCCTACGGTGAACTCAGCTCGAAACAACTGCGCAAGCTGGCCCAGATCGCCAGTGAATACGACCGCGGCTACGGCCACTTCACCACGCGCCAGAACCTGCAATACAACTGGATCCCGCTGACGAAAAGCGCCGACGTGATGGACGCGCTGGCCTCGGTCAGCATGCACGGCATCCAGACCAGCGGCAACTGCATCCGCAACATCACGAGCGACTGCTTCGCCGGCATCGCCCCCGATGAAATCGTGGACCCGCGCCCTTATTGCGAGGTGCTGCGCCAATGGTCCACGCTGCACCCCGAGTTCGCTTTCCTGCCGCGCAAGTTCAAGATCGCCGTGAGTGGCGCGCTGGAAGACCGCGCCGCCATCGCCTGGCACGACATCGGCTTGCAACTGCTGAAGAACGCAGCCGGTGAAGTCGGCTTCAAGGTATTGGTGGGTGGCGGCATGGGCCGCACGCCGGTCATCGGCACGGTGATCAGCGAGTTCACGCCGTGGCAGCAAATCCTCGTGTTCATCGAAGCCATCGTGCGTGTGTACAACCGCCACGGCCGCCGCGACAACATGTACAAGGCGCGCATCAAGATTTTGGTGAAGGCCGAGGGGCAGAAGTTCATCGACGACGTGGCCGAGGAGTTCAAGAACATCCTTGAGCGCGACCTCGACGGCGCCGCACACATCATTCCGCAAGCTGAACTCGACCGCGTGGCCGCGAATTTCGTGCTGCCTGAAGGCGTGGCGCCCACCGCCTCAACGCTGCAGGTGCCGGCCGATGCGCCCAAGGCCTACACGCGCTGGATCGAACGCAACGTGCACGGCCACAAGGTGCAGGGCTACCGCGCGGTCACGCTGTCGTTGAAGCGCGCCGGCCAGCCACCGGGCGATGCAACCGATGTGCAGATGGACCAAGCCGCCGACTTGGCCGACCAGTTCAGCCACGGCGAGTTGCGTGTGTCGCACGACCAGAACCTGGTGCTGCCCTGGGTGAAAGAAAGCGACCTGCCCGCGCTGTACGAAGCCGCCAAGGCCGCCACCTTCGCCACGCCGAACATCGGCTTCCTGACGGACATGATCAACTGCCCCGGTGGCGACTTCTGCGCACTGGCCAATGCCCGCTCGATCCCGATCGCCGCCGACATCACCGCGCGTTTCGACGACCTCGACACGCTCTACGACATCGGCGACATCGACCTGCACATCAGCGGCTGCATCAACTCTTGCGGCCACCACCACAGCGGCCACATCGGCGTTCTCGGCGTCGATAAGGACGGCAAAGAGTGGTACCAGGTGTCGCTGGGCGGCTCTGACGGCTCCGCCATCAGCGGCGAATCAACGCCCGGCAAGGTCATCGGCCCGTCGTTCGCGGCCGATGAAGTGGCCGACGTGATCGAAGCCGTGATCGAAACCTACCGTGGCCAGCGGGCGGCAAACGAACTCTTCATCGACACCGTCAAACGCGTCGGGCTCGACCCCTTCAAGAGCGCCGCCAACGCGGTGCGCCGCTCCACCGCCAAAGCCGCTTGATCGGAGCCTCGCCATGAAATTCATCGTTCCCCATCAAGACACCTGGCACACCATCAGCGGCGAAGACGGCCCGATGGTCACGTTGACGCCCAGCCCCCACAGCCTGCTGAGCTTCCTGCAATGGCACAGCGTGCGCGCCTTCTGGCCGGCCGAAATGCCCGTGGGCGTGGCGCTCGGCAACGACCAGGAAGTGGAAGAACTCGAAGCCGATCTGCCGCGCCTGTCACTCGTGGCGCTGAACTTCCCCAAGTGGGTGGATGGCCGCGCCTACAGCCAAGCCCGGATCCTGCGTTCGCGCTATCGCTTCCAGGGCGAAGTGCGCGCGACTGGCGACGTGCTGGTCGACATGCTGTCGCTGCTGCAACGCACCGGCTTCAGCTCGGTCGTGCTGCGTGCCGACCAGTCGCTCGACGCAGCCGAGCGCGCGCTCAGCTTCTTTCCGGGCCACTACCAAGGCGACGTGAACGAGCACCGCCCGTTGTTCGTGCGCCCGGCCGGCCAGGAATACCAGGTGCAAGACTTCAACCAAGCGGGCTCGGCCATATGAGCGCCATCGCCCTGTACGCCCGCGCCAGCGCCGGCTTCGATGCGCGCGTGGCGCATGCCGTCGAAGTGCTGAAGCAGGCCGCGGCCGAACACCTCGGCCATGTGGTGCAAGCCACCAGCCTGGGCGCCGAAGACATGGTGCTGACCGATCTGATCGCCCGGCACCAGATTGCCATCGCCATCGGCACGCTGGAAACCGGCATGCTGCACGCCGAAACCGTGGCGCTGATCCCGCGCATCGAAGAACGCTATGGCCTCAGCGTCGAGGTGTACCGCCCACAAGCCGAGGCGGCGATCCACTTCGTGAAGACACACGGCGAGAAGGCGATGTACGAGAGCATCGAGCTGCGCAAGGGCTGTTGCGGCATCCGCAAGCTCGAACCGCTGTCGCGCATGCTGGCCACGCGCACGGCGTGGGTCACCGGCCTGCGCCGCGAACAGTCGAACAACCGGGGCGACGTGCCCTTCACCGAACCCGACGACAAGGGTCGCACAAAGTTCAACCCGCTGGCCGATTGGAGCTGGAACGACGTGTGGCACTACATCGCCAGCTTTGATGTGCCCTACAACCCGCTGCACGACGAGTTCATGCCCAGCATTGGCTGCGCGCCTTGCACGCGTGCCATCGCCGTCGGCGAAGACTTCCGCGCCGGGCGCTGGTGGTGGGAAAACGAGAGCCAGAAGGAATGTGGCCTTCACGTGCACGAGGTGCCAGCTCTCGTTTCGGCGCAGGCTAACTTCGGCGAAGCCGAAGTTAAGGGCTCGCAAGAGCCCGGCCGTAGCCAAGACGAGAAAGCCAAGGAGTGCGGCCTGCACGTCCATGGCGCTGCTGATGACGCACAAGACGCCGCTGTATCAATGATCGGAGAACGCAAATGAATGCCCCGCTGACCGTGGAGCAACTGCTCCCCGAGCTGGATCACACCCACCTCGACTGGCTGGAAGAAGAAGCCATCTTCATCCTGCGTGAAACCGTGGCCGCCTTCGAGCGCCCCGCCCTGCTGTTCTCGGGCGGCAAAGACTCGTGCGTCGTCTTGCGCCTGGCCGAAAAAGCCTTCAAGACAAAAGGCAAGGACGGCGAATACAAAGGCAAGCTGCCCTTCCCGCTGTTGCACGTGGACACGGGCCACAACTTCCCCGAAGTCATCGAGTTCCGCGACCGCCGCGTGGCGGAAATGGGCGAGCGGTTGGTGATCGGCCACCTTGAAGACTCCATCAAACGCGGCACGGTGCGCCTGAGCCATCCGCTCGAATCGCGCAACGGCCACCAGACCGTCGCCCTGCTCGAAGCCATCGAAGAACACCGCTTCGACGTGCTGATGGGCGGCGCCCGCCGCGACGAGGAAAAGGCGCGCGCGAAGGAACGCATCTTCAGCCACCGCGACAGCTTCGGCCAATGGCAGCCAAAGGAACAGCGCCCCGAACTCTGGACGCTGTTCAACACCCGCATCAAGCCGGGCGAGCACATGCGCGCCTTCCCGATCAGCAACTGGACCGAACTCGACGTGTGGCTCTACATCGCCCGCGAGAACATCCCGTTGCCGGGTCTGTATTTCGCGCATGACCGGCAAGTGATTCGCCGCAAGGGCTTGCTGGTGCCGCTGACCGAAGTCACGCCACCAGAAGGTGACGAGCAGATCGAAACCGTGCAAGTGCGCTTTCGCACCGTGGGCGACATGACCTGCACTTGCCCGGTCGAAAGCCCGGCCGCCAACGCCACCGACATCGTGGCCGAGACGCTGAAGGTCACCGTCAGCGAACGCGGCGCGACCCGCATGGACGACCGCACGTCCGACGCGTCGATGGAACGTCGCAAGAAAGAAGGCTATTTCTGACCTGATGTGATGCCCCCCCCCGAGGCGCTGACGCGCCTCCCCTCAAGGGGGCGCAGCCAGTGGCCTGGCGAAGCCAGTTCCACGGCAGCCGCTTGATGAGACCTGGTTCATGCATCGCACGCCACGCGTCGATGCCACCGAAAGAATGAGATGAGTACCGCACAAGTCAAAGACCACCGCGCCCTGCGCTTCCTCACCGCCGGCAGCGTCGATGACGGCAAGAGCACGCTGATCGGCCGCCTGCTGTTCGACAGCCGGGCCATCCTGGCCGACCAGCTCGACACGCTGGAAAAGCGCGCCGCTGGCGCCCCCATCGACCTGTCGCTGCTGACCGACGGCCTGGAGGCCGAGCGCGAGCAAGGCATCACCATCGACGTGGCCTACCGCTACTTCGCCACCAAGCAGCGCAAGTTCATCATTGCCGACGCCCCCGGCCATGAGCAGTACACCCGCAACATGGTGACCGCCGCCGCCGGCAGCGACGCCGCCGTGGTGCTGGTCGACATCACCAAGATCGACGTCGATGCCAAACCGCTGGTGCTGCTGCCGCAGACCCGCCGCCATGCGCTGCTGGCCCACCTGCTGCGTGTGCCCAGCATCGTGTTCGCGGTCAACAAGCTCGATGCCGTGGCCGACCCGGCGCATGCCTTCAACACCGTGCGCGATGCGCTGGTGGCCTTTGCCCAGCAAGCCGGCATTGCAGTGGCCGGCATCATCCCCGTCTCGGCCCTGCGCGGTGACAACGTCACCCAGCCACTCGACGCCGATTGGTACGACGGCATGTCGCTGCTGCAACTGCTCGAATCGCTGCCCGCGCTGCAAGAGCGCAAGGAAGGCGATTTGCTGATCCCGGTGCAGTACGTGTCGCGTGAAGGCGAAGGCACCGGCAACCAGCCGCGTTCGCTGTACGGCCGCGTGGCCCACGGTCAGGTGAAGGCCGGCGACGAAGTGCAAATCTTCCCCAGCGGCGAGCTGGCCACGGTGGCCGAAGTGCGGCTGGCAGGTGAAGCGGTTGCTGTGGTCGAAGCCGGCCAATCGGCCGGCGTGGTGCTCGACCGCCAGCTCGACGTGTCGCGTGGCGACTGGATCGCCACGCCCAAGACCATCCATGAAACCCAGCGTTTCTCAGCCACGCTGGCCTGGCTCGACACCGAACCCGCCGTCGTCGGCCGCAAGTACTGGGTGCGCCACGGCAACCGCTGGGTGCAGGCGCGCATCAGCAGCATCGAAAGCCGGGTTGACATCCACACCCTCGAAGCCATCGACGCAAAGGAACTGGCCGTCAACGAGATTGGCCACGTCATCATCGAAACGCAGCAACCGCTGCCGGTCGAGCCCTATGCCGAGAACCGCGTGGGCGGCTCGTTGATCATCGTGGACCCGGCCAGCAACCGCACCAGCGGCGCGCTGTTGGTCAAAGCGGCGGCCTGAACGCAGATGGGCGTCGTTGTCTTCATCGGTGCCGGGCCCGGCGCGGCTGACCTCATCACGCTGCGCGGTGCGCGGCGGCTGGGCGAGGCCGACGTGGTGCTTTTCGACGCCCTCACCGACCCGGCGCTGCGCGAGTTCGCGCCGCGTGCGCAGTGGTTGCACGTGGGCAAGCGCGGCTTCCGAGACAGCACCGGCCAGGCCGACATCAACAAGCTGCTGGTCGAACACGCCCGCAAGGCAGGCGTGGTGGTGCGACTCAAAGGCGGCGACCCCAGCATGTTCGGCCGGCTGGAAGAAGAACTCGACGCGCTGGCACGCGCCGGCATCGACTGCGAAATCATTCCCGGCGTGACCGCCGCCCTGGCCGCCGCCGCCGCGTCCAAACGCCCATTGACCCGGCGTGGCGACGGCCGCAGCCTCAGCCTCACCACGGCCATGACGCGAACCGGCGACATGAACGCCACCCGCACCGCCGACACCGAGGTGTTCTACATGGCCGGTAAACAGCTTGCCGCGCTGTCGGCCCGCTTGATCGAAGCGGGCTGGGCGGCCGACACACCAGTCAGCGTGGTGTCGCGCGCGGGCTGGCCCGACAGCCTGCACAGCGACCACTTGGTCGGCAACCTGGCCGACGCCAGCGATTTGCATGCCGACCGGCCGGCCGTCATCACCGTGGGAGCTGGGGCACGACCTTTGCGCCCCATCAACGAGCCATCCGCAGGCAACCCGTAAGGGCTCCGCCAGCCCCTAAAATCGCCCGTTTCGCCTGCCGGCGAAGCCCCTTTTTCTTATTCAATGAAGTCCGAGCCATGACCCACGTCGTCACCGAATCGTGCATCCGCTGCAAGTACACCGATTGTGTGGATGTGTGCCCCGTCGATTGCTTCCGCGAAGGCCCCAACTTCCTGACCATCGACCCCGACGAGTGCATCGACTGCGCGGTGTGCATCCCCGAGTGCCCGGTCAACGCGATCATGCCGGAGGAAGATGTGCCCGGCGACCAGCAGCACATGATCAAGATC
>JAYSYW010000256.1:0-4027 GCA_043727255.1 Rhizobacter sp. | reverse complement strand
GGATCGAGTTGGTGTCTTGGTATTCATCGACCAGCACATAGCGCAGCGTGTTCTGCCACTTGGCACGCGCCTCTTCGTCACGCTGCAGCAAGCGGTGCGGCAGGCCGATCAGGTCGTCGAAATCGACCGCCTGGTAGGCCGACAGCCGCTCTTCGTAGCGCTTCATCACACGGGCGGCCACACGGTCGTCGTCGGTCTCGGCGGCTGCTTCGGCCTGCTCGCTGTTGAGGCCCTGGTTCTTCCACAGGCTGATGGTCCATTGCCAGCGCCGCGCCAAGGCGTTATCGCTGCTGCCGCCGGCGTCTTTCAAGATGCCAAGCACGTCGTCGCTGTCGAGAATGCTGAACTGCTCTTTCAAGCCCAGCCGTGTGCCTTCGGCCCGCAAGATGCGCACGCCCAGCGAGTGGAAGGTGCTGACGACCAGGTGCTTGGCCGCACGCGCGCCGACCAGCTGCTTGGCGCGTTCGCGCATTTCCTGCGCGGCCTTGTTGGTGAAGGTGATGGCGGCGATCTGCCCCGGCGCGTAGCCGGCGTCCAGCAGGCGGGCGATCTTGTGCGTGATGACACGCGTTTTGCCCGAACCGGCACCAGCCAGCACCAGGCAAGGCCCGCTGAGGTGATGCACGGCCTGCATCTGGGCGTCGTTGAGGGTGTCGGCCATAAAGAATTGTGCCCCCACGTCGCTTCGCTCCTGCCCCCCGAGGGGGCGCCACGGGTCGGCCGGCGAAGCCGGTCCTCGCGTGTAGCTTGATGGGGGCTTCGCTGCGCTTGCCCGTCGCGCGCTCCCGCTGCCCAGGCAAGCGCAGCGAAGCCGTCCCTCAAGCAACAACTCATGGAGCGGGCTTCGCCCGGCCATCGAGTTGGCGCCCCCTCGGGGGGCCGAGTCCGGACACAGAGAGTCCAGTGGACGCTCTGTGCCTGACGAGGGGCTGGGCCGCTGGCCCAGCGCGGCCTGCAAGGCGGCAGCGCAGCGACGTGGGGCTATCCTCCTTCATGCCCGGCTACCTGACCAAACACGAGCTCATCGCCGTTCCCGGCGTGGCCGACCTGCACTTGCGTTCGCTGCTCGACCGCCAGCAGTTCCACGACCCGCACGGCGCGGCGCTCAAGCAGGGCATCTCGTCGGCCTTCTGGCCCTTGTTCGGGCTGCTCTGGCCATCAAGCCACCACCTGGCCACACGCATGGCCTTGCACCCGGTGACGGTGGGCGAGCGCATTCTTGAAATTGGTTGCGGGCTCGGTTTGGCCAGCTTGATCAGCCATCGGCGCGGCGCCGACGTGACCGCCAGCGATTGCCACCCCCTGGCCGCCAGCTTCCTGGCCGAAAACATCCGGCTCAACGCGTTGCCGCCCCTGAAGTACCGCCACGGCCACTGGGCCGATTCGGGCCTCGACGCGGCACCTGCGGGCGCACAACACGAAGCCATCGTCAGCGGCCGCTACGACCTCATCATCGGCAGCGACGTGCTCTACGAACGCGACGATGACGGCGCGCTGGCCGGCTTCATCGGGCGCCATGCCGAACCACGCGGCCAGGTGTGGGTGGTGGACCCGAACCGGGGCAACCGGTCAGCCTTCAACCGGCAGATGTCGGCCATGGGCTACGTGCTGACCGAAGAACGCATCGACACCGTGGCGACCCTGCGGAACCTGGCCTACAAGGGGCGGCTGCTGGTCTACCAGGGGCACTGAAGCAGGCGGGCACGCCGGCTCGCGTTCAACCCGCCAAGGCGCTGGCGATCTCGGCAAACAACGGCCGTGCGCTGACTTCATGTTGCACGCAGCGCTGCCGCAAGGCCTGCATCGCGGCCATGCCCACACCGGCATCGGCACGCGCCAGCAACTCTTCGAGCAGGCAACCAAAGGCACGCACCTCGATGCGCTCCAGCGCTTGCGCCAGCACGCCGTCGTTCGACTGCCGGGTGAACGACGCGGCACCGAAGTCGCCCAGCAACACCCCACCCTCTTCGCACCACAAGATGTTGTGCGCGTACAAATCGCCGTGGGTGACGCCACCAGCGTGCAAGTGACGTGCGGCGTCGGCCACCCCATGTGCCAACGCGCGCACGGTGGCGGCCGTGAAACGCGCATCGCTGGCGTACACGTCGCGGGTGCAACTGTCGAGGCTCGGTGGGCCGGCGAGGTTCTGGAACGCCGGGTCGATCAGGCGCATCACCAAGCCGGTTTTGCCTTCGGGGTGGTCGGCCACGTGGCCCAGCACCTCGATCAAGCCGGGGTGCGATTGCGCCGCGATGCAGGCCGCCATCTCGCTGCCCGGCAGGCCGTCGCTGGTGACTTCGCCCTTGAACAGCTTCACCGCCACCGCCTCAGCCAGCGCGCCCGGCGTGCGTTGCCACACCGCCTGGTGGATGACGCCGGAAGCGCCTTCCCCCAGCACCTGCTGCAAGGCCAAGCGCTGCCAGCCGATCGCCTGCAGCGGCTGCGCCTTCACGGCATCGGCCTGCGCGTCGTCATTGAAGGGGTTGCCGGCGCACGCCAGCCAGGCCAACCGGGGCAAGGCCAGCAGCCAGCCGGGCAGGCCATCGAAGCGGTTGGCCGCGATGCGCAGCAGCTCAAGCCGGTGGCAGGCGGTCATCTCGGCAGGCAACTCGCGCAACGCGTTGCCGGTCAGCATGAGCTTTTGAAGCTGTTCGCAAGCGCCCAGGGCAGCAGGCAGGTCGGTGAGCCGGTTGTCGGTCAACACCAGCGCGCGCAAGGCGGGTGGCAACGAAGCGGCAGGCAGGTGGTCGATCTGGTTGGCGCGAAAGCCCACCGTTTCAAGGCTTGCGCATTGGCCCACCGATTCGGGCACCTGGGTGAAGCGGTTGTGTGAACAGAACAGCACCCGCAACCGGGTCAGCCGGTGCAGGTCGTCGGGCAGGGTGTGCAGCGCATTGCCCGAGAGGTTGAGCACTTCGAGCGTGTCCGCCAACGCGAAGATTTCGTCCGGGAACTCGGTCAGGCCGCACGACAGGTCAAGCCGGCGGGCGCCCCGCAGATGGCCGTTGCGCAGGTCTTGCAGTGTGGGTGTGAAGTCGTTCATGGGTGGCGCGCATTGTCAGCGCACCGCCCCATGCCGCTACCAACTCAGCGGGTTGATGCGGTACAGGCCGCGCAACTCATCAAAGAGCGCCGGGTGTTCGTCGGCCATGCGCCGGGGTTGCTCGAAAAACACCTCGGAGGCCACCGCGAAGAACTCGGCCGGGTTGGTGGCGCCGTAGTAGCTGAAGAGCGAGGGGGTGCCATTCGCTTCGTGCGACTGCAACTGCGCAAAGGCATCGCCCAACACCTGCGACCAGCGCGCATACCGTTCCTTGCGCGGCAGCAGCGGGGCACCGTTGGCGTGACCGTTCTCTTGGTCAAGCTGATGCGCGAATTCGTGGATGACGACGTTCTGGCCGTCGTCGGCCACGGCCGCGCCGTGCAGCGCGTCTTGCCACGACAAGATCACCTGGCCTTGCGACCACGATTCGCCCGACAACACCTGGCGTTGGTCTTGCAGCACGCCCGAGCCATCGGCATGCACCTTGTCCACGATGAAGGCGCCGGGGTAGACGAGGATTTGCCGCAGGTTGGGGTAATAGCCGGTCTTGCGGTTGAGCAACAGCAGGCAGGCCTGCGCGGCCACCACCACCCGCACCTCGTCGGTGAGGCTCAAGCCGGCGCAGCCGATGAAGGGCTTCTCGGCCAGAAAAACCAGCAGGTGCTGCTTGAGCTGGCGCTGCAGATCGGCCGGCAGCCTTGCTACCGCCGGCACACGCTGGCGCAGGATGCGCCGCCACGGCGCCGGGAAGGGCAAGGCCCGCAGATGGGCCCGCCGCCGCGCCAACCACCAGGGCTGGGCCAGCAGGGCCGCCAAGCCCAGCGCCGCCACCAGGAGCAGCAGCAGCAAGGGCAGGGCTCGCATCAAGGCATCGGCATCCATCGTGGGCAGTTGGGCACAGCCGGCGCATCCACAAGACCCCGCGTTTGCAGGGCGCCGGCGAGTGTCGTCGGCCTGGGGCGCTCTCAGCGCTGGCGCAGGTGG
>JAYSYW010000255.1:0-8268 GCA_043727255.1 Rhizobacter sp. | reverse complement strand
ACACGAACATGTTGAGTTGAAGACGCGGCTGGCGCGCCGCGCCGAGACGCCGGATTCAGCCCCGCTCGGACACCAGCAGCCCGCGCGTCTCGATGAATCGCACCACGGCGGCCAGGCCTTCGCCACTGCGCAGGTTGCTCATCACGTACGGCCGCGTGCTCGCATGCAGCGGCCGCATGCGCTGCGTGTCGGCCTCCATCACCGCCAGATCGGCGCCGACATGCGGCGCGAGGTCGGTCTTGTTGATGACCAGCAAGTCGCTCTTGGTGATGCCCGGGCCGCCCTTGCGCGGGATCTTCTCGCCCGCCGCCACGTCGATCACGTAGATGGTGAGGTCACTCAGTTCGGGGCTGAACGTGGCCGCCAGGTTGTCGCCGCCCGACTCGATGAACACGATGTCGGCATTGGGAAACTTCTCCAACATGCGATCGACCGCTTCAAGGTTGATCGACGCGTCTTCACGAATGGCGGTGTGCGGGCAGCCACCGGTTTCAACACCCATGATGCGTTCGGCCTCCAGCGCACCGGCCACCGTCAGCAGGCGCTGATCTTCCTTGGTGTAGATGTCGTTGGTGACGACCACCAGGTCGTACTGCTCGCGCATGGCCTTGCAGAGCATCTCAACCAGCGTGGTCTTGCCAGAGCCGACGGGGCCGCCCACGCCCACGCGCAGTGGGGGGAGCTTTTTGGTGCGGTGGGGAATGGCGTGCAGGGCAGTGCTCATGATCGGAACAGTCGGGAGTATTGGGTTTCGTGTT
Organism: Rhizobacter sp.; assembly: GCA_043727255.1. GTDB lineage: Bacteria > Pseudomonadota > Gammaproteobacteria > Burkholderiales > Burkholderiaceae_C > Rhizobacter. Next base: position 7,510 of record JAYSYW010000255.1, on the reverse strand, counting down.
GCGACGACAAGATGGCGAGCATGGGCGTGAAAGCCTGGCGTTCGCTGTCTTGCAAGTGCATGGCGTGGTCGATGGTGTCGGGGATGGCTTCGCTGAGCGCGGCCAGGATGCGCTGGCCCGCGCTCTGGCCCAGCGGCACGGCCTTCAGCGCGGCCTGCACCATGTTTTCGCACCAACCGAACGCGAAGCTCAGCAGCGCATCGCGCAGCGGTGCGCCCGTTTGCGCAGCAGCAAGCGCGAACGCAACCGGCCAGGTCGGCGCGGGCTTCAAGGCCGCGAGCACGGCGACGCGGTCGTCTGCTTTGTCACCGATGGCGCCCCGGTTCTTCAACCACTCGACGAGCGAGCGGCCCATCTGTTCGGTCTGCTGACGGAATTCATGGGTCTCACGGGTCGCGGTGACCCATGCGTTCAGCTCGGCGATGTGGGGTGCGTCGCCATGCGGGCCACGTTGCCAGGCGGCAAATGCCTTGGCGGCCACGGCCAGTTCACTGCGGCCCAGGCCGAGCCGAAGCTGGTCGAGAAGCCAGGTCTTGGCCTGGGCTTCAGTGGTGACGTGGCCAGACTCGATCGCCGCTTCCAGGCCTTCGGAATAACTGAAGCCACCCACCGGCAACGCCGGCGATGCCAGCCACATCAGTTGCAGCAGGGCACTGGCCGAGGTGGGCGACTGGCCCAGGCGCCGGTCGCGGGCGCTGGGCTTGCGGCGTGGGGCGGGCGGTGTGGGCATCAGGGCTTGTGGTCGTGGTCGCCATGGCCGTGACCATGCGCATGGCCATGGTCGTGGTCGTGGTCGTGGTTGCAACCAGGCCCATGCACATGCGGCGCTGCTGCGGCTTTCACCGCGATGGGTATGGGCTTGCGTGCGGGCGCTGGCGACGGGGCGGCATGTGCATGGCCGTGCTCTTGGGCGTCGTGCCCGTGGCCGTGGTCATGCGCGTGTCCATGCCCGCCCGACGCATAGGCACCGCCTTCAGGCTCGAAGGCGTCTTGGGTTTCGGTCACGGTCAGGTGCATCTGGCGCAGCATGTCGGCCAGCACGTGGTCGGGTTCGAGCTTCAGGTGGTCGGGCTTGAGTTCGAGGGCCACATGCCGGTTGCCCAGGTGGTAGGCGGCACGCAGCAGGTCGAAGGCCGAGCCGTGTTCTTTGCAGTGCGTGACCACCAGCACCGGCTGCGGCGCGGCCTGCACGTGGACCAGCGAGCCGTCTTCGGCCACCAGCACGTCGCCACCGCGAACAGCGGTGCCGCGTGGCAGAAACACACCCAGCGTGCGGCCCTGTGAGTCGGTGGCGTCGAAGCGGCTTTTCTGCCGTGTGTCCCAGTCAAGCGTGACGGTGGCGGCACGTTTGACGAGCGCCGGGGCCAGCCCCCGGGCTTGTGCGATGAGCTTGTTGATCGTGAGCATGGGGGTGGCCGGTGGCGTTGGATGAAGCCAGTATGAATCAGTCGGTCTGGTCGCCCGTGTCGCCGGGGACGCCCCGGATGGACTCGCGGCCCTTGGCGTCGCGCAGGCGGCCGAAGGTGTGGTCGAGCGAGCGCACGAGCTTGTCGATGGCGCCATGGAAGGCGTCGGCCATCTTGGCGGCGTCGTGTGTCACGGCCAGCGGCTGGTGGCCGGTGAGGCGGGCTTCCAACAGGCAGCGTTTGTCGTGGTCGCCTGTGCGCGCGGCGGTGTTGTCGCTCAAGTGGACTTCAACGCGGGTGATCTGGTCTTGGAAGCGTGCGAGTTTGCTTTTCAGTTCGCTTTCGACCCAGGTGGCGAGTGACTCTTGGCCTTGAACCTTGTCGTCGGTGTTGAGTTGAACTTGCATGAGGCTCCTTCGCGGTGCTTGTGAGGTGAGGGGTCGAACAGGTCAGAGCTTGCCATGCGCCTGAAGGATCGAAGCCACCCTGTCCGGTGTTTCATGGCAGGTTACTCCTGCCCAGCAACCCCACTTCGAGATACAAACCGCGACAGCTTCGCGCCACAAGCCCCTGTGGGCACCCCGAGAATTGCGGCCGGGAATGAGATGCGGCCCCACAGGTCGCACACAGGGGAGCACAACAATGACCACCGCACAGCGCCCAGCGCTGCTGAAGAACCAAACCCTCGCCGGCCTCTTGGTGCCGGTGCTGGCACTCGCACTTGCCGCTTGCGGCGGTGGAGGCGGCGCGGCCTCCTCGCCGGCCATCACCCCCGAGCCCATTGCCAACCCGCCGGTGCAAGCCCCCGAGCTGCCGGCGGCCACCGGCCCCACGTACTATTTTTCAGACTGCCAAACCGGCGCCAGCGCGGGTTGCGTGCCGGGTGACAACGCCCACGCTGGCACCACTGCGGCGGTGCCGAAGCGAACCCTCGCGGGCATCGACGTCAACGCCCTGCCAGCCGGCAGCCGCTTGCTGTTTGCGCGCGGCGGCGTGTGGACGGCGTTCAGCCTGCAGCTTCACAACCTTCACGTCACACCGACCCAGCCGCTGGTGTTTGATGCGTACACGCCCACGTGGGGCGGCATGGCCGCGCCGTGGCTCAAGGTCGGCGGCATGTCGGTCGTCTTTCAGTTCGGTGCCTTCGGCGAAACCAACAACGACGGCGGCTACACCGTGCGCAACCTCAAGCTCGACGGCCTGGGCCAAGCCAACGCCTGGGGTGTGCACGTGCGCAACGACGCCCGCAACGTCACGCTCGAAAGCCTGGAGATCACGGGGTTCGAGATCGGTGTGCACTCACAGAACTCCGGCCCGCTGGGCAACACGGCGCTGGTGATCCGCAACAGCAACATCCATCACAACTCAGACATGGGGATGCTGGGCGATGCGATCGACATGGTGATCGAGGGCAACACCATCGCCAACAACAACTTCTCTGGCAGCGGCTTCAGCCACGGCATCTACCTGGGTGGCCACGGCCTCAATGGCACCGTGCGCAACAACACCTTCAGCCACAACTCCACCGTCAACGGCGTGTGCACGGGCGGCAACTTCACGGTGCACGGCCAGTGGAACGGGCTGGTCGTCGAGGGCAACACGGTCGTCCAGGCCGCATCGGAAGGCGGTTGCTACGGCATTTCAATCAACCCTGGCTACAGCGCCGGCCATCCGCACGCGGACGAATACTTCCGCAACCTCGTCGTGCGCGGCAACACCGTGGTCAATGTGGGTGGCTGCGGCATCTGCCTCACGTCGGCACCCGGCGTGCTGATCGAAAACAACCTGATCGTCAACACGCAGCCCACCTATATGGCGGCGATCCTCATCAGCAATGCGCTCAACAGCGCAGACGACCCCGATGGCCAAGCGACCATCCGCAACAACACCGTCCACATGACGCAGGCGGGTTCGGGCAGCGAAGGCGTGGCACTGCGGGCGGGCTCGGGCAACGGCTTGCGGGTGGTCTCGAACCTCATCCACTACGGCGCGGCCAGCAGCCCGTACACCCGCTGCTTCGCCGACACGGTGCCAGCCAACTACATCGCGTTCGACAACAACCTGTGCCACCACGCCAGCGGCAACGGCGGCTGGAGCTCCACCTATGCCTCACTCGCCCTGGCGCGGTTGGCCGGGCTCGATGCCCATGGCTTGAGCGGCGACCCGCTGTTTGTGGCCTTGCCCACGGCAGCCAGCCCGGGCACTGACGCGTTGCAGGCCGGCAGCCCCGCCCGCAACGCCGGCCACGCCACGCTCAGCAGCGCGGCCGACCGGCTGGGCGCGGCGCGCAGCGCGCCTGACATCGGGGCGCGTGAGCAGCCCGCACGACCATGAACCCATCCATGAATACGACGCATGCCCGGCGCTGGCTCGCCCCGCTCACACTGGCCACGGCCTTGGCCTTGTTGGCGGCTTGTGGGTCGGGCGGTGATGACAACAGCCCAGACAGCACCCCACCCACCACGTCACAAACGCCCGTGGTCGATCCGCCAAATGACGCCACTCCGCAACCCGGCACCTACGACGTGGCCGCGCAGATCGCCGCCATACGGCGGCATGCCGCGTATGGCGGGTGGTTCACTGCGGCCGGCAATGCACATGCACCGAACGGCTTGGCCTTGCCCACGCCGCCCCGGGCCGACTGCCTGCTGAACACAGTCACCGTGTCGAGCCTCACCCAGTTCAACACCGAAGCGGCCGGTGCCTGCAAGCGCATCACGCTGGCGCCCCGCGTTGCGCCTTATGCGGGTGCCGCGGTGATCACCGGGCAAGACATCGAAGCGGTGTTCACGGGCACCACCGTCACACCCACCGACGACTCGCACGCCTTGCAGGTGGTGATGGATGCGCGCCGCGTGAAGACCGTCGGCGGCACCTTCAACAACCTCTACATCGTGGGTGGCCGCCGCTGGTCGCCGACGGGGTCGCTGCCCAACTTTGTGGAAGACGTGCACATCCACGGCGCCAGCTTCTCTGGCCTCTACACGCAGGGTTTGTCGGCCACCTACTACGGTGACGGCGCCCCGGTGCTGGCCCACCGATTCCTGCTCGAACGCAGCAGCGTGCGCACGGCCAATGGCGGGTTCTTCGTCGAGAGTGGCAGCTCCAACGTCATCCTGGCCAATTCGAACATCGTGGTGCCCAAGCTCGACCGCCACGAGAACCCGGTGCGCGTCAACGGTGCCGACCTGGTGGCCATCATCGACTCGCGGCTTCGCACCGAGCTTGGCCCGGGCCAAAGCGGGTCCATCAAACACACCTGGCGCGTGCATGCGTCATACGACGCGCCCGGCACCGCAGGTGGGCGGATGATCGTGCTGAACGTGCAATCAGAAGGCGGCGGCGCCATGGCGCAGTACCCGGGCGTTGAAGGCCCCGACAGCCAATCGACCCGGCTGGTCGTGCAGGGCTGGCGCTACCACCGGGCGAGCGATGTGGAGGGCAACAACATCGCCGCATTCCCGCACCTCAACACCTACGCGGGCTCGCCCCACATGGGTGACGTGATGAACGAATCGCTCTGGATGGACGACAACACCGTGTTCCACAACGACCAGATCGCAGGCGGCTCGATCATGACGAGCAACGTGCCGCCGGGCTCAGTGACGAACAGCGTCTACGCCCCCTACGTGGCACCGCCGCCGTGGAGCTTCAGGTAGCCCGGGGGCGCGTTACGCCCAGGCCTCGGCCAAAGCCTTGGCCTGTTCCAGCACCTGCTCCACTGCGGCGTCTTGCTTGTCGGGCGGGTACTTGTACTTGCGCAAGATGCGCTTGACCAAGAGTCGCAGCTTCGCTTGCACGCTCTCGCGCTGCGACCAATCCACGCTCAGGTTTTTGCGCAGGCTTTCGGTCAACTCTTGCGCAATCTTCTTCAGCGTCTCGTCGGCCAACTCGCGCACGGCCGATTCGTTGTCGGCCAGCGCGTCGTAGAAGCGCACCTCGTCATCTGTCAGTCCCAGCTCTTCACCGCGACCCGCAGCCTCGCGGAACTTGCGTGCCATCTGCACCAGCTCTTCCATCACCTGTGCTGCCTCGATGGATCGATTCTGGTAACGCAGCACCACGTCGCTCAGCATGTCTGAGAAGCGTTTGCTCTGCACCACGTTGCTGGCAAAGCGCGACTTGATCTCGCCTTCGAGCAGGCGTTCCAGCAGCTCCACCGCCAGGTTGCGCTCCGGCAGGTTGCGCACCTCGGCCAAGAAGGCTTCGTCAAGGATGCCGATGTTCGGTTTGTCCAGCCCCACCGCGTCGAAGATGTCGACCACCTCTTCAGACACCACGGCCGAGCTGATGATCTGGCGGATGGCGAGTTCGCGGTCTTCGTCTTTGCGCTTGGCCGACACGATGTCGCGCTTGGTCAGCAGCACCTTCACCGCCTGGAAGAAGGCCACTTCTTCGCGCACCGCCTTGGCTTCGTCCAGCGTGCAGCACAGCGTGAAGGCCTTGCCCATGGCCAGCGCCAGGTCGGCGCAGCGTTTCTTGCCGTCTTTCAAACCCAACACGTGGTCGGCTGCGCCCGCGATCGTCTTGTAGCCCCCGGTCAGGAAGCCGCTGTAGTCGTAGGCGCGTCCGTGGGTGCCAGCCAGCATGCCGCGCAGCGCATCGAGCTTTTCCATCATCACGCTGTAGGCCTCGCGGGCGTCCACCGTCGGTCGGCCGCGACCTTGGCTGGCCGTGTACTCCTTCAGCGCAGACTTCAACTCGTTGGCGATGCCGATGTAGTCGACCACCAGCCCGCCTTCCTTGTCCTTGAACACACGGTTCACGCGCGCGATGGCCTGCATCAGGTTGTGGCCCTTCATCGGCTTGTCCACATACAGCGTGTGCACGCAGGGCGCGTCGAAGCCGGTGAGCCACATGTCGCGCACGATCACCAGGCGCAGCGGGTCAGCCGAGTCTTTGAATCGCTTCTCCAGGCGCTTCTTGGTTTGCCCGCTGTAGATGTGCGGCCGCAACAGGGCCTTGTCGCTGGCCGAGCCCGTCATCACGATCTTGATCGCACCCAGCTCCGGGTCGGTGCTGTGCCAGGCCGGGCGCAGGCGCACGATCTCGTCGTAGAGGTGCACGCAAATCTCGCGGCTCATCGCCACGATCATGGCCTTGCCGTTTTGAGCCTTGTCGCGCTCTTCGAAATGCGCCACCAAGTCAGCGGCCACACGGGCGATGCGCGGCTCGGCGCCCACCACCTTCTCCAGCGCGGCCCAGCGGCTTTTCAGCTTGGCCTGCTGGCTCTCTTCTTCGTCTTCGGCCAGCTCGTCGACCTCATCGTCGATGGTCGCCATCTCGTCGGCCTTCAAACCCAGCTTGGCCAGCCGGCTCTCGTAGTAGATGGCGACCGTGGCGCCGTCTTCCTTGGCCTGCTGCATGTCGTACACGCTGATGTAGTTGCCAAACACGGCGCGCGTGTCGCGGTCGTCGCCAGAGACCGGCGTGCCGGTGAAGGCCACGAAGGTGGCGTTGGGCAGCGCGTCGCGCAGGTGCTGCGCGTAGCCCACCTGGTAGCGGTCAACGGCGGGTGGCGCGAACTCTGCCTTGTACGCAGCGGGCTCGCCCGAGCCCGTGTTCAAGGCCGTGGTCGCGCGCGGCTTCACCGTCTTCAGCTTGGCCTCGAAGCCGTATTGCGTGCGGTGCGCCTCGTCGGCAATCACCACGATGTTGTGGCGCTCCGAGAGCAGCGGGAAAGCGTCTTCGTCTTCACCCGGCATGAACTTCTGGATGGTGGCGAACACGATGCCGCCCGAAGGCCGGTTGCTCAACAGCGCGCGCAGCTGCTGCCGCGTGGCGGCCTGCACCGGCTGCTCGCGCAGCAGGTCTTGCGCGAGTGAGAACACGCCGAACAACTGACCGTCCAGATCGTTGCGGTCGGTGATCACCACGATCGTCGGGTTTTCCATCGCTGGTTCGCGCACCAACTGCCCGGCATAGAAGGCCATCAGTAGGCTTTTGCCCGAGCCTTGCGTGTGCCAGATCACCCCGGCTTTGCGGTCACCCTGCGATCGGCTGGCCTCCACCGTGCTGATGACAGCACGCTTCACAGCGTGGAATTGGTGGTAGCGCCGCGAGCTCGTCGACGAGGGGCAAGAGGCGACACGCCGAGACCATCA
>JAYSYW010000254.1:0-8272 GCA_043727255.1 Rhizobacter sp. | reverse complement strand
CGCCCCTTATCGGGTGACGCAGGTGCCCACGATTGAGAGGATCTGGCTCAGCTCGATCGGCTTGACCATGTGGTGGTCAAAGCCCGCCACGCGTGCCTTTTCGCGGTCGCTTTCTTGCCCCCAGCCCGTCACGGCCACCAGCACCAGCGGCGGCGCACCTTCGCGCTGGCGAAGCAGCGAAGCCACCTCGTAGCCGTTCAATCCCGGCATGCCGATGTCGAGGAAGGCCACCTCGGGCAGGTCGCTGCGTATTCTTTCCAGCGCGCTCACGCCGTCGTGCGTCACCGTGGTCTGGTGCCCCAGTGATTCAAGGATGTTGGACAGGCTGGTCGCGAAGTCGATGTTGTCGTCGGCCACCAGAATTCGGCGCGGCGCCTCACTCATCGGCATCACACCCTGAGAGGCCGCTTGCGGTTCGTCCAAAGTGGCCCGTGTGAGCGGCAAACGCACTTCAAAGTCGCAGCCGCGGCCCAGCCCTTCGCTGTTCACGCTGATGCGTCCGCCATGCATCTCGATCAGTTGGCGGGCCAGTGACAAGCCCACGCCCAGGCCTGCCTTGCCGCGCTCCAGAGATTGGTTCACCTGCACAAACATCTGGAAGATGCGCGCCTGCATCTCGGGCGCAATGCCCACGCCGTTGTCGCTGACGCGCACGACGACCTCGGTCTCGGTCTGGTTCACCAGCACCGAAATGCGCCCGTCGGCGTCGGTGTACTTGGAGGCGTTGTTGAGCAGGTTCGCAAACACCTGCGCCAAGCGGGTGGCATCGCCCCGCATCGCCACTGGCTCATCGGGCAGAGACAAGCTCAGCACCTGGCGACGCGATTCGATGCTGGGGGCGGCAATTTCAATTGCGCTGCGCAACACGGCCAGCAGGTCGATCTGTTCGACGTGCAGCAGCAGCTTGCCGGTGGTGATGCGTGACACGTCGAGCAGGTCGTCGATCAACCGCACCATCTGCCGCAACTGGCGCGCCATGATGTCGAGCGCACGGGCGCGCATGGCCGGGTCTTGCCCGCCGATGCGGCGAAGAATCTCAACCGCATTGCTGATCGGCGCCAGCGGGTTGCGCAGCTCATGCGCGAGCGTTGCCAGGAACTCGTCTTTCGTGCGGGCGGCGTGCGTCAAAGCTTCTTCGGCCTTGCGGCGTTGCGCCATCTCGGCGAAGAGTTGCTGGTTCGACTGCTCGAGCGCGTGGGTGCGTGACGCCACTTCGGCCAGCATGTCGTTGAAGGCATCGACCAGCACACCCACTTCATCGCTGGTGGTGCGCGGCGCACGCAGCGAGAAATCACGCCGCAGCATCACGTCGCGGGCGACCTGAGTCACTGCAATGATTGGCGTGGTGATGGTGCGCTGCAGCCGCGTGGCAACGAGGGCGGCGACCGCCAGGCTGGCCAAGGTCACACCGGCCAGGATCAAAAGGTACGCGAGCAGGCGCTCCCCGATGGCGAAGTCGGCACGCAGGTACACCGTGCCCAGCAGTTCGCCTTTGCCTTTTTCGCGGATCGGGTGGAACAGCTCAAGCCTGTCGCCACTGAACGCGTGGCCCAGCGGGCCGGGCCCTTGGGGCAACACACCGTCAAGGCTGGATCGGTTGAGGTAGCTGGCGAACAGCGTTCCGTCGGGGCGGAACACCGCGCCGGCCGCGATTTGTGGGCGCACTTCAAGCAGCGCGAGGTTTTCGTTGGCGGCTTCTGGGTCGTGAAACGTCAGCGCGGGTGCGCTGGCCCGGGCGATCAACTCGGCTTGGGTGCTCAGGTCATCGACCCAAGCCTGGCGGTAGCCGTGCAGTTCATAGACCAGCAGCGCCGTCGCGCTGAGCGTGAGCGCGATCGCGGTGATCGCCAGAACCACCAGCATCACCTTGAAACGCAATGAACGCCCAAGCGGGTGCCGCATCTCGGTGGTCATGGCCGAGCGCTCACCACGCGCTCGGCCACGCCCAGCACCCGCGAGCTGATCTTGATTGACGCGCGCTCGGCGGTGTCAAGCGAAACCTCGAAGCGCACGCGGGGCCCGACCATCACGAAATTGATCATCGCGCCGGCCGACAGGCCATCGGGCGCGTCGGTCACCAACAGCACGTGTGCCGATTTGGCGGCGCTGACGAAAGGGCTGCGTGCCAGTTCGGTTTGCGGGCCGAGGTAGAGCAAATGCACCTCGGGCACGCCCTGGGCATCGACGAGCCGCCGGGAGTGCAAGGGGCGCTGGTTGACGCTGCGGCCAGGAAGAATTTGCGCCAACTCGGCGTGCACGTCATCGGCACCCACCACGCCGATGACCAAGGGCGAATCGGCCTGTGCAAACAAGGTCGCAGGCAACTCGACGTAGTTCAAGAATTTGTAGAGAAAAGCCGCCTTCACGCCGCTGGCGGTGGGGGAGGTGAGGGCGGTTGGGGCGTTTTGGGCCCGCACATTGCCAGCCCATGCACCGGCGAAAACCATCCACACGAACACGGCCAAGCCGCGCCGCGAGAGCGAAGCCCGAGGGAAGGGGGGGCGGCTGAAGCTCACAGGTTCCAGCGCAGTTGCAGCGCCGCCGAGCGCTTGAATTCGACGCGGTTGGCGGCCGGGCCCCATTCCGCATGGTTGGGGTCGAACAGGTTGTTCAGCAACAGGCTCAGTTCAAGCGCGCGCGAGAGGCGCCAGCCCCAGCGCGCATCAACGGCCGTCCACGCAGGCACTTCCGGGTCGGGCAAGCGCGAGGTGTGGCGCACGCTCGCGCGCAGGCTGTGCGCGGGCGAGATGTCGAACACCGAAGCGAGCGACAGGCGGCTGCGCGGGTCGTTGCCCAGCCACATCAGGCTGTTCACATCGGGCGCGCCCGGGTTCACATGCAGGCGTTTGCGCAGCAGGGCCAAGCCTCCATCAAGCCGCCAGCGGCTGTTGACCCGCCAAGACGACCACGCATCGAGCCCTTGCGTGTGGCCCTGCACGTTGTTCTGGAATGCCATGCCTGCTGGCGTTTGCGTCACGCTGCGCAGGTGGCGGTAGCTCTGCACGAACGCGGTGGCCGAGTACGACCAGTTTTCCGCAGGCTGGCCCCGGTGGCCAAGCTCCAGCACGTGGGCCACCTCCGAACGGAAGTCGGGGCCGCCGATGAAGCCGATGCCGGGCTGCGTGAGTTCGCGGTCGATGCGCGAAGGCGCCCGCACCGCACGCGACAAAGCCGTCCAGAAAAACGCGCTGTCAGACATGCGCCAACCCAGACGCAGGTTGGGCTGCACTTCCCAGCCGGTGTAGGGGTTGCGGTCAAGGCTCAAGCCCGTGGTCAACGAGATGTTGGGGCTGAGCTCCAGTTCGTTCTGCACGAAGGCACGCAACCACGACAAGCTGCGGTCGGGTGGTGTGAGCACCGTCGTGGGCGTGTTCTCGACATCGTCCACCCCGTGGCGCAGGTTCACGCCCGTGACCATGTCGTTCCCCTCTGCGGGTTCAAAGCGGTACTGCGCCGACGCGTCAACGGTGTTCAATGTTTCGCTGACCGCCCCCGGCCGGTCGCGCCGCGCCTGCGCCAGCGTGGTCTGCACCAGCAACTGCCGCTTCAACGAAAAACCGCGAACCCACCGCCCACGCAAGCTGGCACCGGCCAGGTGTTGTTCGGCAGGCAACTGGTCAAGGCGCGATTCGTAGGCGTCGCCACTCAGCGAGAACAAGTCGTCCTCGCGCGCCCAATCGGCCCGCAGCCCGGCGTGCACGCCATGCGCCGCGTCGCCCAGTTCAACCCCCTCGGCCTGCTCGCTGCTCCGGCGGTAGAAGCTGTGGGCGAACACACGCACCGCCGCGCCGTTGTCGAGCGTGAAGCCGTGGCGCACGGCGGCGTCTGAGCCGTCGGTGCCGGCCTGCAGGCTCAAGCCCGTGCCCTGCGTGGCCGTCGCCTGCCGGGTGATGACGTTGATGTGACCGTTGACCGCGTTGCTGCCCCACACCGTGGTGTTGGGGCCGCTGACAACTTCGATGCGCTCGATCTCATCGAGCATCAACGACTGGGCTTCCCAGAACACGCCCGAAAACAGCGGCGAATAGACCGTGCGGCCGTCGATCATCACCAGCATCTTGTTCGACAGCACATCGTTGAAGCCGCGTGCGCTGATGGCGTATTGGTTGGCGTTGGCGCGCGCCACATGCAGGTTGGGCGCAAGCCGCAACGCCTCGGCCAGACTGGTGACGCCAGAGCGGCGGATGTTGTTGGCCGTGATGACAAACACCGAAGCCTTCGTGTGGGCGAGCGGTTCACGCTTGCGCGACACCGACGTCACCACCAACTGTGTGAGTTGTTCAAGCGACAGATCAGCCAACGCCGAGTGCGACATCGCCTGTGCGGGCAACAGCGCCAGCCACAGCACGGCCCAGCAGGCGCGACAGGTGGGGGGCGCAAGAAGGGAAGGGCTGGAGGGAGTCTGCATGGAGCGAGCCAGTTTATGGCGAGTTACAGCGCCACAAAGCCCGAGCAACCCATGAGGCTTTGGCCTTGCCTGTAGCGGGACGCCACAGTATTTACGGCCAGCGACAAACTTCGGGGATTGGGGTTCTTTTGGTTGTTGCGACGAACCGTTCCTTCCGGGCCAGGCAATGCAGGCTTGCCCAGAAGCGCTCAATGTTTTCAGTGGGCGTTTTGGGCATGGACCAGATCGCCATGGGCACGCATGGCTGGGGCGCGAGGGGCGGGTTGTCGGTGCGGGTGGTTTCTGGGCTCAATCGCGCCGCGCGTGCTGCATCACGCCACCGTGGTCGGGCAAAGCGTCTGCCCGGCTGATGGCGCCTGTCAGTCCCGGGGTGTGAGCGCGTCTTCCCGCAGCAAGCCGTTTTCCATGCCATAGCGAATCAACGCCGCCATGGTGGGCAGTTGCAGCTTGTCCTGGATGCGCTTCTTGTGTGTGCTCACGGTTTTCACTGACAGATGCAGCGCTTCAGCGATGTCGGTCATGCGCTCGCCGCAGACGATGCGGCGCAGCACGTCGAGTTCACGGTTCGAGAGGTGTGCGTGGCCGGGCGTGCTGACCGTCCCGTTGAGTTGCAGCACCACCCGCTCGGCCAGGCTCGACGTGACGTGCGCACCGCCGGCCGCCACCTTGCGCACGGCATGCACCAACTCGGTGGCGGCGCCGTCTTTCGTGACGTAGCCGTTCGCACCCGACTTGAATGCCCGCAGCGCGTATTGCTCTTCGGCATGCATGCTGAGCACCAAGATGCCGAGGCGGGGGAATTCGCCTCGCAGCCGCCCGATCAAGTCAAGCCCGCTCATGCCCGGCATCGACAGGTCGGCGATGACCACGTCCAAAGCTTGGCGGCGCACCAGCTCCAGGGCTTGAAAGCCGCTGCTGGCCTCGGTCACCTGCCAGCCCTCGCCAGCGGCCTCAAGAATGCGCACCAAGCCTTCACGCACCACCTCGTGGTCGTCCACGATGAGGATGCGAAGCCTACTGTCCGGGTTTGATGTGTTCACGTCGAAAGCGCCGTCGCTGGCCAAGCATTTGAGTCGATTGCCGGGTGGGCGAGCGGCACGACCACCGCCAAGCGGGCGCCGCCCTCGGTCGGGTTGTCCAGCGTCAGCATGCCGCCCAGCATGGAGGCGCGTTCGCGGATGCCCAACAGGCCGAACGACCCTTCCCGTTGCAGCGCCCGCGGTGGAAAGCCAATTCCATTGTCTTGAACCGACAGAACCACTTCTGTCGCGCTTTCGAGCAGTTCAATGGACACGTCGGTGGCGTGTGAATGCCGGGCGACGTTGGTCAAGGCTTCTTGCACCATGCGGTACAGCGCGGTGGCGGTGCGCTCGTCCACCTGGGGCTCGGTTTTTTCAAGCCGCACGGTGACTTCGATGCCCAGCCGCCGCGCCGCGTCTCGGGCCAACCACTCGATCGCGGCATTCAGCCCCAGGTCGTCGAGCATCATTGGCCGCAGGTCGGCGGCGATGCGGCGAACCGATGCCAGGGTCTCGTCAAGCATGACCAACATGCTGTCGATGCGCTGGGTGTGGGTGCCGGGCCCGTCGGTCTGGGCGATGCCGCAGAGGTCCATCTTCAATGCGGTGAGGCGCTGGCCCAGTTCATCATGCAGTTCGCGGGCGATGCGGCGGCGCTCTTCCTCGCGGGCTTCAACCACGCTGGCCGAAAGTCGCCGCAGCGCTTCACGCGAACGCTCGACCTCCGCAGCTTCGCGTTTGCGTTGCGTCACGTCGGCCACAACCATCTGCACCGTGGTCACCCCTTGGTCTGGCAGGCCGGCCAGGGCGATCTCGACTTCACGCACTTCGCCGTCGGGCCGGGAGATGCGGCCCTGAACCGGGGCAAGTTCAGACTCGCCCTGGACGACTCGCGCCACTTGCTGGCGAACGGCGGTGTGCGACTGTGGATCCAAAAGTTCATAGATAGAGCGGCCGATGAGGGCGGCGCCGTCGCTGGAGTCGAACAAGCGCACCGCCGCCAAATTGGCGAACACCACTTGGTTGTTCTCGGCGATCCATATCGCGATCGGAGCGAGCGCAAAGATCGTCAACAGGCGCTGCTTCAGGTATTCAGGCGTGTGCACGCCGCCAGCGTCTCCGCCCATGTCGCGCAATAACACGGCGAAATAGTGTTGCGAACCGTCAATGCCGTCCGGGTCCACCCGTGACAGCACCACCTCGACCGGAAATTCTTCGCCATCGCCACGCATGGCGGTGAGCCACCGCTGCGGCGCCATGTGCCGCTCTGTCGCGGGCGAGGCCATGAAGCATTCAACCTCGTTCAGATGCTGACTTCGGGCGTGCGCAGGGATGAACCGCCCCAGCGAGTCGCCCAGCACCTGCCCCGATGTGCAGCGAAACATCTGCTCCGCAGCTGGGTTGAGCGCCATGAGGCGTTGTTCGCTGTCGATGATCACGATCGCTTCCAGGGCGGCAAGGGCGATGTCACCCAGCGGCCCATCGCGAAGGTCAAACCGCTTCGGCGGTGCGTGTTGCGTCAGCCTCATGGGTGTATGCATTGCGAATGAATGAAATCGCGTGTGCCGGAGGGCATTGATCAATTGGCTTTTTCGTGCCGCTTGAATCGATGGACGCCCGCGGGGGGCTAATGCTGCCCGAGAAATGGCCCTGCAATGGAAGACGACATCGGCAAGAAGGGTATGCACCCACCCGGACCTGATTCATGTCAAGGGAACCAATTTTGCTTTGCAAGGGAATTCGGAATCGTCCTACCCAAGTTGAGATTTATCTCAATGAACAACGGCAAAGTTCTGACAACGCCCTGAAGTGGAAGCCGATTGCTAGGTCATTGGTTCGGGCCGAAGCTTGCTGCAAGCGTGAATAAGTCACGCCCGACCCAAAGAACTCCAGGGAAAGGTTCTTATGCCATACGCTTCAAAGCCCTCCAGAGGTTTGTCGCCCCAGCCCGCGTGGTTTGTGGACTCCGCCGAACCACCGCTCAGCAACGCCGCCACCTGTGGCTTGCCCGAACTGCTGCGCTTGATGGGCATGCCCCAGGGCGATGCCTCCGACCATGCGCTGCGGATGCCCGTGCGGCGCGTGCCGGCCGGCAGCACCGTGTTCCATGAGGGCACCGACACCGAGTTCATCTATGTGGTGCGGTGCGGCACCTTCAAATGCTCGAAGGTGGGGGTGGACGGCTATGAACAGGTGCTCGACTTCCCAGGGAAGACCGAGGTCCTGGGCTTCAACGGCGTGTGCAGCGGGAGGCACCCGACCACGGTGACGGCGCTGGAAGACGGCAGCGTGTACGTCCTGCCGGTATCTGAGCTCAACGGCCTGCGCGCCAGGTTCCCCGCGCTTGACCTGGCCTTGCAGATCGCACTCAGCCGCCAGCTCAATCATGTCGGCGAGATTGCCGAAATGATGGCCGCCGTGGCTGCCGAAGTGCGGTTGGCGCGGTTTCTGGTGCAGCTGTCAGCCCGCATGACGGCATGGGGCGAGTCCGCATGCCGGTTGCGTCTGCGGATGTGCCGGCGTGACCTTGCCAGCCATCTGGGCGTGGCCCACGAGACGGTCAGCCGCTCGTTCGGATCTCTGGCCGACTGCGGTTACCTGACGGTGAACAACCGCGAGGTCGAGATCCTCGATCTGGTCGGATTGAAGGGGTGTGCGCGCAGCACCCGTGGCTTCGGCGACGAATTGCCGCGACGCAGCCTTTCGCAACCCGGCGCGGCCGGCGGCGCATGGCAGGGCGGCATGCGCCACTCGGCGGATCAGCGTGCTTGATTGAGCTGGGTAAAGCGCCCATGAAAGCCCCAAGAAAGCCCGTCGTCCACAGCGGGCAGCGCAGCGAAGGCCT
>JAYSYW010000253.1:0-8282 GCA_043727255.1 Rhizobacter sp. | reverse complement strand
GCACCGAAGAGCAGGCCTCGGCCTTGCAACAAACCACGGCCTCAATGGAACAGCTGAGCGCCACGGTGAAGCACAACGCCGACAACGCGGTGCAGGCCAACCAGCTGGCGCTCAGCGCTTCGGGTGTGGCGGTTCAGGGCGGTGAGGTGGTGAGCCGGGTGGTCGACACGATGAAGGGCATCAACGACAGCTCCAAGCGCATCGTGGACATCATCAGCGTGATCGACGGCATCGCGTTCCAGACCAACATCCTCGCGCTCAACGCAGCCGTGGAAGCGGCGCGTGCCGGTGAACAAGGGCGCGGTTTTGCGGTGGTGGCCAGCGAGGTGCGCGCACTCGCGCAGCGCAGCGCGGCGGCCGCCAAAGAGATCAAAACGCTCATCTCGGACAGCGTGGAGCGGGTGGAGCAAGGCACCCACCTGGTCGATCAGGCGGGCGTGACGATGCAAGAGGTGGTGACCGCCATTCGCCGCGTCACCGACATCGTGGGCGAGATCAGCGCGGCCAGCAGCGAACAAAGCGCGGGCGTGGCGCAGATCGGCCAGGCCATGACGCAGATGGACCAGGCCACCCAACAGAACTCGGCCCTGGTGGAAGAAACCGCCGCCGCCGCCGAAGGCCTGAAGCACCAGGCCCGGCAGTTGGTGGATGCGGTGGCGGTGTTCACGCTGGCCGAAGGCGCGCCCCCCACCGCGCGTGTGGCCGCGCCGCGCCACACCGCACCGGCTGCCCACGTGTCGCCCGCCATCGAACGCCGCAGCCCGCAACGCGCCACGAACGTGGTGCGGCCGGCGTTCAAGAGCACCACGTCTGCCACACGCCCCCTGGCTACGAGCGCACCGAGTGCGCCGGCCGCAGCGGCCAAAACGGGCACCCACGACGAGTGGGAATCGTTTTGAGGCTCTGCTGATTGCCAGGGGTGCAGCGCCCCGTGCGCCCCATCAGCCCCATGAGCCCTTCCACGCCTGACGGGCCCGGCCGCCCCTGAAAGGGTCACAGTCGATGACTGGCATCAGCCGCGCTCGGTGTTGAGCGGGGGAAATCATGCGCGTGGTCTCGTTGGATGCCTTGAGGGGCGCGGCTGCGGCCGTGGTGGTGGTGTTCCACCTGCCGTGGGTTTATGGCATCGAGATTCCGAAAGCCTATCTCGCAGTTGATTTCTTCTTCGTGTTGTCGGGCTGGGTCATGGCGCAGAGCTATGAAAAGAGGATCGAGGCGGGGCTGTCGTTTCCGAGCTTCATCAAGAACCGCCTGGCCCGGCTGTACCCCCTCTACCTTGCGGCGCTTCTGCTGGGTGCCACGGCAGAAGGGATCAAGGCTTTCGGCGGTGGCGCCTCGGGCAAGCTGGCCTGCGTGTTGCCGAACCTGGGCATGGTGCCGTGCATCGGCGTGGGCGACACCGCTTGGCCGCTCAACCCACCCAGTTGGTCGATCTTTGCCGAGTTGTTGGTCAATGTCGGATGGTTCTTCGCGATACGTGCCGGCTTGACTTCACGTCGTGCCAAGTTGGTGCTCCACGTTGTATTCGCGATTGCCATGTGGGGCTGGATCATCTGGGCGGGCCGCTTCCTCGAAGGCTTCGCACCGAACAACGTCCCCGAGGGCATCGTGCGCGCCTCGGCGGGCTTTGCCATGGGGCTGCTGATGCATGAGCTGAGGAACAACTGGCGTGGTGTTGCCTGTTGCGCGGCGCTTGGGGCAGTTGCAGCCGTGGCTCTGCAAGTCGGGCTGCGCGAAGCCAACACCTTGTGGGTCGATGCGGTGCTTGTGCTGGTTTTCTTTCCTGCGGTGGTGTGGGTCGCGGCCCATGTGCGCCCCTGGTTTCTGGAGGGCCGGTTCGCGGCTTGGATGGGCGACATCTCGTTCGCCGTCTATCTGCTGCACATCCCGCTTTTCACGTGGACGCAACGCGGCCTCAAAGCCGTGCTCGGTGAGCCGCATTCCCACCTGCTGAGCGGTGTGCTGTTCACGGTGGCGTTGCTGCTGCTCAGCACCTTGAGTTTTTATTGTTTTGAAGTCCCCGCGCGCAAGTGGATCGCCCGCCGCGGTTGGGGTTGGCGGGCATCTCCAAGCGCGGCGGACGGCGCCAAGCCCTGACGCTGCTCATGCGTTGAGGCTGACTGCAAGTTGCAACGGGCTCAGGCGGGCGCAACGCTCAATACACATCGCGGCGGTAGCGCCCTTCTTCGATGAGCCGGTCCACCCCGTCTTGGCCGACGATGCCGACCAGCGCCGCCTCCACGCCCGCCGCCATGCCTTCCAGGCTGCCGCACACGTACACGGCCGCACCCGCGGCGAGCCAGCCGCGCACCGCATCAGTGGCTTCGCGCAGGCGGTCTTGCACGTAGCGGCCTTGTGGCGCGTCGCGTGAGAACACGAGGTCGGCGCGTTCCAGCACGCCTTGGGCTTTCCACGCGGTGATCTCGTCGTGGTGGTAGCTGTCGTGCGCGGCGTTGCGCTCGCCAAAGATCAACCAGTTGCGTGACGCGGCCTGCGTGGCGCGTGCCTTCAGGTGCGCGCGCAGGCCGGCCAGGCCGGTGCCGTTGCCGATGAGGATCAGCGGGCGGTGCGCGTTGTCGCCGATGCGGAAGTTGCGGTGCGCGCGCAGCCGCATGTCGAAGCTGTCGCCCAACACGGCCTGTTCGGTGAGCCAGCCCGAGGCCATACCCAGGCTGCCATCGGCACGGCGCTGTTGGCGCACCAGCAGGTGCACCCGGCCATCCGCCGGCAGCGACGCGACCGAGTATTCGCGCGGGTGTTCGGGGTCGGCCGGCAGGCGCACCTGGGCCAGGTCGCCGGCTTCCCAGGTGGCTTCGGCGCTGCCTTCGGCCGGGGCCAGTTCCACATGGAAGGTGGCCTCGCCCACGCTGCCGGGGTTGAGGTGTTCGCGCGCCACGAGCCGCCAGGTGCCGTAGGCCGGCGCCTGCCAGTCGGCGAGGTCGCTGGTGCCGGCGATGTGGCCGAGCTGTTGCTGCCATTCGCGCAGGGCCGTGGCATCGCCGTTGTCCACGTCGATGCGCGCAAACAGCGGCTGCGCGCCTTGCTGCTGCAGCCAGGCATCGAGCGTGCGGCCGAAGCCGCAAAAGTGGCCGTATTCGCGGTCGCCCAGGGCCAGCACCGCGCAGCTCAAATGGGCGAGTGGCAGGCCCTCGCCCATCAGCTTGCGGGCGAAGGGGCCGGCGTTGTCGGGCGGGTCGCCTTCGCCGTAGGTGCTGACGATGAAGAGCGCATGCCGGGCTTCATGCAGCGCTTCGGCGGTGAGTGAAGCCAGCGCCACGATGCGCGCCGGCACGCCGGCCGTGTGCAGCGCCCGCGCGGTCTGCCAGGCGATCTGCTCGGCGGTGCCGGTCTGGCTGGCATAGGCCACCAGCCAGGGCGTGGCGCCATCGGCGGCGGGTGCCAGCGCGGCGGCGTCGCGTTCGGTTTGCAAGCGGCGCTGGCGTTCACGCCACACGGTGGCGGCGCACAGCGCGAGGTACAGCCCCACGATGCCGGCGGCCGCCAGCACGCGGGCCTCGATGCCCAGGTTCATTCGCGCATCGCCTTCAACGGGCCGCTCGCGTGTTCTTCAAATCCCTGTGCGTTGCGCACCGTGAAGAGCGCCGGCAAACCCTGCGCCTCAGCCAGCGCCAGTCCGTCGTCCACCCCCAGCACGTTGAGCGCGGTGGACCACGCATCGGCGGCCATGGCGTCGCGGTGCAGCACGCTGACCGAAGCCAGCCCATGGCGGATCGGCCAGCCATCGCGCGGGTCGAGGGTGTGGCTGTAGCGGGTGCCGTCGGCTTCGACGTACCGGCGGTAGTCGCCCGAGGTGGCGACCGACAGGCCGTGCAGCGCAACCAGCGTCTCGGGCAGGTCGCTCAGGCCCGGAGGCTCAAGCGTGACCCACCAAGGCTGGCCGTCGGGCTTGACGCCTTCGCCGCGCAGTTCACCACCCACTTCGACCAGAAAGCTGTCGATGCCCCGGCCTTGCAGGTAACGCGCGACCTGGTCAACACCGAAGCCTTTGGCGATGGCCGACAGGTCGAGGCACACGCCACCCGGCTGCAAGGCGCGGCGGTTCGCGGGGTCGAGCCGCAGGCGCTGCCAGGCTTGTGGTGAACACGCCTGCGCGATGGCCTGCGTGCTGGGCGGCGTGAAGGGCACTTCAGCGGCCCGGCGTGTGGGCCCGAAGCCCCACAGGTTGACCAGCGCACCGGCCGTGGGGTCATAGGCACCCGCGCTGGCTTCGGCCACGCGCAGCGCGTGCGTCAACACGCTGAAGAAGGCTTCGGGCAACACGTGCCAGGTGCCGGCCGGCGCGCGGTTGAAGCGGCTCAGGTCGGAGTGGTCGTCCCACGCGCTCATCTGTGCCACGACTTCATCGAGCCGCTGCTGGATGCCCTGCCGCCACGCCGGCAGCAGCGCTTGCTGCGCGGCCGAGAGCGTGACCGACCAGGTGGTGCCCATGGTCTGGCCTTGCACCGCGTGCGTCACCGCGCCCAGCGCCGGGGGCGTGGGGTCGATGTGGGCGGGGATGAGCACGTGCCTCATGGCGTCATCGGGGCTTCATCAGGGCTTCATCGGGGCTTCATCGGGGCCTGGGGCTGGGGCTGGGGCACGGTCTTGTGCCCGCCCGCCGCAGGCCCTGTGGCATTTACTGCGGCAGCACTTCCAGCGTGGCCGAGTAGGTGGCGCGTTTGGCCGGTGCCGCAGAGGGCTTGGCCGGGGCCGAGGCAGCCTCAGCGTCCATGCCCGCGCGCCCGCCGGTCGAAGCGCCCAGCCAGTAGCGGCCGGCGTCCGTCCAGGTGACGGCGAACTCGCCCTTGGCATCGGTCTTCAGGCTGATCTCGCCCATCTTGTAGCGGTAGCGGTGGCCGCTGCGCACCAGGGTCACGTCGATGTCGGCGGCCGGTTTGCCGTCGAGCAGCAGCCGGAACTTCGAGACCTCGCCGGTGCTGAGGTCGGTGGGGCGCGTCAGCGGCAGCAGTTCCAGGCCCACGCCGCTCGGGCCAGGCACGGTGGCGCCGGGCTCGCCCTGAGTGACGAAGGTTTCGACGCGGCTGTGGGTGAGCGTCACCTGCACCTCGGTGGCGGCGGCCGGAATCTCTTTCGCCGCCGCATCGGCCAAGCCGCGCCAGCGTTTGGTTTCGCCATCGAGCTTGTACGAGGCCATGGCGGTTTCGGCCACACCCGCGATGCGGTAGGTGCCGGCCTGCGGCAGCTTCACCTCGAAGCTGGTGCGGCGCTTGCCCTGGTGGCGCGACTCGGGCACAAGCGCGCTGCCATCGGGTGCGGTGATGCGCAGCGTGTCGATCTGCAAGGCGTTGGTGTCGAACTCGAACAGGTCTTCAGACACGGCCGCGTCGAGCGTCACCGACGGGTCTTTGCCCTCCACCATGGTGGCGGCCGGCAGCAGCCAGGTGCGGTGCGCCAGCGCGGGGGCGGACGACAGCAGGGCCAGGGCCAGCAGTGCGAAGCTGCGGGCAAGCAGGCGACGCGTCGTGTGCAACAAGAAGGTCTTCATGGGTGGGCTTTCAGAAGGTTCAGGGTTTGGCGTTGAGCTGGACGGCGCCCAGCTCGCCTTCGCCTTGCGCACGCTGTGTCTGCGCGGCTTTGGGCGGCCACTGCAGCGGCAGGCGCAACACCTCGCGGCCACCGTTTTCACGCGCGGCTTCGACCACCACCTGGTAGTCGCCCGCAGGCAGGCCGGCCAGCGCCTTGTGGTTGCCCAGGGTCAACACCGCTTCACTCGGCGCACGCGTGGCGCCGCTCACGCCATCGGCCGGCACCTGCAGGTCACGCCCGCCCTTGCGCCACCACTGGCGCATGTCCTTCAGCCACTTGGCACCGCCGTTGTCCTTCTTCTTCAGGTCGTACCAGAGCGCCAGGTGCCCGGCAAAACTCTGGTCGCCGCGCTCCAGCCACACGGCCACGTAAGGCCGGTGGTACTCGGCCACGTTGAGCCGGGGAATGTCGATCTTCAGCGTGACATCGGCGGCCAGCGCCGGCAGGCTGGGCAGCCCGAGCACGGCGCCCAGGGCGATGGAATGGCGCATTCGCATGGATCAGTCCTTGTGAAATGAATGAACAGAAACTCAATGAATGAACAGCAACGCCAGCAACAGCGGCACCACCACGCCCAGGCCGACCACGGGCCAGGTGCTGGGCCGGTTGGTCGCGTGCAGCTTCAAGATGAACAGCCCCGTGATGGAAAACAGCAGCGAGGCCACCGCGAAGATGTCGATGAACCAGGCCCACACGGCGCCGGTGTGGCGGCCCTTGTGCAGGTCGTTGAGGTACGACACCCAGCCTCGATCGGTCAGCTCGTGTTCGACCTGGCCACTGGCGCGGTCGATGCGCAGCCAGGCGTCACCACCCGGGCGCGGCAGCGAGAGGTACACCTCTTCCGGCGACCACTCGGCTTCGCGCTCGCCCACGTCGAGCCGCAGCGTGTCGGCCAGCCAGCGTTGCAGCTCGGCAGGCAGCGCGGCCGAGGCTTTGTCAGCGGTGGGGCCAGCGGCCAGATGGGCTTGCAGCGCGGGCGGCAACTGCGCCTCGCGGGTGGTGACGCGGGGCTGGGCTTCGATCTGCGACGCATGGTTGA
This sequence comes from Rhizobacter sp., assembly GCA_043727255.1. Lineage (GTDB taxonomy): Bacteria > Pseudomonadota > Gammaproteobacteria > Burkholderiales > Burkholderiaceae_C > Rhizobacter. Next base: position 1,696 of record JAYSYW010000253.1, on the reverse strand, counting down.
GCGTGATGCCGGTGACGCTGAACAGCAGCATGCCCAGCAGGCACAGCGCAGAACTGATCCAGTGCCACTGGTGCAGTGTCTTGAGCCAATAGGCCCGGCGTGGGTTGTTTGTTTTTCCGTCCATCGGTGCCCCGGCCCGTTGTGCCCACGACGGAAAACCCATCGCGCGGCACCGTGCGGCACGGTGTGTTCAAAGCAACGGAAAGTGTACCTGCGAATGAGAATAACTCTCAATCACAAACAGTGGTTCCACATTCTTTGCACCGTTCGGGCCGGGGTGGGCCGCGGTGAAGGCCTGCGTTTGGCGGGCTGCACTTGAGCGCGCCGTTCAACCCTTCGCGCGGCAGCGCATGGGCAAGAACTTCGGCGCGACGTTGGTCTGGTTCGCGCCCAGCAGCGTCATCTTGTTGGGCGCCGCCGCGTGGCCGCAGACCCAGGCGATGGGGACGATGGGCGCGTCGTCCACCACGGCCGGGCGCAAGGTGAGCGTCTTGCCTCTCAGCACGCCGTTGGCGCTGTTGCCGAAGGTGATGTGAATGGCACCGTCTTGAACCGCGACCGACGCGACGAGCTGGCTGACGATCTTGTCGGCCACCGGCAAACCGGCCGCCGCGTTGTCGGCCGGAAGCGGTTGTTTGGTGGCCCAGGCCAGTTGCACGGGCGGCTTGGCGATGTCGGCCAGCGGCAGCGCCTCAAGCACCTGCTCGCGCACGAATTTGTCTTGAAAACTCGGCATGGCGATCATGGCCAGGATGGCGATGATCGCCACCACCACCATCAACTCGATCAGGGTGAAGCCACGTTCGTTCGGTGCCATCGGGTTGCCTTCTCCGCGCAACCGCCATGGCGCGCATGGGCACGACCATAACGCCATGCCGGCAGGGATCACTCAGCGTTCATCGCCCACAGGCTCATGCACCGACGTGGCCTCGGCCGGCAACTGCGCCAGCCCGCGCGCGAAGCTGGCGAGGCTGGGTTTGTCGAGGTAGACGCAGCGTTTGCCTGTGCGCTTGCAGTGGTCCTTCACCAGCCAGTAGGCGTTGTGGCTCAGGCAGCCGGTCTGGCAGATCACAAGGTCGGCGGCGGCCAGACTGGCGTCGAGCCGGTGCGGGTTGTCTTCGATGCCGCCGTCGTGGTGCGCAAAGCGGCCGCCGTGGCGCTCGACCATGTCGCGGTAGATGGAAATGCTGCCCATGCGCCCGCCCACGCACAGCACGCTGCGTTCGCCCAGGCTGGGCGCGGGTTCGGCTGGTGCGGGGGGCAGCGCCACTTGGCGACGTGCGCTGCGTTCGGCGGCTTCGGCTTCGCGTTCCTGGCGCTCTTGCCGGTGCTTCAGTTCAGCAAGTTCGGCATCGAGCGCACGGTTGCGCGCCATCAGCTCGGCCACGCGCTGCGACAGGTGCTGGCGTGACTGCAACTCGGGCATCGCCTGCCGCAGCTCGGCCAGTTCGGTGTGCAAGGTCGCCAGCAAGGTGTCTTTGCGGATGGCGTCGGCGCGCAGTTGCATCAGGTGGGCGGCGTGGCGCTCTTGTTCGGCCGCGCGTTCGGCCTGCAATTGCACCAGGCGTTCGTTCGCGCGGGCCAGCGCTTGCGTCAGTTCGCGCTGCTGCCGGGCCAGGGCGTCGAGCCGGTTCAGATCGGCGCGTTGCGTGGCGCCGGCCTGGTGCTGAATCATGTGGATGTCGCGGCAAACGTC
>JAYSYW010000252.1:0-8300 GCA_043727255.1 Rhizobacter sp. | reverse complement strand
AATACCAAGGGCGCCAAGAGAATCGCGTTCCATCCCATCCCGTTCGGGCTGAGCCTGTCGAAGCCTTGCTCGCACCGTGACTTCGCTCACCAGCCCTTCGACGGACGGGCCTTCGACAGGCTCAGTCCCTGCTCAGGGCGAACGGGCAGATGGGGCGAACTGAACCAAAAAATCTTGGCGCCCTTGGTATTCACCTTTGCGTCTTTGCGTTGAAGAAACCTCAGCCTGCCACCACTGCCGGTTCAGGGCACACAGCCTCAAAGCTGCCGGCTGCGCGCCAGCGGCGGGTTCTTCGCAAAGTAGCGCCGAATGCCGGTGAACACCGCACTCACCAGTTCGCGCTGGTAGTCGGGGTCACGCAACTTGGCTTCTTCTTCCGGGTTCGAGATGAAGGCCGTCTCGATCAGGATTGACGGGATGTCAGGCGCCTTCAGCACCGCAAAACCGGCCTGCTCCACACGAGGCTTGTGCAGCCGGCCTACCTTGCCGATCTGGCCCAGTACCTCGCCACCGAGGCGCATGCTGTCTTTGATTTGCGCGGTGGTGCTCATGTCGAGCAAGGCGCGCAGCACCGCCGAGTCTTTGGCCTTGACGTTGATGCCCCCCACCAGATCGGACGCGTTTTCCTTGGTGGCCATCCAACGTGCGGCGCTGCTGGAGGCGCCGCCTTGAGACAGCGCAAACACCGACGCGCCGCGTGCCTGTGGCGTGAAAAAGGCGTCGGCATGGATGGACACAAACAGATCGGCCTGCACGCGGCGCGCCTTGCGCACCCGCTCGTGCAGCGGAACGAAGAAGTCTTCATCGCGCGTCAGCATGGCGCGCATGCCGGGCACGGCGTTGATGCGGTCACGCAGTTGCAGCGCCACCGCCAGCACCACGTCCTTTTCTTTCAAGCCACTCGGGCCGACGGCGCCGGGGTCTTCGCCACCATGGCCGGGGTCGATCGCCACCACCACCAGGCGGTCGGTGTGGTGGCGCGGGGCCACGGCGCCAGTGGCAGGCGGCGGCGGCGTGGGCCGGGGAACCGGCATGCCCGCCACCACCGGGGGTTTGTTGAGCTTGCCGAGAAAGTCGCCCAGCGCGTCTTCCACAGCCTTCGCGGCCTGCTGTTCGGCGGTCGATTTTTCATCCAGCAGCGCCAGCAGCGGGTCGCGTTCGCGTGTGGGGCGCAGATCGAACACCAGCCGGTTCTGGTAGGCGGCCACCGGCGCCAGCGTGAACACCTGGGGCAAGGTCGGTTGCTTGAGGTCGAGCACCAAGCGCACCACGCGCGGCCGGTTCTGGCCCACGCGCACGCCGCCGATGAAGGGGTCGTCGGACTTCACCTTGCCCACCAGTTCGCGCAGCGCGGGGCTCAGTTCGAGGCCGTCGATGTCGACCACCAACCGGGGCGGGTTGTCGGCCATGAAGTGGTTCACTTCCAGGGGCGTGTCGGATTCAAGCGTGACGCGGGTGTAGTCATCGGCCGGCCACACACGCACCGCCAGCAAGGTGGCGCCGAAGGCAAGCTCATGCGTGCCAAGCAACAAGACAACGCTGCCCATCGACGGCAGGGTCGATTGCAGAAGCACCCGGCGCTTCATGCCGGCACTCCCTGCAGAAGTTGCTGGCCGAGCGGGGTGCAGGCTTGAATCGTCACGCGGCGTTGGTCGCCTTCGAGCGGGGTCAGTTCCATGCGCAGGTCGGCTTCAGGCAACAAGCCTTCGGCTTTTTCGGGCCATTCGGCGAGCTTCAGGCCGGGGGTTGCGAACACATCACGAAAGCCCGCGTCTTCAAATTCCTGCGGGTCGTTGAAGCGGTAGAAGTCGAAGTGCCAGGCCGAGAAGCCTGGCAGGTCGTACGGTTCCATCACCGCGTAGGTGGGGCTCTTCACGCGGCCCGTCACACCAAGTGCGTGCAGCAAATGGCGCACGAAAGTCGTCTTGCCTGCGCCCAGCGTGCCGTGCAGTTCAATGAAGGCTTCGCGCAGCGGCGCTTGGTCGGCCAGGGCTTTCGCACTGGCGGCGCAGGAAGCCTCATCGGCCCAGTACAGGGTGCGGGTTTCTAGAATCGGCAAATGATGGACGCGCTGAAGATGGATGGGGCCAGCCTGCTGGCGCAACTGCGCGAATGGGCTGGGGCGGCCGGATTTTCCCAGATCGGTGTGGCAGACGTGAACCTGGCCGATGCAGAACCCGGCCTGCTGGCATGGCTGCACCACGGTTTTCATGGCGACATGGCCTACATGGCGGCGCATGGCGTGAAGCGCGCCCGGCCCGCCGAGCTGGTGCCGGGCACGGTGCGCGTCATCACCGCCCGCATGGACTACCTGCCGCGCGACACCCCCCCCGGCTGGCAGGCCATCGAGTGGCAAGGGCTGGCCGACCCGCAACGCGCCCAGGTGTCGATCTACGCCCGGGGCCGCGATTACCACAAGGTCTTGCGCAACCGCCTGCAAAAGCTGGCCGATCGGCTGGCCGAAGCCGTGGGCCCGTTTGGCCACCGCGTGTTCACCGATTCGGCCCCGGTGCTTGAAGTTGAGCTGGCTTCGCGCAGCGGCATCGGCTGGCGCGGCAAGCACACGCTGACGCTGCACCGCGAGGCCGGCTCGATGTTCTTTTTGGGCGAGATCTATGTGGACCTGCCGCTGCCGCTGTCGGCCCCGGTCGACGCGCACTGCGGCAGTTGCAGCGCCTGCATCGACGTGTGCCCCACGCAGGCCATCGTGGCGCCCTACCGGGTGGACGCGCGGCGCTGCATCTCGTACCTGACGATCGAACACGCCGGGCCGATCCCTGAAGAGCTTCGCCCGGCCATCGGCAACCGCATCTACGGCTGCGACGACTGCCAGCTCGTGTGCCCCTGGAACAAGTACGCCCAAAAAAGCACCCTGCCCGACTTCGACGCGCGCGCGCCGCTGGCGCAACCGAGCCTGCTGAGCCTGTGGGCCTGGAGCGAAGCCGACTTCCTGCGCCACACCGAAGGCAGCGCCATCCGCCGCATCGGCCATGAACGCTGGCGGCGCAACCTGGCGGTCGCCATGGGCAACGCGTTGCGCGCAGGCGGCCCGCAAGCCCCCGCGCTGCGACAGGCGTTGCAGGCCACGCGCGATGCATCAAGCGAACTGGTGCGCCAGCACATCGACTGGGCGCTGCAGCAACGCAGCCAAGGCAGCTGAATCGCCGTCAGGCCACCCACGCCAGCCACAGCGGCAGGCACACCATGGCCAGCAAGGTGGACACCGTAACCAGCCCCGCCACATAAGCGCCGTCGCCGCCCATGCGCACCGCCAGCACATAGGCGCTCGACGCCGTCGGCAAGGCCGCGAACAGCAGCACCGTGAGCCGCTGCGCATCAGGCAGGCCGATCAGCAGCGTGAGCCCCAACGCCACCAGCGGCAACGCGGCATGGCGGATCAACAGCAGCGCGGCCGCAAGGCCTGACGCAGCCTTCAGCCCACCGAAGCGCAGGCCGGCACCCACCGCCATCAGCCCGATGGGCAAGGCGGCCAGGCCAATGCGCTGCAAGGTCAGGTTCAGCGGCTCGGGCAGGCGCAGGCCCATCAAGTTGGCCAGCAGGCCAGCCAACGTGCCCAGGATCAACGGGTTGCGCGCCAGTTCGCGCAGATAAGGCTGCCCACCGTGGCGGGCCAGCGGCCACACCGCCGCCACATTGGCAACCGGCACGCAAAAGGCCATCAACAAGGCCATGCCCGCCACGCCTTGCGCCCCGCCCAGGCGTTCGGCCATGGCCAGCGCAATGAAGGAATTGAAGCGAAAAGCCACCTGCGCGCCCGAGGCGTGCAGCCGCTCGTTCACGCCCGGCCAACGCTTGAGCGCATAGGCCAGCAGCACGCCGCTCAGCATCACGCCCACACCGGCCAGCACCAGGCCCGCGGTGTCGCCCAGGCGCAGCGGGCTGCGCACGATCGAGTTGAACAGCAGCACCGGGAACAGCAGGTGGTAGACCAGGCGCTCGGCGGCGTCCCACACCGTGCGGTTCAGCGGGGTGAAGCGGCACAGCAGAAAGCCGCACACGATGAGCAACAGGTCGGGCAGCAGCAACAACACATTCGGCATGCGGGCCAGTGTGCCAGCGGCTCACGGGCGGCCTGATCGGCTTTGGTGCGTGGCAGGCACCATGTGATGACTCATGCGCGCTCGGGGCAAACCCGGGCGGGCGTTCCGGGCTCGCGCCGTATTCTCTGAACTCACCCATCAGCCGCTGGAGAGCCCATGACCAAGCGCAGCTTCCTCAAGACGACCCTCGCCCTCGCCGCCTTTGGCACCGCAGGCGTGGTGAGCGCCCAAAGCTACCCAAGCAAGCCGATCCGCCTGATCGTGCCGTTCGCGCCGGGTGGCACCACCGACCTCATTGCCCGCGTGGTGTCCGAAAAACTGGGCGCGGCCCTGGGCCAGCAGGTGATCGTTGAAAACCGGGGCGGCGCCGGCGGTTCGATCGGCGCGATGGAAGTGGTGCGGGCCAACCCCGATGGCCATGTGCTGGGCATGGCCACGGTGTCCACCACCGCCGCCAACCCGGCCATCAACCCGAAGGTGGGCTACGACCCGCTGGTGGACTTCACGCCCATCATCAACATCGCCGCCACGCCCAACATCATTGCGGTGCACCCGTCGTTCGGCGCCAAGGACTACGCGGGTTTCCTGGCCGCGCTGAAAAAGCACCCCGGCCGCTACAGCTACGCCACCTCGGGCACCGGCGGCATCGGCCACCTGCAGACCGAGCTGTTCAAGAACCTCAGCGGCACCTTCATCGCCCACATCCCGTACCGGGGCGGAGGCCCCGCCTTGATGGACACAGTGGCCGGCCAGGTGCCGATCATCTTTGACAACCTGCCCTCGGCCCTGCCCTTCATCAAAGACGGCCGGCTGGTGCCGATCGTCGTGGCGGCCCCTGCCCGGTTGCCCAACCTGCCCAACGTGCCCACCTTCAAAGACCTGGGCCTGGACGCGGTGAACCGCATGGCGTACTACGGCATCCTGGGCCCCAAGGGCATGCCCAAGTCGGTGGTGGACACCATCAACGCCGCCGTGAAAAAGGCGCTCGAAGACCCGGACGTGCGCAAGCGCATCGACGAGACCGGCTCGCTGGTGGTGGCCAACACGCCCGAACAGTTCAGCGCGCAGATCAAGGCCGAGTACGCGGTGTACCAACGCGTGGTCAAAGAACAGAAGCTCAAGCTCGACTGATCGGACCGAGCACGGGGCACAGCCGCAAAGGCGCCTGTGCCACCATCCGCGCCCATGACGACGACCCCGCAGGAAGACAGCCAAGCCGCCATCGACCGCTTCATCGACGCCGTGTGGATCGAAGACGGCCTCTCGGCCAACACCCTGGCCGCCTACCGGCGCGACCTCACGCTGTATGCGCACTGGCTGGCGCAACACGACGGCAAGTCCCTGAACGAAAGCACCGAGGTCACCCTGCGCGGCTACGCCGTGGCCCAAGTGGCCAGCAAGGCCACCAGCGCCAACCGCCGGCTCACCGTGTTCAAGCGCTACTTCCGCTGGGCGCTGCGCGAACACCTGCTGACCGCCGACCCCACGCTCAAGCTGCTGAGCGCCAAGCAGCCCCTGCGTGTGCCCAAGACGCTGACCGAAGCGCAGGTTGACGCCCTGCTGCAAGCGCCCGATGTGGACACCCTGCTCGGCCTGCGCGACCGCACCATGCTGGAGCTGATGTACGCGAGCGGCTTGCGCGTCAGCGAGTTGGTGACGCTGAAAACCGTGCACCTGGGCCTTGACGAAGCCGCCCTGCGCGTCACCGGCAAAGGCGACCGCGAACGCCTGCTGCCCTTCGGCGAAGAGGCCCATGCGTGGCTGAGGCGATACCTCGCCGAAGCGCGCGCCGCCATCTTGGGTGGCCAAAGCAGCGACGCCTTGTTCGTCACCGCGCGCGGCGGCCCGATGACGCGCCAGATGTTCTGGCAGCTCATCAAGAAATATGCGCTGCTGGGCGGCGTGCACGTGCCCTTGTCGCCCCACACCCTGCGCCATGCCTTCGCCACACACCTGCTCAACCACGGCGCCGACCTGCGCGCCGTGCAAATGCTGCTGGGCCACGCCGACATCTCCACCACCACCATCTACACCCACGTGGCGCGCGAACGGCTGAAGTCACTGCACCAACAACATCACCCGCGCGGCTAAGGGGCCCGGCAAAAGAGGCCTGCGTGTTCCAATCGGCGGCTTGTAGGAAACGACTTGCCATGGCCACGCTGAAACTGAAGAAACTCGACGCCGCACCCTCCCCCGCCAAGGCCAAAAAGACGCCTGTGCGCGGCGTTGGCGCCGGAGTGAAAAACCGCCCCACACTGGCCGAGGCGCAAGCCGAACGGGCCGAACGCGAAGCGCGCTACCAAGAGCAGCTGCGCCAGCGCTTCGGCGACAGACCCCCCGAAAACTTCGTGCGCCGTGGCGAGCCCCCCGCTGGTGGCCCGCGCCGCAACGACGCACCCCGCCCGGGCCGCAACGAAAACACCAGTTATCCCCGCCGTGACGCCCCGCAAGACCGCTCACGCCGTGAGCCCCAAGGCGCCTACCCACGGCGCGACGAGCCCGCGCCCAGGCCCCGCCGTGACGAGTCGGCCCCGTACCCGCGTCGCGACCAGCCCTCGTCGGCAGGCCCCCGCCGGGACAACGACCGCCCCCGTCGCGACGACCGCTCACCCCGCTCGCGCCCCAACGAAGAGGCGCTTCGCAACGACCCCAGCCTGCGCCCCCGCGCCGAATGGCCGAAAGACGCGGAAGGCGGCAACACCGGCAACAGCGCCTTCGGCCCGCGCACCGGCCGCCCGTCCGAAGAACGGTTTGCGCCTTCGGCCCCGCCGCGCCAAGACCAGCGCCGCAACACCGGCTTTCGGCCCCAACAACAACCAGACCGGCAGCCCGATCGGCCAGCCGCATCGCGCGGCCCCGAGCGCAACCGCTTCGGCGACCCCATCATCCGGCCCGCGCAAGACGACCGCGTACGCAACCGCCCGCCTGCACGGTCGCAGCGTGACGACGACGACGATGAAGACGACGGCCCCTTCCACGCCGAGCAACCGGGCAGCGTGCGCCTGTCCAAGCGCATGAGCGAACTCGGCATGGCCTCACGCCGCGAAGCCGACGAGTGGATTCCGAAGGGCTGGGTGCGGGTCGATGGCCGCGTGGTCAGCGAACTCGGGTCACGTGTCACGCCCGACCAGCACATCACCATCGACGCCAAGGCCCGCAACCAGCAGGCGGCGCGCGTGACCATCTTGCTGAACAAGCCGGTGGGTTATGTGAGCGGCCAGGCCGAAGACGGCTACGAACCCGCCATCGTGCTGGTCAAGCCCGAAAACCAATGGCGCGAAGACCGCTCCAGCGTGCGCTTCCTGCGCGAGCACCTGCGCAGCCTGGCGCCGGCCGGCCGGCTCGACATCGACTCGGTGGGCCTGCTGGTGCTGACGCAAGACGGCCGCGTGGCCAAGCAGTTGATCGGCGACGAAAGCGACGTGGAAAAGGAATACCTGGTGCGCGTCGAGATGCTCGAAGGCGACCACCTGGCCGACAGCGACCTCGCGCTGCTGAACCACGGCCTTGAACTCGACGGCGAGGCGCTGCGCCCAGCGGTCGTGGAATGGGTCAACGACGACCAGCTGCGCTTCGTGCTGAAAGAAGGCAAGAAGCGCCAGATCCGCCGCATGTGCGAAGCGGTCGGCCTGAAGGTGCTGGGCTTGAAACGCGTGCGCATCGGCAACGTGATGCTCGGCGATCTGCCGGCCGGCCACTGGCGTTACCTGCGGGGCGACGAGAAGTTCGCCTGAACACCGAGCGCGTGTCGGCACAGGCCTGACACGCCCTCGGCGCTGCGGCTACGGCTGAGTGGCGATGGTTGAATCCAGCACGCCCAGCGGCCCGTTCAGCACAACGGCGCTGTCCAGGTTGTCGATGCGCCAGCGATGCAGGCCACCGTGGTTCGATTCGTCGTTGTGATACCAGTACAACGCGTTCGGGCCGGCCTGCACCAGGATGTTGGCAAAGGCATTGCCGGCCCGGCCGGGTGCTGCGCCCCGAGGCGGGCCGTGAATGGCCAGGTTCGAGTCCCCAAACTGCGCGATGAACAAGCCGTCTTCATGGAAGTGCATGAACTGGTTGGCCTGGCCCTGCAATCTCGTCGCCTGGTCGCGGAAAAACTCTCCGTGGAACCCGTAGACGATGTGCTGGCCCTGTGCCCAGACCGCGTTGCCACCGTATTGAATGGATGAACCGAGAGGCGCTTCGACCGCCTGGGTCTGGAAGCTGCCTTTTCCGTCCAGCCAACCCGTGGGG
>JAYSYW010000251.1:0-20072 GCA_043727255.1 Rhizobacter sp. | reverse complement strand
TGTCACCGCCGCCTGGACGCTGTCTTTCCAATGCGCTTCGATGACCTCCGGCTTGTCCCACCGCTTGAGGTAGTGCGCGGTGTAGCTGGTCAGCATGTCGTACACCCGGCCGCCCGAGGGACAGCCTGCCTCGAAGAGGGTCGGCCGGGATTCATGTGATTTCACGCCAAAAACGATTTAACTCGTTGTCGCGTAACAGTAAATCAGAATTCACAGTTCGGCATGGGCGATGCCCGTCGTCTCGTTCAACTGGCTAGGATGGGCGCGAGGATGAGATCCGCAATACGCCGGCGCCGGTCGACTGCGTAGTCGCCTAACAAGTTGATGTGCCCAAGCCGGTACGGGTTGAGATCGCCCAGCACCTCGGGAGATAGTGGGAAGCCCTCGTCCCTCAACTCCCGGATGACGCGCTCCATGTCGTGCACCGTGTAGAGCATCAGCATGTTGGCCATCAAGTTGCCGAACTTCATGACCTTCTGCTGCTCGTGCCGCACGTTCTCGGCGATTAAGCCGCCGTTGCCGAAAAAGCTGAGCTTGAGGAAGTTGTTGAACTGCTCGCTCTTGTTCGTCTCCGCATTTATGAACCGGCGCAGGTCAACGTCGCCGATGTACTTGAGCAGGAAGATCGTGCGCAGGACCTTTCCCAGCTCCTGGAACGCGAAGTACAGCTTGTTCTTGCGGCTGTGCGTGCCTAGGCGGCGCAGGATGGTCGAAGGCGTCAGCCGGCCCAGCTTGATTGACACGCCGATCTTGAACATCATCGGCAAGTGGGTCTCGATCAGCTTCCAGTCGATCGTGCCCTTGAAGAGGCCGTCGATGTTGTCGTATTTGACCGACTTGCCCGGCCTGAAAAAGTCAAGGTTATGGATGGCTCGGATGCGCGGCATAAGCTGCACTCCGATCAGCTTAGACATCGCGAACGCGGCGTAGCTCTGCTGGTGGGTGTCCCCGTGCAGTTTGCTGGGCCGGATGGAGGCCTGTTCCGACTCGTCGACGTGCAGGTGGTCGAAGATGAACAGACCCTCGTAGGTCCCGCAGCTGATGAAGTGGCTGAACAGCGCGATGTAGCGGTCGGACACGCGGGTGTACTGGATGCCGCCGTAGGCGCCGTAGCGGATGTGGTACTCGCTGAGCAGGTTGCGCTCGTAGAGGTTGAACCGCGTGCCGTCGGCCGACGCGTGCTCGCCCGTGCCCCAGTAGCTCGGCAGCTCGAACTCGCTGAACTTGTCGATGACCTTGGCTGTCACCTTCTCCAGCAGATCCTCGGTAACGTACTTGAGGTTGATCCAGGCTAGCTGCTTGGCGCTGAGGCTGCGGATCGACCGCGACAACTGCGCCGGCCCGAGATTGCAGCCATAGCAGAACAGCACCATGATGACCCGCACGCGCAGGTCCTCCAGGCGGCTCTCGGTACCGGCCAGTGGCTTGAACATCTTGTGCAGGCCCAGCCAGTTCTCAACGGCCATCAGCACGTCGATGATGCCCACCGGCCGCAGGCGCTTGCCGAGTTCCTCCTGCAGCCGTGCAGCGTCGGGATGCGCCGACGCCGTCGGCGGCTTCTTCAGCGACAGCCGCCCGTCGACGATCTCGGCGTGGGTGTTCTCCGGCCAAGCCCGGTCGACCTTCAATGACTCGGCCAGCAGCTCGTTCTTGAGGGCCTCACAGAAGGCAACGGGATCGGTGTCCAGCTCCGTGACCTCGGTATAGCGGGGCAGCTCCCGCTCATACGTCTCCTCGTCGACCAGTTGTTCGCGGTAGTCGTCGAACTGCTCGCCGAAGCGTACCACCAGGTCGCCTGACTTCAACTCGTCGCGGATCATCTGCAGGACCGCGATCTCGAAGAAGCGCCGGTGCAGCACGTCCGGCTTGCCAGCCTCGGCCGATTTCAGGAACACAAGCTTCTTCCACTGCTGCGGCATCCACGCGAAGTCGCGCTTGTCGACCAGCTCCAGCTCTTCCAGGGTGACCCGCTCGGCCCTGCTGGGCTTCAGTTGGCGCAGCGCCGACAGCAGGCGGTCGGTGACACGGTCGTTGCTGCTGGATTTCGGATCGGCGACCAGTAAGCAGTTCAACAGCTGAGCACGGACGAACCTGTAGGGCTCTGCCATAAATGGCAGGTAGTTTTTGCCCGCATATGCCAAGTGGTCCAAGCACTCCTTGATGACCACATCGGCGTCCCATGTCAGTGAGCCGTCGATGGCAGTGACACGCTGATCCGCGGTGCCGTCGATCGTGTAGGCCTGCATGACGTTCAACAGCAACTCGACCAGGCTGTCGACCTTCTCTGCCCGTCCCTCTTGGTGGAGGAGCAGCTTGTTGCGGGCCAGGTTCTCCAGGCGGGCGAACATCTTGATGAACAGGAGGGCGGCGTCGTCGAGCGACTGCGAGTACTGCGACCGAATGAACACCACGGCCAGCGCGTAGCGCTTCTGAGGTTTGAGCTCGGCCATCTCCGAGGCGTCAAGCGCCCGCGCCATGTACCGCAACTGGCGCATCTTAGGAATGGGAATGTCGGGCTTGGGCAGCGTCTCGACGATCGCCTTCAGCATCTCGATGTGATGCAGGTAGATTCGGGTTTCCTTGTCGGTCGGCTTCTTTGGCTCACGCTTGAGCGAATGCCAAGCGCTGGTCTGTGCGCCCGCATCGACCTTCATCAGCTTGTCGATCTTGGCCCTGGTCTCGGGCCCGAGCTGAGACGTGATGGCATTGAAATACTGGTCGTTGCTCTTTTCTCGGGCGGCGAATGCGGCCCGCTTGAGGGTGTCGAATGCCGGCAGCTCGTAGCGGTGCCGGACCAGCTCCTCCAGCATCACATTGATGATGTCGGCGACCGAGTGTTGGATCTCGGCGGCTTCCTCCGCGACGTGCTTGAGCCAGGCGAAGCCCTTCTCTTGCAGCGGGCGGATGTCCAAGAACTCACGGAGCTTGTGGAGCTTGGTCGCCCGGTTGCCTCCGCGCTCGAAGCGCCCCATCTCGTTCAGACTCGGTGACCGCGGGAATTTCAGGCACCGAGCAATATGGTCACGGATGACTTGCGGCACGTCGGGCAGCTTCATGAGCCGGCCCATCACCTGCACCATCTTCAGATGGACCATCATGGCAGTCTGCGGTGCCGGCCCTTTCACCAACGCCTGCACGAATTTCAACTCGTCTTCCGTCGGCGTGTAGTTCCGCTCAACCTCGGCCGTGGAGAGCTCGGGCTTGAAACACGGATAGGCAGTGTCCTTGGCGGCGGTCATGCGACCGCCCCACAAACAGTGACCTTGGCGTCAGTTCCAAGTGCTGTCGGTCGCGGCCTCGTGTAGCGAGGCTTCGAGCACGCATTCGCAGGCCAGCGCCACGCGATACAGCTCGTCAAGCAGTTCCAGCAGCGTATCGTCCAGTTTGTCGCGGTCATGGAATGGCACTTGGAGTTCAAATCTTTTGCCGTCGCGGTCGATCTGGCGCACGCCGAACTTCGCCAGGTGAACCGTCTCGATCTGCTTCTGCGCGCGTTCCGCACCGCGCCGCGATCCGCCGGGCTTGGTCAGCAGCAGGCGCAGGTGAACGGTGGCGACCTGGCGGTGTGCGGCCTGCCCTGATTCCTCGACGGGCTGCGTGGCTTGAGGTGTTTGGGAAGCCTGTAGTGCGCTGGCGGCCAGACCGCGCTCGAGTTTCGACTTCATGGTGTCCTGCGACACGTCGACGTAGCGCAACGCGGAGCTCACGTCTCGCCAACCTACGTGTTCCATCAGTTCCTTCAGGTCCCAGCCGCTGCTGCTGGCCCAGGTGGCGAAGCCGCGGCGCAGGGAGTGGCTGGAATAGCTGGCGGCTTCCGCCGCGCCGGCCTCGTGCAGGATGCGCCGCAGCAGCGGCAGTACGGCCTTGCTCAACATCTGATCGTTCGACACGTTGCCCCAGCGATCGATGCCTGGGAACACCGGCCCGGCCTTCAGGCCACTCAGCTCGATCCATTCGAGATAGGCGTCCACGGGGCACAGCCGTGACAGCGCCGGACAGTGGAAGGCACGATCCTCCCCCTCATCGGTGGTTTTGGTCTTGCGCGGCCTGCAAGTTAGCCCCTTGCCGCGCTGAGCTTGGACCTCCTCGACGCGCATGCTGCTCAGCTCGTCAGATCGAAAGGCACGCCAGAAACCGAGCAGCAGCAGCGCTCGGTCACGACTGCGGCGCAGTTGCTCGGTCTTGCGCCCATGCTTGCGCGCCGAGGCCTGCGCTTTCAGCAGCCAGTCCGACACGTCCTCCAGCACTTCAAGCTGCAGAGGCCGGGCCCGCTTCTGCGGCACGGCGTGCTTGGCCCGAATGCCGCGAATCACCTTGTGCACCAACGGCGAGCGGGTGGGATCGGCGAAGCCGTTGTCGGCATGCCACCGCGCGAGTGCCGCCATGTGCAGGCGCAGCGTGCTGATTCGGTAGAGTTCGGCGTGCTCGGCCAGATAGCGCGCCACCGTGTCGGCGGTGGTCGGGAGCAGCCCCTTCCACACCTCCTCGAAGTTGCGCAGCGCCGCCGCATAGCTCTTGACCGTATTGTCACGGTCGGCCGCGAGCACGTACTGTGCAACGGTGGCGCTCATGGCGCAGCGCTCGTTTGCAGTCGCCGGTTCGACTTCGGGTCTATAGGCCGGTGCGTGGCGGCGCGCTCCAGCTCGGCCGCGGCAACCGCGGACGGCGGCACGCCGCGCTTGGACAGGTAGCCCGGAAAAGCAAAGTACAGCAGCGCTTCCATCAGGTTGGTACTGCTAGTGATCTGCGCTTGCAGCATGCCCGCGATTTAAATTCAATCATGTGGCCTTCATCCAGCAACGCCGAAACGGCTTCAACGGAAGTTCGGTCTCCGCCTGGGTTCGTTGCGTGTGACGCGGATCGGCTGCTGAATGGTGGGGCTCGCGGGTGCCGGAGCAGGTGCTGGCGATGGGGCTGGCGAAAGACCGGAGGTGGCGAAATTCATAAGAGAAGATGCGCGCGGTGAAGCAGGGTAACTGGAAGCCAGGGCGCGGCGAAACGTGCGCGCTCTGGCACGAAGCAGAGACCGACGATTACGGCTTCTGCGTCAGCGCGCTTCCGGCTAGCGCTTTCGTCGTCGCATTGCTGCGGCCGTCGTGCAGCGCCTTGGATGCGGTCGTCGCAACCGTGGAGGACGTCTGCTTGCTAGTGCCGGACTGCGCGAGAACGCTGCCAGCAATCGACTTCTGCCGCGCGCTGGAACCCGCGCTGGACAGGGCTTGAGATGCGCGGCTAGCCACGCGAGGTGAGGTGTTGCCAGATTTGGCCATTCTGAGATCTCCATCAGGATATGTCTCTACCCATGAACGGAACGAGACCTGTACAGTGCAACTCGCTACAGCGCGGTCCGACAGGATCGTGTCCCCCGGCAGAAACGTTTGGGGGCGCAAGGGCCGGGGAGACCCGGCCTTTTGCGTTTCAAGCCGGATTGAATCGCTTTGGCGGCGTTTGTCAATGCTGCGTTGCGCTACCCGTAGTGTCCACGGCGCCAAAAAACACTACATATAGTGTTACTCCCGTGGTCGGGTAGCAAAGGCACGGACCTGCCTGCCGGTTATGACACTCATTGCAACGGGCTGATGAGGATTTCCCAAAGCAATTCAGCTGCACCTTGCTCAGAGAGCCGATCTGCGTGCCGGCCAAAAGAGCCCATGCCCAGCGGCTTAAGAAAAAGCGCTTGGTCGTCATGCCCCACCGACAGCAATTCATTGAAGCTGCTGCCGCGCGCCTCGGCGCTGTTCGAGTACTTGATGCCGCTGTCGCGACTGAAGCCCCCGATCTGAATCGCGCACTCGCTCACACGACGACCGTGCCGGTAGATGGCAGCAGTGAAGCAGTTTGCGTCAACACGACGGAACTGACCCTGCACATCGAGATGGCGCGATTGCAGTTCCTCCAGCGACGACTCGAAAAACCGGGTGATGTACTCGAAGCTGGCATGTAGGAACTGGTCCTCATCAAGCTGGCTGAACTCTCGCCGAAGCCGCAGATTGCTTGAGCGCGGGTGCTGTACGTGCGGCGCAGCTGCGATGGCCACAACCTGAGGGGTGGGTGTGGCTGCAGCCGGCGGTGCATTCCTCAAGCTCTCCACCAGCGCTCGAACGCTCTTTGCAACGTCTGCGAACGCTTCATCGGGATTTGCCCAGCTCGTGATTAGCTTGCCATCCTTCGGCACTGCGAGCAGCCCTCCGAGCGGCGTCGCTTGCCAGTCGCATGCTCGCAGAATGACCGGAACCACCTTGGCCTTGTGCGCCTCGTGCCTTTCGAGCGCGCGCTGCATTTCGATGGTGTAGCAATAGCGGGAAGCAAGGAAGCTCGCGCTGACCAGCAGCAGGATCACGTCGGCTGTGTTGATCTGCTCGTCGATCGCCGCGTCCAAGGCGCTGCCGGCCAGGATGCGGCGGTCGTGCCAAGACTCGATCGCGCCTTGGTGACGCAGAGGCGCCAGGTGTTTTTCCAACCTGATCTCTCAGCTGCTCGTCGTCATGCGAGTACGAAAAGAAGACTTTTGCCATTCCGAATCCTTCAGCCTTTGACGGCCGAGATGTAGCTGAAATCGATCGAGGTGCGATCGATGCGGTGGACATGGAAGCCCTCGGTCGTCCACCCGTCACCGACGTTGCGCTGCTTCGAGAAGTACTCGATTCCGGTGCCGGCCTTCGTTTCCGCGTCACGCGAGAGCAACGCGTCATAGCGTTCGATCAGAGCCTGGAGGTCAGCGTGATCGTCCCCTGCGCTCACGCGGTCGCCGGTCGAGTAGCGCCCCAGCATGTCCTTGAAGTGCTGCAGCGCGTCTGTCTGCGCACGCCAGGCGCGGCCATTGGAAAGTTGAACGGGCTTGACCATGGTGGGCTCCAACGACTTGTTCTCAGGTTCGCAGCGGCACCGAGACCCGCGGTTCGATGGCCTTCAATATCGCGTGTGAGGCGAGGATGTCGTCGTACAAGTTGGCGTGTTTTGGAGCCTCGACCGTGAGCACAAGTGCGTAGCGGATCAGCTCCGTGCCGATGCCCGCACCAGCACCACCGTCGCGGGCGTTGTAGTGGATGTCGAAAGTCGCCTGGTTCAAGCTGCTTCCGAGCATTCGGTCGCTGGCGTGAAGCACCGTCTCCCACTTGCCGAGGTCCGCCCGTTGCTCTTGCTCAGTGCGGTAGATGCTCTGCGAAAAGAACGCGCGTGACTTGATCTGCTTACCCGCGGACTTCGATGAGTTCGGGCGGAAGGTGATGCCCAACCCCGCCTTGGTGTAGGCGGCAGCATCCTCGACATCGACTGGGCTTGCATAGCAAAACGTGGCGCTCAATGTCACTTTCCCGGTCAACTGCGCGGCAGGCAGCGGCACAGGCGCACGCAGGTACTTGCCTGGCCGAAGCATGCCCTGGTAGAGGATGCGGGCCGTGCCGTCCGAGCACATGATTATTTGGTTGAGATCGCTTGGGATGCGACCCCAGCCCACCTCGTCGACCAACTCGCTGGCGTCCATCTGCGCCGCATGTATTAGCAAGGCCTTGATGGTCAGTGGGTGGACCGCGTCGCCGAGCACTGCACGGACCCCGACGGCGGTGCGTAATGCATACGGAGCCGCGAAGCTCGTGCCCATGGTCGTGGCTAGCTCGGCGCGACGACCGGGCACAGGAACATGAAAGTACTCTTTCGGGCAACCGCCAAACGCGACCACATCGGGTTTTCGCCGTCCAGGGCTTCGACCAGGCCCGACCGCGCTGTAGTCGGCACGCTTCCATTCGGATGTCGAGTGGTTCGCCGCTCCCACGGACAGCGCGTTCACGCTGTCGGCAGGCACCTGGATTCGGTTCAGGCCCATTGCCGCGTTGGCCTGACCGTTGTTGCCCACGGCGACGGTCATCAACGTCTCGCCGTCGCTCAGCATGGTGTCGAGCACCGCCGTCCAGGCATGAACGTCGCTGTCTTCGGTCGACAAGTTCGGCCCGAGGCTGAGGTTGATGAACTGGTACTGACGCGAGAGCAGCACGTCTTCGATGTGGGCCAGCGTCCGGTACAGCTCGAGCTCGTCTTCGTGCTCCGTCTGGTCATCCAACACGCGAAAGTGGTCCACGTAGGCGTACGGCCGCCGCGCCTCTGCTCCTGGCTCGATGGGGCCAAAGAGGAAGGCCGACGTGACGCCTAGACCGTGGTCCACAAACTCGGGAATGTCCTTAGCCGTGCGGTCCGAATGCTCATACCGGCCCAAGAATGGCGTCAGCACATGGCTCGCTGGCAAGCCGCCGTCAAGGATCGCTACGCTCGGCTCATCAGAGAGCGGCTGGGCCGACGGCAACGAGAACCCGACGGAGATCGGCCGGCTGCGCAGCGGGGGACGCGCACCACGAATCGCCGGCATCGGCCGCACGACGCGAACCACAGAAAACTGCGCCAAGCGGTCAAGTTGGGCAGCGTCTCCAAAAGCTGCGACGAACAGCATGCGCCCCACGGGGAAATCGAACTCGCCGTTGACCTCGAAGCCGCATCGCTTGGCGTAGCGGGTGAAAGCTTGGCGCAGCTCGGGCACGCCCTGGTCAGGCAGCAGGTGCAAGCCGACCTCGAAGGCGCGGCCCTTTTGGTTTGGACCACCTCGCAATCGGTCCGCCACCGTCATGCTGCTGAAGTCCTCGATCTCGGCGAACTGGATTGCTTCCTTCGTGTGTTCCACGAGCTGAGTCGCCAGCGACGGCAGCCGCGCGAATGCCGAACGCCGGCCAGCGACGAAGAGCTGTGTGGTCTCGCACTCTGGCGGCGCGGTCTTTCGAAGGTCTCGCCGAGGACGGACCCGGATCGTTCGGCTTCCAACAGACGTCAGACCGGCCTGGCGCAGCAGACCCGTAGGAAAGTACGACTTGGCGATGTACGCCGGGTGGAGGTCAATCTTCGCAACAACGATGTCGGAGGGGCAAGCCTCCTGCGGCAGATCCTGCATTTCCAGGACCGCCGAAACAATACGGGGCAGCAGCTGCGCCTTGGCTTCAGCCAGGCCGTATGGGTGGGCTTTGTCAGCTTTGATCGGGGGTGGAGGAATGTCGTAGGTCAGCAGTTCACCCTTGCCGATGAGAAATCGGTTTGCCATTTCATCCCTCCTTCTTGCGGCCTCGGCCCTTGATCGGTGACGGTCCCGCGTACTTGCGAATGGTGTCGCGCGAGACCCGAGTAAGGGCCATGATCTTGTTGTGTGACATCTTGTTCGCGCGGGCCAACTGGAGGGCCAGCTCCAGCTTCGCCGGCTTGTCCAGCCGATCAATGTGTTGCGCGGCCAGCGCGACGGCCAAATCGGCCGGAGCTACATCGTTCAGCACCGCATCGCGGCGCATCGAGGCGATGGCACGCTCAACGTCTGAAAGCGAGTGGCCTTGCATCGAACTGGCCATGAGGTGCAGAAATGGCTCATAAGCCGGCGCATCAGGGCCCAAAAAGCGTCGCACGGCCGCCCCGATCGTGCTGGGATCGGACTGCTCGAACGTCAGGATCACGTCGAACCGACGCCACAGAGCCGGATCCACCAACTCTGGGTGGTTCGTGGCCGCAAGCAAGAGACCCGTGTCTGGCCAGGCGTCGACCTCCTGCAGGATCGCCGTTACCAGCCGCTTGAGTTCGCCGACGTCCGATTCATCGCTTCGCCGCTTGGCGATGGCGTCGATCTCGTCCAGCAGCAAAACCGCCTCGTTCGCGCGTGCATGGTCAAACACCGCCCGCAGGTTGTTGCCGGTCTTGCCAAGCAGGCTGCTCATCACCGTGGTCAGGTCCAGTATCCACAGCGGCTTGCCGATTTGCGCTGCAATCCAGCGGGCCGAGAGCGTCTTGCCTACGCCGGGCGGGCCCACAAGAATCGCGGAACGCGTCGGTCGAATGCCGTGGGCACTCAACTTGTCGCGCTCCCTTCGCTCGCGCACGATGCTTTGAATCTGCTTGAGCAGACCTTCGGTCAACAGCGGGGCCTCCAAGCCGCCCAGGTCATCGAACACGCGGATCAACGAGAGCCGGGAGTCCGCATCCATCGGAAGCACTGAGGCTTCGGGCAACGCTGGGCCGCGGCGCAGTATGGAAGGGCCGGAAGCGCGCGTCTGGGTGGACTTCAGCGCCTGATTGATGCGTTCGGCGAAGTCCGGCCGCCGCGCGCGATACTTGCGTACGAGCTTCGCCAGGAGCAGCCGCAGGTCCTCTGAGGAGCCCGCAGCGGCGAGAAGGACCAAATTGGCGAAATCCGCCTCTAGATCCTTGAGTTCGTCTGTTTTATCGTCGACTGACATGGGAAAGTGGCGTCAATTTCACCTATTGAATTGACGAAGTTTCTCATTTAATTGACGAATAGGCAAGAGGCCTGCAGTTTTCTTGCTCTCGATCTGCCGACGTCCTGCAAACTGACCGCAACCAGCCGGCTCAAACCTCAAGTTCGCGAGGCTACTTCCGGATGGCCTTGGACAGGTAGCCTTCGACCAAGGAAACCAGTACACCGCCTTGGACGCCCAGGGCGGCCGCGACCTTCAACACGACGTACAGCGTCGGTTGACTCTGACCACGCTCTATGCGTCCTAAGTACGAACGCTCGACATCGGCGGTATGGGCCAAGGCTTCTTGCGAAACCCCTGCGGCCAGCCTGCTCCGGCGAACAACGCTCCCAAAAGCCGTGGCCACATCAGCATCGAAGCTGCGCGAGCCGAGCGGCCTGCCGGGTTTTGGCGTTTGGGGTCGAGTGGACATGTGCCGGAGAGTCCGGCAGCCGTCCTTCTAAGACCACGTTATAAATAACCCGAGCCGGCCTAGCTTTTTTCTGCTGGCTTGCCCTTGCTTCGCGTGCCTTGGCGCATGCGGGGATCTGCCACTGGGTGCGCCTGCAGGCGACGATCCAGCTCAGTGACGAAGGTGACAAAGTCCACCTCCAAAGCTCGCAACCAGGTTCTCAGTTCGATCACGTCCAGGCGGCGATCACCGCGCTCAACCTTGCTGACCGTGGCTTGCCCGCGACCCAATAGCACAGCGAGATCGGCCTGACGAAGCCGGAGCGATTCCCGGCTGTCGCGAAGCATTTCCAGGAAGACGTCGTTGTGGCGGGTGTAGAGCGACTTGAGCATGCGGGCCTTTTTTGCCGCCACCCTACCTGCTGTTTCGGCGTATTCGGAATGGGAATCTAAGCCCTGCAAGGACACACGATCCCGCGCCGCGACCACAGCAATGGCCATAATTTTCCCAGCGCAACAACAACTGAGCACACGCCTTCGGCGTTGCGGACCCTCGAGATGTTTGTCACCCACCCAACGTTCGAGTTCGACGCTCCCGAGATACTGCGAACCCCAGAGGCGCGGTACTACCGGGCGATGCAGTTGACGGCCCGCCTCCCATGGTTTTTGCTCACCATCAACGTCGACGAGGATGGCTGGTCACGACTCCAATCGGTGTGCTGCTACTGGGACAACGACCTCATCGAGCTGCTCAAGAGCGTCGAGGGCGGCACCTTCGCTGCGCTGCAATTCGTGGACTCCTCACCGGAGCCGAGGAACGAGTGGAGGATGCGCAGCCTCGAGTACGTCTGGTTGGCACGCGACACGGCATCGGAGGAAACGGTGCTGATCTTCCGGGACAGCGAGGGCAATGAGTTCGAGGGGCAGTTCGCTCGCCCGCTCAAGAACACCTTCGTTGAGCGACAGCTGGTCGCATCGGTAGGCAGCAAGCGCGCTTGCGGCTGAGACCGTCCGCCAACGCCCTCGGCCTGACCCCGGGTAGAAGGGGCATTCACGGTAGAAACGAGCGCCCCGGATGAAGGGCCACACCGGCTCGCGGTCTATCCAGAACGCGGTGCTCTCGATACGTTCCACCCGCCGCACGTTGCCGGCGAACCTGGAACTAGCATGCACCAGATGATCACAATAATCGCCGCGGGGGCGGCCCTTCTCTTTTCCGCGGGCGTTTCCGCGCACGGCGGCGGCCTCAACAAGGACGGCTGCCACAACGACCGGAAGACTGGCGGCTACCACTGTCACCGATAGCGCGTTCGGCCGGGCCGCGGCCCGGCCTCCCTAGCAGACGCTGCAGACTGTCAGCGCGGGTCGCAGGGGCCCCGTTCGGCACCGACTCATCCTCGCCATCAGCGCGGCTCCACCGTCCTGGGCGAGTCCCCGCTGCCCGCCCCGTTCCTGTACTTGACTCTGTAGTTGCTACAGGGCTTGCAATTGCTGGACACAAGAGGGAAATGAAATGAGCTCACCCGACGACACCCTGCCGCCAAAGGCGCGCTTGTACGCGACAGCTGCTGGGCACCAGGCGCCGTGTGCGCCGCGTTGGCGCCAACGACGCTTACGGCCTGCCAAGGGTGGCAGGAATTCTCACCAGCGCGCCGGTCGTAGGCAATGGCTGCGGCTGCTGCGCGAGACCGAGTCAGGCAAATGACCACCACTTTGAACACCGTATCCGCACGGATTGCAGCGTTCGAAGCGGCCATGGTCAGCGCCAGGCAGCACCTGAGCGCGGCGGACCCTGGCACCGCCTTCGCGTTACTTGAGCGTGCGCACGTGCTGGGTCAGCGCGACCTGAAGCGGCACTTCAGCGTCCACCTGCGCATGTTGCAAGCCTCTTGGATGAAGCGCGATGCACGCGAGATGGTGGGTCAGATCATGCGCATCGCGCTGGTGCCGCTGGGGCATTTGGTCGGTCGGCTGCCCCGAGGCAACACCGGAGGCGCGAACGTCAGCGCGTTCGCGCCGATGCCGATTGCGGCCGAGATTGAACGCCTGCTGGGGGACGACCACACCGCGGCCCGCAAACAAGGCCGCTGCTAGACTGCGTCGCATGCGTCGTTGGCTTGCCATCATCCTGCTTGCGTTCTTGCCGTTCCAGCTTAGCTGGGCGGCAGTTGCTTCTTATTGCGAGCATGAAGCGACCACGGAAGCCCCACACCTTGGTCACCATGAGCACGAGCACAACGCTGATCTGGCTAACGCGGCAGACGAAGATGCCGGTGATCAAAAGGTCCCCGGCAGCGTCGATCTGGATTGCGGTCATTGCCATGGCTCGTGCGCTGCGATGCCACTTCCGGCCGCAGCTTTGCTTCCCCTGCTGAACACGTCGCGGCCTGTAGCTCTCACCGAGCAGTTTGAGCGTCCCTACGCACCGACTCCACCCGAACGCCCTCAGTGGCCGAGCCTCGCCTGATCGGCGAGGCGGGTAGCTTCTCTTTTCTGACGCCCGTTAGCGCCTGAGTGCCTGCCGTCTACGACGGCCACCCAGGCGCCACGCGACCTCTTGGTCGCCCTTGCCGATCTCCGTGAGTTGTTTTCAACACTGGAGCATCGGATGCATCGACACACACGGACAACGTTGGGGCGCTGGCGCGGGGCTGCGCGCACTACCCTGGCGGTTGCCCTGGCCACGACATGGTGGCCTGTTCAGGCTGAAACCGCAGCACTCGCAGAGCCACCCAGCCTTCGTCTGGCCTTCGAGACCGCCTGGGCTCGCCAACCAGAGGCAGTTGCGCTGGGCGCACGCCGTGAGGCGGCGATTGCGCAACAGCGAGCCAGCCAATCCTGGACACCCGAGCCCGCAGCGCTGGAGCTGTCGAACAAGACCGATCGCCTCAACAGCAACCAAGGCGCGCGTGAGTATGAAGTTGGCGTCGCGGTGCCGCTCTGGCTGCCCGGTGAACGAGGCCGAACCCAGGCGATCGCGCAAGCCGAGATCCGCGCCGTCGAAAGCCGAGGCCTTGCCGCGCAGCTGCGCGTCGCAGCGGCGGTGCGCGATGCGTGGTGGAACTGGCAGCGTGCCCGTGCCGAAGTCGACGCCGCCCGCGCGCAACTCGACAGTGCGACACGCATCGCGGCTGACGTGGGCAAGCGGCTGAAGGCCGGCGATCTTGCCCGAGCCGATCAGCACCAAGCCGAAGGCACAGTCGCCGCCGCCGAAGCGGCACTGGCTCAGGCGCAAGGCGCGCTTATCACTACTCAGCAGCAGTTGCGTGCGATCACGAACCAGGATCAGTTCGGCACGGCACAGCCCCCAGCAGCTCCACAGCCCGAGCCTGAACCCGGCGCATCCCCCGCAACACTCGACACCCACGGGGAGCTGCTGGCGCTTCAAGACAGAGCCGCCGTGGCTGACGGTCTGGCGGCACTGGCGTCGACCCAATTGCGCTCGAATCCGGAGCTGACCTTGACGACGACCCGCGAGCGGGGGGTGTCTGGCGAGGCCTATCAACAGACCGTCACGGTGGGAGTTCGCATCCCTTTTGGCGGCGGCTCACGGCACGATGTGCGCACTGCCACGGCACGCGCAGAAGCCACCGAACTCAGGGCCAATCTGGCGCTGGAGCGTGCGCGCCTCACTCATGAACGCGACGCAGCGCGTGCGCGTGCAGAGGCGGTTCGGGTGCAACTTAGTGCCGCAGAACGCCGCGCCCAGCTCGCAACAGAGTCGCGCGGCTTCTTCGACAAGTCGTTCCGACTGGGTGAGACCGATCTGCCGACCCGCTTGCGCGTCGAAGCGGAGGCCGCGGACGCCGAGCGGCAGGCCGCGCGAAGCCGCATCGAGTTGGCCGCCGCGATCTCGTCATGGCGCCAAGCGCTGGGACTGCTTCCGCAGTGACGCCGCAACGACGGCCGCCACACCCCAAACTTTTCCGGACACCTTGCACATGAAACTCTTATCTCCGCTGGTCGCGCTGAGTCTCGCGACCCTCCTGTTGACACCTGGCGTGCTGATGGCGAGCGAAGGCCACGACCATGGCGACGCACCGCTCATCGCTGGCCCTGCGCAGCCTCGTTTTGCAGCCGTCTCCGAGGCCTTCGAACTCGTCGGTGTACTGAGCGGCAAACAGATCACGCTTTACCTTGATCGCAGCGCGGACAACAGCCCGGTGCGTGATGCACAGATCGAGCTCGAGATTGCCGGCACCAAGTTCAAGGCCGAGAAGCATGGCGATGACGAGTACGAGGTCGTGCTCGCCGACGAACCCAAGCCCGGCGTGCTGCCCATCACCGCCACGGTGACCGCTGGCAAGGAAGTCGACCTGCTGGCGGGCGAACTCGACAGCCATGCAGACGCACATGGCGACGAAGCCGCCCACAGGCATTCGTGGAAGGAATACGCAGGATGGGCACTCGGCGGACTGATTGCGCTTGTTGCCCTGATGGTCGCGGGTCGTCGCATGCTGTCATCGCGCCAAGCTCGCGCGGGAGGTGCTGCATGAAGCGAGTGCACCTATTAGCCAGCCTCGCCCTGGCGACGTCGGTCTACACCGTGCCCGCCGCCCAGGCCGGCGAAGGCCACGACCATGGGGATGCCGCGGCAGCGCCGAGCGCCAACGGCCCGCAACGCCAACCCGATGGCAGCGTCTTCCTGCCCAAGCCGGCACAACGTCAACTCGGTGTGCGCACGCTGTTGACCGTCGCCGGCGAGTTCCCTCGGTCGGTGGAGCTGAGCGGCAAGGTCATGATGGATCCGAACGCCGGTGGAAAGGTCCAGGCACTTAACGCCGGCCGCATGAGCCCGGCCCGCGCGGTCTGCCCAGCCCCGGACAAGCGGTGCGCAAGGGTGAAGTGCTGGCGTATGTGGTGTCTTCTGCCGCGCCGATCGAGCGCTCCAACCAGGCCGCGCAACTCGCCGAGCTACGGGCTGCGAAATCGCTGGCCGACAAGCGAGTGGCGCGCCTCAAAGAGCTGGCGGACACCGTTCCGCGCAAGGACATCGAGGCCGCCGAGAGCGAGGCCGCGAGCCTGGGCGCGCGCGTCGCCGCCGTCAGTGGCGGCCTGTTCAACCGAGAAGCATTGGTGGCGCCGGTGTCCGGCGTGATTGCATCGGCCAGCGCCGTGGCCGGCCAGGTCGTTGATGCCCGCGAGCTGGTGTTCGAGGTGGTCGACCCCACCCGACTGCGCATCGAGGCGCTGGCTTTCGATGCTGCGCTCGCGGCCAACATCGGCAGCGCAACGCTGGCGGTCGGTGATCAGCGCGTGCCGCTCGTGTTCGTTGGCGCGGCGCGCAGCATGCGTGAACAGGCCTTGCCACTGGGCTTCAGAGCGCAGGGAGCAACGCTGAACAGCTTGGCCGTGGGTCAGCCGGTGCGAGTCTTCGTGCAGACCCGCGACAAGGTTCAGGGCATCGCCGTGCCTGTGGCATCGCTGCTCAAGAACCCCGCCAATCAAACCATCGTCTGGGTCAAGAC
This sequence comes from Rhizobacter sp., assembly GCA_043727255.1. Classification (GTDB taxonomy): domain Bacteria; phylum Pseudomonadota; class Gammaproteobacteria; order Burkholderiales; family Burkholderiaceae_C; genus Rhizobacter. The sequence goes on along the minus strand of JAYSYW010000251.1, from coordinate 3,919 downwards.
GGCGCCGGAACGTTTCGAACCGCGCACCGTCACGGCCGAGCCACTCGACGGTGTCAGCGTCGCGGTGACCTCAGGCCTCAAGGCCGGCGATCGGGTCGCGACCCAGGGTGCGACCTTGATCAATCAAGTCCGCTGAGGAGCCACGCATGTTCAAGTGGCTCCTCGACAACAGCCTGAATAACCGGCTGTTGGTGATCATCGCAAGCGTCGTGCTGATGGCTTACGGCGCGTTCACGCTCTCACGCACACCGGTCGACGTGTTTCCTGACCTCAACAAGCCCACGGTCACCATCATGACGGAGGCAGGTGGCATGGCCGCCGAAGAGGTGGAGCAACTCATCACTTTCCCGTTGGAGACGACGATGAACGGCCTGCCGGGCGTGGAGTCGGTCCGCTCCAGCTCATCGGCGGGCCTGTCTTTCCTCTATGTCACCTTCAACTGGAGCACCGACATATTCCGCGCTCGGCAGCTGGTGTCTGAGCGCCTGTCGTCGATGGAAGATGGCCTCGCGGATGGTGTGGTGCCACGCATGGGGCCCATCAGCTCGATCATGGGCGAGATCATGCAGATCGCGATTCCGGTCGATCCGCAGAAGATGAGCCCGATGGCCGTGCGCGAATACGCCGACTGGGTGCTTCGACCGAGATTGCTGTCGGTGCCTGGCGTGGCGCAAGTGATCCCGATCGGCGGTGAGGTTCGGCAATTCCAGGTTCAGCCGAACACTGTGCGCATGGCCGAGTTGGGCATCACGCATGACCAGCTCGAAGGCGCTTTGAAGGGGTACTCGTCCAACACCTCCGGTGGCTTCTTGGAGTTGAACGGCCGCGAGTACCTGATCCGCAATCTCGGCCGCACATCGCGGCTGGACGATCTGAACAACTTGGCGCTGACGTCGAAAGGCGGACAGCCCATCTTGCTGCGCCAGATTGCCGAGGTCACGTTTGCATCCGCCCCCAGGCGCGGCGACGCCGGATTCGAGGGCAAGCCGGCGGTCATCTTGGGCATCCAGAAGCAGCCAACGGCGGACACCATCGCGCTCACCCAGTCCATCGAAGAAGCGTTGGTAGGCCTGAAGGCTTCGCTCCCCGCCGGCATGGAGGCACCGCGGGTGACTTTCCGGCAGGCAAGCTTCATCGAGGCGTCGATCACCACACTGCAGGGCAAACTGATCGGTGCGTCGATCTTCGTGGCGGTGATCCTGTTCTTCTTTCTGGGAAGCGTACGTCCGACCATCATCGCGCTGACCGCGATTCCGGTGTCAATTTGCGTCGCTGCGCTGGTCTTCCGCTACTTTGGTCTCTCGATCAACACGATGACCCTGGGCGGCCTGGCCATTGCGATCGGAGGCTTGGTCGACGACGCCGTGGTCGATGTCGAAAACATCATCCGCCGCCTGAAGGCCGACCGGACCATGGCGCCCGCGCTGCGCCTGAATCCGCTCGCCCTGGTTGCCAAGGCCTCGATGGAGGTGCGCTCCGGCATCCTTTACGCAACGGTGATCATCGTGCTGGTCTTCATTCCGCTGTTCGCGCTGCCAGGCCTGGAGGGCAAGCTTTTCGTACCGCTGGGCATCGCCTTCATCGTCTCGACGCTGGCTTCGCTGGTGGTGTCAGTCACGGTCACGCCGGTGTTGAGCTTCTACCTGCTGCCTCGCATGAAGAACCTCGATCACGGCGACACCAGGGTGCTGGCCTGGTTGAAGGCCCGCTACAGCAGCAGCCTGGCAAGGGTGCTGGCGCGGCCGAAAGCCGCTTTGGTGGCAGCCGGTGCCGCGGTGTTGCTGGCCGCGGTCGCTGTGCCGTTCTTCCCAACCACCTTCCTCCCGCCTTTCAACGAAGGCACGCTTTTGGTGGGCCTGCGCCTGAACCCTGGGGTCACGCTCACCGAAACCTCCGCGCTCGCCCGGCAGGCCGAGGTGCTGATCAAGCAGGTGCCCGAGGTGACGCACGTCGGTCGTCGCAGTGGCCGGGCCGAGCTGGACGAACATGCCGAAGGCGTGCACGTCAGCGAGCTTGATGTCGGCCTCAAGCCCACGGAAGAGCTTGAGCGCAGCATGGACGAGATCAAGGCCGACATCCGATCCCGGCTGGTCAACCTGCCGGCCGCGCTGGAGATTGGACAACCCATCTCGCACCGCATCGACCACATGCTTTCGGGTGTGCGTTCGCAGATCGCCATCAAGATCTTTGGTGAAGATCTCGATGCGTTGCGCGGCCAGGCCGACTCGCTGCGAGCCAAGCTCGCAACCATCCCCGGCATTGCCGACCTGCAGATCGAAAAGCAGGTGCTGGCGCCGCAAATCAAGGTGCGAATCGACTACGCCGCCGCGGCGCAGTACGGCGTGCCGGCGCCACAGGTGCTGACCACATTGCAGAGCCTGGTGGAGGGCGAGAAGATCACCCAGATCGTCGAAGGGGGTAGGCGCTTTGCGCTGGTGGTGCGCTTGCCGGAATCGGCGCGCTCAGTGGAAGGGCTTGGTCAGATCCTGATCGAAACGCCGAGTGGCCGCATTCCGCTGTCGAAGATCGCCAGTATTGAAGACGGCGACGGCCCGAACCAGATCAGCCGCGACGATGGCAAGCGGCGCATCGTGCTGTCGGCCAATGCCTCCGGGCGGGCACTTTCAGAGATCGTTGTCGACATCCGCAAGGTGGTGGCCGAAACCAAGCTTCCAGAGGGTTACTTCATCACCCTGGGCGGGCAGTTCCAAGCTCAGGAAGAAGCATCGCGACTCGTGGGTCTGCTGTCCATCGTCTCGCTCTCGCTGATGTTCGTGGTGCTGTACAGCCGCTACAAGTCAGCCGTGCTATCGGCGTTGATCATGGTGAACATCCCGCTCGCACTGGTCGGGGCGGTATTGGGATTGTGGATTTCCGGCCAGCCGCTGTCAGTGGCTGCGCTGGTCGGCTTCATCACGTTGGCGGGGATCTCAGTTCGCAACGGCATTCTGAAGGTCAGCCACTACATCAACCTGATGCGCTTCGAGGGCGAGAGCTTCGATCTGCCGATGATCGTGCGGGGCTCGTTGGAGCGCCTGAGCCCGGTGCTGATGACAGCGCTGGTGACGGCGTTCGCGCTGGCGCCGTTGCTGTTCGAGGCCGAGCAACCGGGCACGGAGGTGCTACACCCGGTGGCTGTGGTCATCTTCTCCGGTCTCATCAGTTCAACCCTTCTCGACACGTTTCTCACTCCGGCCATGTTCTGGCTGTTCGGGCGCGCTGATGCGGAGCGCTTGAAGGAAGACCAGAACGTAGAGGCCCTTTGACCATTCCCGGAACCCTGACCCTTGAAAGGAAAATCATGAAGAACCGACTTCTCACTCTTGCCCTGACCGGCCTGCTTGTCAGCCTCGGTGGCATCGTCCAAGCGGCGGATGACCACCACAAACCGATGAAGGGCGGCATAGTGGTGCCGGGCAAGGAAGCTGACTTCGAGCTGGTGGCCAAGCCCACCGTGCTCCAGCTCTACGTTCAAGACCACGGAAAACTGCGCGACGTTTCCAAAGCGAGCGCAAAGCTCACGCTGCTTGCTGGCTCCGACAAGCAGGAGGTAGAACTGAAGCCCGCGGGCGACAAGCTGGAAGCAACAGGCACCTTCAAGGTTGCCCCAGGCACCAAGGCGGTGGCAGTCGTCATGGACGGCGGCAAGACCCTCGGCACAGCGCGCTTCACCCTCAAGTGAAGGCGCTTGAGCGCGCCGGGGTGCAGCGAGGTTGCCTGAGCGCAACTCTTCGCTGGGGCACTCGTCCCTCCCTGTAGTCATTACAGGCAGCGTTAAGCCGGCGTCGCCTGAGCTGTCCGCTGGATTTGAGATTCCTAGGGATGTTCTGCATAAATCGAGAGCAAACGTGCTTGTCCTCGCGGGTCGGTGCGGCGACGATATGAAGCATGAAGCAAACTGATCTTGGGCTGAGCCTAA
>JAYSYW010000250.1:0-20082 GCA_043727255.1 Rhizobacter sp. | reverse complement strand
GGGACCCGCAAAGTGATCCAGCTCTACAAAGGCAACAAGGAAGTGCCAGTGGTGGGCGTCGGGAAGACGGTCGTCGGGTTGGCCGTCATTGAAGCGGTCATCGAAAGGCTCACGCCACTCGGCCCCTCAGAGCATCATGCCGCCCCACACGCCGGTCAGAACTTCTCAGGGCGCAGCACGTCGACATCGCCCACGTAAATCACCATCGAGTAGTCGTCGGAGTAGCGCTCGCGCAGTGCGGTGCAAATGGCGAGAGCTGTGTCAGCGCCGCACAGCACTTCGAGGCGGATGTTGGCGTGCGGCGCCCATGTGGCGTCGCGTTGGCCGCGGCCGCCCTTGCCGCGGGCATCTGTGATCGTGTACCCGCGCGCCCCGAGGGTTTCGATGTCGCGCACCAGTGTGTGCTCGAGGGCGGCCTCGGTCACGATTGTCAGCAGCTTGCGAGCGGTCAGTTCCATGGCGTCAGGGTCCGGCGTGTTGGAGATACTGTGCGAACCGGTGGTATAGCGGGATGCCCACGATAAGGTTAAACGGGAAGGTGATGCCGAGCGCCGTACCTATCGAAAGCGCCGGATTGGCCTGTGGCACAGCGATGCGCATCGCTGCCGGCGCAGCGATGTAGGAGGCGCTTGCGTACAGCGTGGCCAGCAGCGTGGTGCCACCCACCGACAGCCCCAGCAGCAGGCCGGTGATCAGGCCCAGGCCCGCGGCCGCCAGCGGCATAAGGGTGGCAAACACGACCAGGAAGAAGCCTGCGCGCCGCAGATCGCCGAAACGGCCGGCGGCCACCAGCCCCATCTCCAGAAGGAAGATCGCGAGCAGCCCCTTGAACAGGTCGAAGAACAGGCTGTCGAGCGGCGCGATGCCGTCGGGCCCGGCAAGCCAGCCAATGGCCAAGCCGCCCAATAGCAGCACGATGCTCTTGCCGGCAAAGACCTCGTGCAGCACCCGTCCCCAGGGTGTGCCCTGCTCGCCGCGCCGGGCCAGCAGCACGCCGATCACCAGCGCAGGAATCTCCAGCAGCACCAGGAACACCGTCATGTAGCCCTCGGCCGACTCGTCCAGCCGCGCCAAGTAGGCGGACCCGACCGCGAAGGTCACCACGCTGACCGACCCGTAGTGCGCAGCGATCGAGCCTGAATCAGCGCGCGACAGCTTGCCGATGCGGTGCAGAACCGGAAATGCGACCAACGGGATCAAGGCGCCCACCACCACCACCACGATCGCGGGCATTGCGACATCGAGCAGCGGATAACGCGCCAACTCGACTCCGCCCTTCAGGCCGATGGCGAGCAGCAGAAAGATGCTCAAGGACTCATAGAGGACGCCGGGAATCTTGAGGTCCGAGCGAACGAAGCCGGCGATCGCGCCGAGCAGAAAGAACAGGATGACGGGTTCAAAGTGAGTCATCGCAGGCATGGGTGCGCACAGGCATCAACGCACGATCAGTACGGGCAGCTTGGCCAGGTGCAAGACCTTGTAGGCCACCGAGCCCAGCAATAGGGATTCGGTGGCGGTCAGCCCGTGCGAGCCGATGGCGATGGCGCTGCTGCCCAGTGCGTCGGCCAAGCCTGCTATCTCAAACGCCGCCTCGCCCAAGACGACGTGCAGGCGCCAAGGGATCGATGCCGCGTCGAGTAACTCGCGTGCCTGGGCCGTGGCTGCCCAGCCGCGTCGCGGCAGTTCGGTCTCTGCAGCTTCCTTGACCAGCCAGGGCTGCACGTTCACGAGGTCGACTTCGCTGTCGCGCCCCAGCGCAAACAGGTTTGCTGCTGATGCGAGGGTTCGCAACGAGCACTCGGAGCCATCGATCGCCACCAGCCAGCGCCGGCCGGCGGTGTTGGCACCGGCCCCAGCGCCGTGCCAGGTCACGGCAACAAGCCGTCCGATGTCATCGCGTCGTTCGAGGGCCGGCGTCGGCACGGCGTTCTGCGTTGCGGCTTGGGTCATGACGCGCTCACTGAGGGTTTGCGATTCGACAGCTTCAGGCTGAGGATCACCGAGATCAGGATGATCGAGCCCACGATGCCCAGCGACCACTGGATCGGCATGTGGAACCAGGGCATGGCCAACATCTTTCCGCCGATGAACACCAGCACCAACGCCAGGCCGTACTTGAGCAGGTGGAATCGATCGGCCATGTCGGCGAGCAGGAAGTACATCGCGCGCAGCCCCATGATGGCGAAGATGTTGGAAGTGAAGACGATGAACGGATCGGTCGTCACCGCGAAGATCGCTGGGATGCTGTCGACCGCGAACACCAGGTCGCTGGCCTCGATCAGCATCAGCACCAGGAACATCGGCGTGGCGTAGCGCAGCCCATTGATGCGCACGAAGAAGGACTCACCGTGAAAGCCCGGAGTGATGCGCATGTGGCCGCGCAGCCAGCGCAGCAAGGGGTTCTTTTCCAGGTCGGGCTGATGCTCGGCGAACACCAGCATCTTGATTCCGGTCACCACCAGGAACAGGCCGAACACGTAAAGAATCCAGGCGAACTCCGACACCAGCCACACGCCCGCCAGGATCATCCCGGCGCGCATGACGATCGCACCAAGCACACCGTAGAGCAGCACGCGTCGCTGCAACTCCGGCGGAACCGCGAAGTAGCTGAAGATCATCACGAACACGAACATGTTGTCCACGGACAAGGACTGTTCGATCAGGTAGCCGGCGAGAAACTCAAGCGCCTTGGTATTCGCGATCTCGCGGCCTGCCGTGCCGTCCAGGTACCACCACAACAAGGCGCCGAACGAGATGGCCATGGCCACCCAGGCCAGCACCCAGCTCGCGGCTTCCTTGACCGACACGCGGTGGGCCTTGCGCCCGCCGAGGACGAACAAGTCCAGGGCCAGCATGGCCAGCACGAAGGCGATGAAGCCAGCCCACATTGGGCCGGTGGCGAAGGATTCGATGTTCACGAGCAGTCTCTCCTCAGCTAAGGCGTTGTTGGGAACGGTTCAGCGCTGCGCGGCGATCATCGACCTGGCTGGATCCACCGTGTGCTGCGGGGAACCACCTGGAAGTCGAGGCCGTACAGCAGTGGTTCAAGGAGTTGCTGCTCATCGGGGGCCAGCCCCCAATGGTCGAAGGCGGCCAGCATGACGAAGGACTCGCCGTCGTCGATCTTCCCGTCTGCGTTGATGGCTGCGGCACACAGGCGCAGCACCAAGCGTTGCAGCGTCACGTCGTCTACATCGCCGAGCAGCCGCTTGATCATCCGGGAGTCGATGAGGCAGTCCGTGCCTTGCGTTGCCGACGCCAGCAAGTCGGCGCACAACCCGTGAACGACGTCATGCCATTCCTGCCGCGTGAGGCCCAGTTGTTCATGCGCCTGCATTGCTTCGAGCACGGCGACCTCGGAGGGTTTGACCTCGCCGGACGAGATGAGTGCCAGCGCGACGATGCGGGCAGCAGCGTGTGGGCTGTTGCGGGGATAGCGACGCGTGGAAGACGAATGCTTGCTCATGATTGATCCTTCAAAGGGGGCGTATCAAAGCCCCGGTTGATCGATGGGTTGGGGACGACGGTGCCCGCATGACCTCCGATCCTGTCGGTCGCGACGGAACTGTTGTTTGGCCACGGCGTAATGGCCGCCGCCAGCCTGTGTGCTTGGGCACTCGCGATTGAGCCGAACAGCCAGATGGTGATGGTCAGGAGCAGCCAGCCTGTTGCGTGGAAGATCGGGCTCTGGAGCGATCGGATTGAGGCAATGGTTTTCATGGCGTGTTGAGGATGTGGATGTGGATTTCGAGGTCACGGCATTTCATTAATTCGCATGTCAGCCGAGCCAAGCTGCGGTGCTGGCCAACATCCCGGTTGCTCCGAACGCGGCCATCAGCCTGGCGTCACGCCGGTTGTTGCTGACGTACTCTCGCCAGGAACACAGCAACATCACAGCCGCCAGCCCGGCAAACAAGAACGCATATTCAGACATGCTCAACTCTCCGTTTCGAGAGTTCCGGCTGCAGCATCCAGCGCTGCAACCCCCACTGCTCGACCGCTGCCCTGAGCACGATTGCCTCCCCCTCGACCACATGGCCATCCGCCTCGATGACTGCGGCGCAAAGACCCAACACCGTGAGACGCAACTCACAGTCGTCGATCTCGGTCATCAGTTTGGCCAGCGTTTGAGGGTCGACCTTGCACGCATCCGCCCAGGTCATTTCCGCCGTCGAGAGCATCTCGTCGCACATCGAGTGCACGATGCTGTGCAACTCGTCAGGCCGCAGCCCGAGCTCCTCAAGAGCGCGAAGCCGGTCGAGCACGTCGATTTCGGCCTTGCACAGCTGGCCGTCGGCCAGCATGGCCAGTGCGACGATGCGGGCGGCCGCCTGCGGGCTGTTGATCGGGTAGGTACGCATGGGGTGTATTCCTGTTGTGGGCCTCGACGTGATCAGTCGAAGATGTCGCTCAGCCACGATTTCCGGCGGCCGCCGTGATGGCCTCGGGCGACGCGATAGTCCGAATCCACGAAGTCGGGCTGCGACCGTGCGGCTGTGTTGTGGTCCGGGGCTGGCGCTGCCGTCGCGGCGCGTTCGATCAGCTTGTCGAGTTCACCGCGATCGAGCCACACGCCCCGGCATTGCGGGCAGTAGTCGATCTCCACACCTTGGCGATCCGTCATCACCAGCGTTGTGTCGGGGCAGGTCGGGCATTTCATGGGTTTCTCATTGCGAGGCTGAAGTCCTTGAGGAGGGTCACCACCTGGTGCCCGTTCGGCATCGATCGGCAGTGGCTCACGAGAGATGCTTGACAACCGCGCGGCCCACCCGATCCGTCGCACGATCGATCACGGCATACAGATTGAGGCCGATGTCCTCGACGACTGCCACCGGCGCATCGAACAGATAGACCCGGACGCGACAGAACTTGTCGACGCCGCCCTGCGGGCCGTTCTCGTCGCCCGGCCGCACGACGACACGCTCGGTATGGCGCGTCAGCACTAACCGAAATCGGCGCTTGGCGTTCGGTCAACGCGACTGTTATCGGGAAGGCAAGGCTCTGAATGTCAACGTTCATGTTTGTCCATGTTTGTCACTTTGAAATCGCTCAAGGTGACGACATCGCTAATCTAGGGAACGCGGTGGCGCGTGTAAATTCGAAATATCTACGTCGATTCATCGAAAAAACCTTAGTCTTCTCCATGAACTACAAACACCTTGGCTACTTCATGCAGGTGGCGAAGTCAGGCAGCGTGACGCGCGCGAGCGAACAGTTGCACCTGACGCCACAGACCGTCAGTGGGCAGATTCAGCTGCTCGAAGAGACGCTGGGCAGTGCACTACTCGCCAAGAGCGGGCGAGGGCTCAAACTCACCGAGACCGGTCGGCTGGCGCTGGGGTATGCCGAACAGATCTTCTCGCTGGGCGCTGAACTCGAGGAGGCCGTGCGCGAACCCGCGAACAAGGGACGCACGCTGGAGTTCAGGGTCGGGGTTGTCGACGTGGTTCCGAAGTCCATGGCCTGTCGGTTAATTGAGCCTGCGACCCAACTGCCGGAGCCGGTGCGCATCGTGTGCCGCGAGTGGAAGCTCGACAGCTTGCTCGCCGAGCTGGCTCTTCATCGGCTCGATCTAGTCATCTCGGACGCTCCGATCCCTGCGTCAATCAGCGTGCGGGCATTCAGTCATCGACTTGGCAGCTCAGGGGTGAACTTCTTCGCGGCGCCCGCGCTGTTCAAGACCTACGGCGGCGCGTTTCCGCAGTGCCTCGACGGCGCTCCGATGCTGCTGCCAGGTGAAGACTCGGCGCTCGGGCAGCGTCTGCGTGCGTGGTTTCAGGCCCACTCGTTGCGCCCCCGAGTGGTGGGGGAGTTCGACGACAGCGCGCTCGCGAAGGAATTCGGTCGACGCGGCGCGGGAATTTTCGTTGGCCCGTCCGTTCTGTCGCGTGAAATTGAGAAGCAGCTCAATGTCAAGACGCTGGGCGTTGCCACCGAGGTCGTGGACGAGTTCTTTGCTATCTCGGTTGAGCGGCGTGTCAAGCACCCCTGCGTCGTTGCGATCACACAGTCGGCACGAAACGAGCTGTTTGCCGTGTCCACAAAAACTCGCCGCATTCGTCGCTCGACATCGCGCTGATACGCGACTCACGCCCCGAAATACACAACGTGCCGTTCGATGCTCAAAAGCGTCTCAAGCCCCTGACTGGATCAGGCTGGCTACGGCAAAGTCGGTTTCTGCGCGTGGTCACCCTGTTGCGCTGGCTGCGCCCGCCTTCCGCGTGGTGCCCGAAATGCTCCGCGCCGGCCTGCGTCTCATGCCCACCGTAGGACGCGGCAGCCGTCCAGCTCACTTGTATTTGATTGCGCAGCCGTATGACCGCGTGGAGCCAATGGAGACCGGCTTCCCTGCCACCGCTTCGGCAACAGCCTGCCTCACGTAGTTCGTCGCCTTTGGAATGTCGTCCTTGTCCGCCGATGCAATGCTGTCGATTCCACCCGCGTACAGCAAGGTGCCGGAGGGGCCTATGAGGAACATCTGCGGCGTGGTGCGCGCGCCATAGGCTTTGCCGACGGCGCCGTTGCCGTCGATCAGCAGCGCCGTCGGAGATGCTTTTTGATCGCGCACCCATTCCTGCAATTTCCTGGGCTTGGTGTACAGCCAACCTTCGTCGTCATTGGAGTGAACACTCAACCAGACAACACCCTTGCCCATGGCCTCCTTCTGTGTCGCCGGCATGTTCCCGCTCTCGTAGTGCTTGCGCACGAACGGACATCCAGGATTGAGCCATTCAAGCACCACGTGCTTGCCACGGAACTGCGACAGCTTCAGTTCCTTTCCACTTGCATCTCGAACCGTGAAATCCGGGGCTGGCTGGCCGACAACGGCGGTTGCATGGGCAGCGGCGAGTGACACCGTGAGCAGAGAGGCGAAAAGCATTCGACGAATCAACATGTGAACTCCTGGAATCGAGTCAGAGGGAGGAAAGTGCGGCGCGGACTTCGTCCACGGTGAGGATTTCTGAGAGCAATGCGGGAGGACTGCTCCTTCGATGCAGGGCATAGACAGGCTTGGGTGATCGCCGGATCCTGCAGTTGGGGCCAAGGCCCGATAAACTGCACTCTAGGACCTCAAGTAACTTGAGATACAAGAGCCTTCGATGAACAAACTTGAGACCCCGGTCGATCTCACCATCGGCACCCTGGCCGAGCGCACCGGCTGCACCGTGCCGACGATCCGCTACTACGAGGAAATCGGCCTTATTCCGCCGGCGAAGCGTCGCCCCAGCGGGCATCGGGTTTATCAGGCCGACTCCGAGGCACTGCTGACCTTCGTCCGCCAATGCCGCGACTTCGGATTCCCGATCGAGCAGGTGCGCGAACTGGTGTCGCTGTCCCAAAGCCAGGACCGCGACTGCTTCGAGACGCTTGAGATTGCCAAGGCACACCTCGCCGCCGTGCGGGAAAAGATGGCCGAGTTGCGTGCGCTCGATCGCAGCCTGTCGCGCTTCGTTCGTTCCTGCACGGACACATGCGCAGGTGGCCCGGCCGCCCAGTGCACGATCATGAAGGACATGAGCAAGCCGCCGGGGGCGCCCGAGGGCTGCTGCGGCTGAAGGCGCGCAGCGGTATTTGTGGGATCGCTCGCCGCCGTTGCGACCAATGTTTCGAGACTGCCTACGGACCCCCGGTCGTGCGTGATTGCTGAGGGGTGATCGGAAGAACACTCGGGCACGCCGCTGCGAAATTGACGTTGGACGAAAGCTCCGCAATGGCCTGCAATTTGAAGTTTCTTCAAAGCTGGAGCGGTTCACTCCCGACGCGGGGGGGCTCTCATTTGGCACGGTTGTCAGCTTCATTTCTCTTGATCCCCAGACCTAGCACGCTGTAGCCTCGTCTGACGAGGACCAGCCGGTGCCTCGCGTCCATTTTTGAACCACAGCAGGGCATGCCCTGTGGCTTGGTCACGCATGTTGCACAACCTATTAGCCCGACTAGCCTCCACCAGCTTGCGAACCCGATTGGGCATTGGCGTCATCGCCGTGGTGTTCGTCACGAACTTAGGGCTTGCGACAGCGGCGTTGCACTTCGTCAAGCGGAACATGCAGATGTCGGTGTCGAACGAGCAGTTCGAACGAACGACTGGGATTGCCGTCGCGCTGGACCAAAAGTTTGTCAGCCGGCGGACCCTCCTCCAAACTTTCGGCAGGAGCGTCGAGGTCGCCAATCTGCGGGAAGGCAGCAAGCTTCAAGCGTTCGTTGAGGCGCACAGGGATGCGCTCAAGCAAAGCTTCGACAACGTTGCATTCCTGGATCCGGGCGGCAACCTGGTCGCCAATCTCAATGGCGCACGGCAAATCGGCAAGATCAACGTCGCAGACCGGGAGTATTTTCGGGACACCGTTCAAACGCGCGAAGGCGTCATCTCGCAGCCGTATCGCAACCGCTTGAATGGCCTCGCGCAGATAGCGGTTACTCAGCCGGTGTTGGATGGTCAGGGCAATCTGCTTTGGGTGATCTCCGGGTCGATCAACCTCATGGAGAAAAACTTTCTCGGCGAGCTGGCTGAAATTCGTTTCGGCAAGACGGGGTACATGTTCATCACGAACACAGACGGAATCGTCATCGACAGCCCGCGCAAATCGCGAATCCTCAAGCACACGAATGCGGAGGGCGGGAAGAACCCTGTGACCGATCGTGCGATCGCCGGGTTTGAAGGGACGGACGAAGGCATGAACCGCGTCGGCGTGTACGGGTTGTACGCCTTCAAACGCCTGCAGCAAACTAATTGGGTGGTGGGCACCATTTACCCCCGTTCAGAAGCCTTCGTGGAGATTGAGCGCACCGAGCGACTTGCTTGGGCCGGCGCCTTGCTCTTGACCTTGCTCGCTGGCGGCCTGACGGCTTTCGTGCTGCACACGCAGCTCGAGCCGCTGAGCCGGCTGCACGCCCACATACACGCATCGCGCGCCCAGCCTGAATATCTTCCGATGGCGCATGCACCCCTGCAACGGGAAATCGCAGAAATGGCACTTAGCTTCGACGCGCTGATGGTCGACCGCCATGACGCACAGCAGCGGCTTCAGGCCCAGGAGACGTATCTGCGGGATGTGCTTCGACACGCGCCGGACGCCTTCATCAGCATGGGAAGTGCCGGTGAAATCACCGAATGGAATCGCCAGGCGCAGGCAACCTTTGGCTGGGAGAAGTCCGAAGTGCTGGGCAAGGGTCTCGCGGAAGTTTTGATTCCTCACGACATGCGTTCCGCGCATGTCGCAGGCTTTGAGAAATTCAAGCACCCGGGCGATGGGCCTGTCATCGATCGGCGCATTGAGATCATCGCGCTTCACAAGGACGGGCACCAGATTCCGATCGAACTTTCAGTCGCCGCCGTTCGCCACGGAACCGGATTCGTCGCGAACGCTTTCTTGCGCGACATCACCGAGCGCAAGGCGGTCCAGGCGGAGCTTGCGGCCAGTGAGAAGCGCGTCCGGGACATCGCCGATCACGTGCCTGCGTTGATCGGCTACTTTGACGCGGATCTCAAGATGCACTTTGCGAACGGCCCGGCTCGCAAGCTGTTTCGAATCGATCCCAGCCGCGCGTACGACCTGGCAACCGCGCTGGGCCGCGAAGTCTATGAACAGCATGCGCCCTACCTGCCTCAGGTGCTGGCAGGGCAGCGGGTCAGCTTCGAGGCGGCGTCGGCAGTCGGTGGGGGTAGCCACTATCAGGCCCACATGGTGCCCAACATGTCGGCCAGCGGCGAGGTCAAGGGCATGTACATCATGACCTTCGACGTATCGAAGCTGAAGCAGGCAGAGGCGCGGTTGCTGGAGCTTTCGCGTGTGGACGCCCTGACAGGACTACCGAATCGACGTCGGTTCCAGGAAAAACTGCAGGAGGCGCTGGCGCGGAGCAAGCGAGGTGGGCGCGCAATGGGTTTGATGTACATCGACGTCGACGCCTTCAAGCAGATCAACGATACGTTTGGCCACGCTGTCGGCGACGAAGTGCTCATGGAGTGCGCACAACGCCTGAGAAGTTCGGTTCGTGAGACCGATACGGTCGCCAGGCTTGCTGGTGATGAATTCGTCGTGCTCTTGGAAGGCCTGCACACCGGAAGCGAAAGCCGCCCGATTGCGGCAAAGATCGTGGCCAACATGCAGGTGCCCATGACGCTCAAGGCCCATCACCTCACGGTGGGGGTGAGCATCGGTCTTGCGGTGCTGGACGAGGTGGATCCCAGCCAAGCGACCGCGTTCTCCGGACTCGAGCAACTCACCGCAGAGGAGTTGCTCGCGCGTGCGGACCAAGCGCTCTATGAGGCGAAACGCAATGGTCGGAACCGATTTGCGGTCTATGACGATGCTTGACCTGCGCAGTGCAGAGGCGAGGCTTGCGACGTCCACAAACTGCCAGCCGCGTGAACCTGCGCCAGCGGCTTGGTTGATCGAGGTGGCTGCAGGGACCAAGTCCGTCCTGGCTTGCCGTCTCCCGTTTCAGCAGGCAGTTTCGAGCTCGAAGAGCTAACTAAGTCCCCTCGCGAGGGGCGGCTTTGTCCGCCACTACACTGCCGCCCTATGCCCCGCTGGCTCGTCGTCCTCGTCCTCGCCATCCTTTTGCCTTGCTACGGCTTTGCCGCGGTCGGTCAGTCGCTGGCCGTGACGGTGGCCATGGCCGACGATGATCATGGTCATGCTGCGGCGCACCTGACGCAGGAAGCGCATCACCACGACGACGACGGATCGTTCCACGTCGACGATTCCGCAGAATCGCAGCAGCATTTGCACGCGGACGCCTGGGCGGCCAGCCCGGCTCTCCTGGCCGCTGGCGTGACGCTGCCGCAAGTGTCCGAGCGTTTCCTGACGCCCCGGTCCTGGGCCGAGTCACCGCCGCCGGTCCCATTCCTCGAAGGGCTTCGACGCCCGCCCCGTTCCATCGCCCACTGACCTGAGGCTCGCCGTGGCTTGGCCATGGCGATTTCCAGTCGTCGCGCCGGCGCGCTCGCCTTCTGTTGAAGTGCGGTGCCGCATCAGGCCGACATGTTGGGATGGAACCCTTGATGTGGACTTTCAACCGCACTGCTGTGCACTTGGCAGCGCTGCTTTTTGCGTCGAACCCGTGGACCGCGCGCGCCGAGCCGCCTGTAGCTGCTGCTCCGGCAACCTCGCTCACCTCTGCCGTGGATGCCGCTTGGCGACGCGCAGTGTCTGCCGCCGAGGCCGACGCCGGCGCGCTGCGCGCTGACGCCTCGCGCGCCGTCGCCAACGGGTGGTTCGCCGCGGCGCCCTCGCTGGAGGTTTCGCGCCAGGACGGCCGGTGGGCGCCCGGCTCGGCCACCGAGCGCGAGACCGAAATCGCAGCGGCGTTGCCGCTGTGGCTACCCGGCCAGCGCGCGGCTCGGTGGGCCGTGGCGCACGCCGAGGCCGACCTCGTCGCCGCGCAACGCCTGCATGCCCGCTGGCAGCTTGCCGGACAGGTGCGCGAAGCCGGCTGGGCCGTTGTCTCAGCCCACGCTGAGTCCAAGCAATTGCAGGCATCCAAAGAAGGTCTGCAGCGTGTCGCCGACGACGTGGCACGCCGGGTTCAAGCCGGCGACCTGGCCCGCGTCGACAGCCTGGCGGCCAGGGCCGAGGGCCTTGCTGCCGAGGCAACTGCTGCCGACGCGCGGTTGCGCTTGGCCGACGCAGAGCGCAGCTGGTCCGTCTTGACGGGAACCGCGCCACCCACATCGGGTGACCTGATGGAACCGCCTGCACCCGCGCCGCTGCATCCCGAACTGCCGCTGGCCGAGCGCACTGTCGAGCAGGCCCGCCGCGAACTCGACGCCGTCCAGTCCGTGCGTCGCGATCCACCCGAGCTGCTGGTGCGCTACCGGCAAGAGGCCGACAGCGGCACCGCCACCCGCAACAGCGTCGGCATCGGCCTGCGCATCCCGCTGGGCGGCGAGGCGCGCAACCGGCCGCTCGATGCGCAAGCTTCCGGCGCGCTTGCCATCGCCGAGCGTCGGCTGGACCTGGTCCGCACCCGGCTCGCGACCGACTTGGCGCAAGCCCAGGCGGCGCTTCAAGTGGCTCAGTCGCGCCTGCAATCAGACACCGCCCGCAACGCCTTGGCCAACGAGCGCATGGCGCTGGTCCGCAAGGCGTTCGATGCTGGAGACACCGGCCTGCCGGAACTGCTGCGTGTCATGGCAGACACCACCGCCGCGCAAACCAACCTCGACCGCTCCCACGCCGCCCTCGGGCTGGCCCGCGCCCGGCTCGCCCAGGCGCAAGGAATCACACCATGAAGCACTTCGCTCCCCGCGCCGCCGCACTGCTGCTGGCTGCGCTCCTTACCTCGGCATCCCATGCCGGGCCCGGCGCTCACGGCCCCAACGGCGAACACCTGGACGGCGACAGCGCCCCCAGCAATGCGGTCGCGTCGAACGACCATCGCATGGAAGCCGCCTCCGAAGACTTCGAGCTTGTCGCCACGCTCGCGGACGACGAACTGTCGATCCTGATCGACCGGTTCGCCACCAACGAGCCGGTGCTCGGTGCCCGGGTCGAGGTCGAGAGCGGCTCGCTCAAGGCGGTCGCGAAGTTTCATGCGGATCACGGGGACTACGCCGTTGCGGACGAAGCCTTCTTGAAGGCGCTGGCCCGACCGGGCAACCATCCGCTCGTGTTCACCGTGGTTGCCGGAACGGAAAGCGATCTTCTCGAAGGTGTCTTGAAAGTCTCTGCGCCGGTGCCGGCTGCAGACGATCACGCGCACCTGCCCCGCTGGATGTGGGTGGCCGCAGCGTCCGCGTTGTCGCTCGCCGCAGCCATCACCTGGCGCCTGCGCCGCCGCAAGTTGACCCAAGGAGCGCTGGCATGAGCATCCACCCTCACACCTCAAAGTGGTTGCTGGCCATCGCCTGCTCGGCAGCGCTGGCCAATGGTGTATTCGCTGCCCCTGGCGCCCATGGACCCAATGGCGAGCACCTGGACACCCCCGGCGGCACCGCACCCGCTGCCGGCATGGCCCGCCGGCCGGACGGCAGCGTCAACGTGCCGAAGCTGGCGCAGCGCCGCCTGGCCCTGCGCACAGTGCTGGCGCCGCAAAGCGAAGCTGCGGCATCGGTCGAGTTGAACGGCCGGGTCACGATTGATCCCAACGCTGGCGGCCTTGTGCAGGCGATTCATGGCGGCCGCATCGAGCCCGGGCCGCAGGGCCTGCCGATCGCCGGCCAGTCGGTCAAGCGTGGCCAGGTGCTGGCCTACCTGCGACACCATGCCGAGCCCTTTGCCGTGGCCAACCAGCAGGCGCAACTCGCCGAGCTGCGCGCAAACCGCCAGATCGCGGAGCAACGGCTGCGGCGCCTGGAATCACTGGAGGGCACGACACCGCGCAAGGAGGTCGACGCGGCCCGTGCCGAATTGATCGGGCTGACCGCACGCGAGCGCAGCATCGGCGGCAGCCTGCGGTCCCGGGAAGCCGTGACCGCGCCGGTGGCCGGAGTCGTCGCACGGGCCGACGTGCTGGCCGGTCAGGTGGCCGAAGCCGGCACCACGCTGTTCGAGATCGTCGATCCGGCCCGGCTGCTGGTGGAAGCCACGGTGTCCGACCCGGCGCTTGCAAGCCGCATCGACAGCGCCCGGTTGCCCGGCTATCGCCTCACGCTGGTGGGCGCTGCGCGCGTGCTGCGTGACGGCGTGCTGCCCATCACCTTCCACGCCCAGGCCGAACCCGGGGCGGTGCCTTTGGCCGTCGGCCAGCCGGTGTCGGTGGTCGCGTTGCTGAAGGAGAAAACGACCGGCATCGTGCTCCCCGCATCGGCGGTCGTGCGCAACGCCTCGAACGAGCCGGTGGTGTGGATCAAGTCCGGAGCCGAGCGCTTTGTTCCGCAACAGGTGGAACTGCGTCCGCTCGATGCGGCGCGGGTCGTCGTCACGCGAGGCCTGGCACCTGACAACCGGGTGGTCGTGCAAGGCGCGGCGCTGGTGAACCAGATCCGCTGAGGCACACCACATGTTCAACTGGATTGTTCGCATCAGCCTGACCAACCGGCTCTTCGTGCTGGCCCTGGCGGCAATGCTGATGGCCTACGGTGCCTTCACCGCCACCCGCACGCCCATCGATGTGTTCCCAAAGCTCGACAAGCCGCTGGTCACGGTGCTGACCGAAGCCGGCGGCATGGCGCCCGAAGAGGTCGAGCAGCTCGTCACCTTCCCTATCGAGACGGGGCTGAACGGCATGCCCGGCGTCACCCGCGTGCGCTCGACCTCGGGAGTCGGGCTGTCGATCGTGTACGCCGAGTTCGACTGGGGCACCGACGTGTACCGCAACCGTCAACTGGTTGCCGAACGTCTGGCGCTGGTGCGAGAACAGTTGCCCACAGGCGTCACGCCGATCATGGGGCCGGTGTCGTCGATCATGGGCGAGATCATGTTGATCGCATTGCCGATCTCGGCGCCCGCCGATGCCAAGGTCGCACCCGCCACCCCGATGCAAGCCCGGGAGTACGCCGACTTCGTGCTGCGGCCGCGGCTGCTGTCCATCGCCGGCGTGTCGCAGGTGGTGCCGATTGGCGGCGACGTGCGGCAACTGCGTGTCGAACCCGACACCGCGCGCATGGCGCAGTTCGGCGTTTCGCTGACGCAGATGGAAGCGGCGTTGGAAGGCTTCGCGTCCAATGCCGGTGGCGGCTTCGTCGACCTGAACAGCCGCGAGTACCTGATTCGCCACCTGGGCCGCACCACCAAGCCAGAAGACCTGCGCGGCGTGGCCGTTGCCTGGCGCGACGGGCGCCCGGTGCTGCTGGAGCAGGTGGCCACGGTGCACCACGCCGCGGCCTTCAAGCGGGGCGACGCCGGCTACAACGGCGTTCCCGCTGTCGTCGTCAGCGTGCAGAAGCAGCCCGACGCCGACACGGTGAAAGTCTCGCGCGAGATCGAGGCGGCACTCTCTGAATTGACGCCGGGCCTGCCTGCCGGATTGGCCGCACCGAAGGTCTTGTTCCGTCAGGCCGACTTCATTCGTGCATCGATTGGCAATGTTGCCGAGGCGTTGCGCGACGGCGCAATCATGGTCGCCATCGTGCTGTTCGCCTTCCTGTTGTCCGCGCGCACGACGCTGATTTCGCTGCTGGCCATCCCGCTGTCGCTTGCGGTCACGGCGGTGGCCTTCAAGCTGCTCGGGCAGTCGATCAACGTGATGACGCTCGGCGGGCTGGCGATCGCCGTCGGCGAGTTGGTCGACGACGCGGTGGTCGACGTGGAAAACATCGTTCGGCGGCTGAAGCAGAACCGTGCCCTGAGCGAACCGCTGCCGGTGTTGGAGGTGGTGCGTCATGCGAGCGTCGAAGTTCGATCGGGCATCGTCTACGCCACCGCGATCGTCGTGCTGGTGTTCGTGCCGCTGTTTGCGCTGCCCGGCATCGAGGGGCGCCTCTTCGCGCCGCTCGGCATCGCCTACATCGTGTCGATCCTCGCTTCGATGTTCGTCTCGATGACGGTCACGCCGGCCTTGTCGGCGTTTCTGCTGCCAAGGATGAAGCGGCTCGACCATGGCGACAGTCCACTGGTGGGTTGGCTCAAGCGCCGGGACGAGCGGCTGCTGGCCTGGTCGTTCCCGCGCGCGCGATGGTTGATTGGCTCCGCGGCGGTGGCCGCAGCGGTGGCCGCGGCCAGCGTGCCCTTCTTCCCACGCACCTTCCTGCCGGCCTTCAACGAGGGCTCGCTGGTGTTGTCGCTGCTGTTCAACCCCGGCACGTCGCTCGCAGAAGCCAACCGCATGGGCAGCCTTGCCGAGCGGTTGATCGCCGAGGTGCCCGAGGTGATTCAGGTCGGCCGCCGAACCGGCCGCGCCGAGCTGGACGAACACGCCGAGGGCGTGCATTCGGCGGAGCTTGACGTGGACCTGAGGCGCACGGACCGCGGCCGTGAGGCGGTGATGGCCGACATCCGTGCGCAGCTCGGCACCTTGCCCGGCGCGGTGGCCATCGGCCAGCCGATCTCGCACCGGCTCGATCACCTGCTGTCGGGCGTGCGGGCGCAGATCGCGCTCAAGGTCTACGGCGACGATGTGGACACGCTGCGCGGTCTGGCCGAACAACTGCGCCAGCGGCTGTCTGGTGTGCCGGGGCTCGTGGACCTGACCGTCGAGAAACAGGTGCTGATTCCGCAGATCAAGCTGCGCATCGACCACCGCCGTGCCGCGCAACTCGGCCTCACACCCGGCCAGGCGGTCGAGGCGCTGCAGACGCTGACAGACGGCAAGCAGATCACCCAGATCGTCGAAGGCTCACGGCGCTACGACCTGGTGCTGCGGCTGCCCGACGACCAGCGCAGCCCGCAGGATTTGGCCAAGCTCGTGATCGACACGCCGGCCGGGCGGCTGCCGGTCTCGGCCTTTGCCACGGTGGAGGAAGGCGACGGCCCCAACCAGATCGGCCGCGAGAACGGCCGGCGCCGCATCGTGGTCTATGCGAACACCAACGGCGCCGACATGGGACGGGTGATCAGCGGCATTCGACAGGCACTCGGGCAGACGCCGCTGCCGGGCGGCTACTTCGTCAGTCTGGAAGGACAGTTCCAGGCGCAGGAGCAGGCCACGCGGCTGATCACGGGCCTGTCGCTGGTGTCGCTCACGCTGATGTTCCTGGTGCTGTACTCGCGCTACAAGTCGGCGGTGCTTGCGGGTGTGGTGATGGCGAACATCCCGCTCGCGCTGATCGGCAGTGTCATCGCCATGTGGGTGGCCGGCGTTGAGTTGTCCGTGGCCTCGATGGTGGGCTTCATCACGCTGGCGGGCATCGCCACACGCAACGGCATCTTGAAAATCAGCCACTACGTGAACCTGTGCAAGTTCGAGGGCGAAGCATTCGGCACACCGATGATCGTGCGCGGTTCGCTGGAGCGGCTGACACCGGTGCTGATGACGGCGCTGGTGGCGGCATTCGCGCTGACACCGCTGCTGCTGTCTGCCGACGCCCCTGGCAAGGAAATCCTGCATCCGGTGGCGGTCGTGATCTTCGGCGGCCTGATCAGCTCAACGCTGCTCGACACCCTGATCACGCCGCTGATGTACGCCGCTTTCGGGCGACGTGCGACCGAGCGCCTGCTGCAGCAGCAGGACACCGAGGCACTCTGAGTCGATTTCCCGATCCCGATCCCAACAAGGCCTTGCGGCGTCGCCTTCAAGACGTCACGTTTCGATTCCCCAAGGAGATTGAGATGAAGAAACTGCTGATCGCAGCCATGGCCGTCACCCTTGCCCTGGGCACCGCCTGGGCCCATGGCCCGACCGGCGCCAAACACGGCGGCATCGTGCGCAGCGCGAGCGACATGGGCTTTGAACTGGTGAGCCTGCCCGATGGCGCGGCGCTGTACCTCGAAGACCACGGCGCGCCCGTCCCCACCCAAGGGCTGAGTGGCAAGCTGACCGTGCTGAATGGCGCGAACAAGAGCGTGGCTGAATTGAAAGCGGCCGGTGCCAACAAGTTCGAGGCCAAGGGCGTCAAGCTGCAGCCCGGCGCGAAGGCCGTGGCCACCGTGACGCTGCAGAACAAGCAGACCGTCACTGTGCGGTTCAACGTGAAGAAATGACCTCCTGGGCCGCTGCGGCGCCGGCCCTGCGGGGCGGGCTGTTGGCCTTGCTCGCGGCGGCGCTGTTCGGCGTCAGCACGCCGCTCGTCCAGCGCATCGGGACGGGAGTAGGCGCCTTCACGACTGCGGCATTGCTGTACGCCGGCGCCGCACTTGCGGGTGCGGTCCTGCGCAGGCGCATCGAGCGCGAAGCGCGCGTCACGCGCGGCGATGTCCCGCGCCTGCTGGCCATGGCCTTTTTCGGCGCGGTGATCGGGCCGGTGGCGCTCGTGTGGGGCCTTCAACGCACCAGCGGCACCAGCGCATCGCTGATGCTGACACTGGAGGCGCTGTTCACCGCACTGTTGGCGTGGCGGTTGTACCGCGAGACGATGGACGGCCGCGTCTGGGCCGCGATGTTTCTGCTGCTGGCGGGCGGGATGGTGCTGGTGGTCGACCAAAGCCGCAGCGGCGAGACGCAACTGCATGGTCTGCTGGCGGTGCTGGTGGCCACGGCCGCCTGGGGCATCGACAACACCTTGTCGCGGGCGTTGGCCGAACGCGACCCCGGGCAGGTGGTGCTGGCCAAGGCGTCGCTCGGTGCGGTGGCCACACTGCTGCTGGCGGTGGTCTTTGGCGAGTCAGTGCCAACCTGGCAGACCGTTGCCGGCCTGCTGGCCGTTGGAGCGATGGGCTACGGACTCAGCCTGCGCTTCTACCTGTTGGCGCAGCGTGCATTCGGAGCGGCCCGCACGGGCTCGGTGTTCGCGTTTGCGCCGTTCATCGGCGCGGCGTTCGCGATCGCGCTGGGCGACCGTTCCGGCAGCACCTGGGTTCTGCTGGGGGGCTTGCTGATGCTGGGCGGTGTGGTGCTCCACCTGGCCGAGTCGCATGAGCACGAGCACGTCCATGAGCCCATGACGCACGAACACGCGCATCGCCACGACGACGGTCACCACGGGCACACGCATGACCCGATGCCGGAAGGTGGTGCGCACAGCCACGCCCACGACCACCAGCCTGTGCAGCATGCCCACGCGCACGTGCCGGACGCACACCACCACCACCGGCATTGAATTTATCAAGATCCGTCTGTTTGTATACCGCCCGCCTGAACAACTCCGGTCGCTCGACCTGCCATTTCTGAAGCGCCTGGACGGGTGAGCGGTGGTGCAACGCGCGCTGCGGGATGTGGTGGTTGTACGTCTTGCAATAGGCCAGCAGCGTCGATTCCAACTCTGCAGAGGACTTGACCGAGTCTGCTGCACACCTCGCTGAGGCGCCCATTGAAGCGCTCCACCATGCCGTTGGTCTGCGGGTGGTGCGGCGGGCACAGTCGGCGCTCGATGCCCGGCGCCCTGCAGCGCACGTCGAAGTGATGCTTGCCCGAGGGCTCGCGCGCCTTGCTCGTGAAGCGATCTGTGAACTGACTGCCGTTGTCCGTGAGCACCTTGGCAATCTTCATCGGTGCAGCCTCATGCACGTGCTCCAGGAAGTCCACGTTGCTGGCCTCGCTCTGGGTCGGCGTACACGCGCAAGAACACCCAGCGCGTGGCACGGTCAATGGCCACGAAGAGTAGCGCCGCGTCGCCTCGCCGGGCATCTGCGGCAGGTACTTGATGTCGATGTGCACGAAGCCCGGCTCATAGTCCTTGAAGGACTTGGCAGGCTTGTCCGCATCGCCGACGGCTTCACGCGCAGCAGCTTGCAGCGCGAGCAGACTCCCGACGCCATGACGGCGCAGGCAGCGATCCAACCCGGCGAGGATGACCGCCACCGTCATGGCCTTCGGGCGCACCCGCAGCACGGCTCCCTCGCGGATGGCGTCCAGCAGCATGCCGACATCGACCTTGAGCCCCGCACGAACGCGATCCTCCAACGCGTGCTTTAGATACAGCACATCACCACGCCAAATTCGGCGGCCACGCCCGCCAGCGCGATGAAGCCGACCCCGGTCGCCACCGACAGGTGGTAGCCCAGCAGGTACAAGAACCAGATTCCGCCGGTCAGCGCCAGCGGTGGCGTCTGACCCAGGCTTGTGACAGTCGGCACGGCTTTCGTCAGCCGTGATCGACCTTGCGGCGACGCAAGAGCAAGAACGCCGCCGGAACAACGAACAGCGACAGCAGCGGTGCGGTCACCATGCCGCCGAGCATCGGCGCAGCAATCCGGCTCATCACCTCCGACCCGGTGCCGCTGCCCCAGACGATGGGCAGCAGGCCGGCGAGGATGACTGCCACCGTCATGGCCTTCGGGCGCACCCGCAGCACGGCTCCCTCGCGGATGGCGTCCAGCAGCATGCCGACATCGACCTTGAGCCCCGCTCGAACGCGATCCTCCAGCGCGTGCTTTAGATACAGAAGCATCACCACGCCGAATTCCGCAGCCACGCCCGCCAGCGCGATGAAGCCGACCCCGGTCGCCACCGACAGGTTGTAGCCCAGCAGGTACAGGAACCAGATTCCGCCGGTCAGCGCCAGCGGCAAGGTCGCCATGATGAGCGCGGCTTCCTCGAAGCGCCGGAAAGTCAGGTACAGCAGCACGAAGATGATCAGCAGCGTGGCTGGCACCACCACCTTCA
>JAYSYW010000249.1:0-8407 GCA_043727255.1 Rhizobacter sp. | reverse complement strand
CCCGCGAGGATGACCTGCGGGTGGTGGCCCAGCATCTCGGCCTTGTGCGTGAGGTAGTACGGATCGACGCCGATGCAATGCCCGCCCACCAGGCCCGGACGGAACGGCAGGAAGTTCCACTTCGTGCCGGCGGCCTGAAGCGACCGCTTGGTGGCAATTACACCCAACTCGACCGGAGTCATTCGGTCACCTGATTAGCGACATACCTCAGCCTGCCTCCGTTCGCCCTGAGCCTGTCGAAGGGTGCGCCCAGTACTGCGCTGGCTTCGACAGGCTCAGCCCGAACGGAGTAAGGGGTCGGCTGAGCCACGTCATCAATCAGGTGCTCTGTTGAATTTTCAGTGGGTACAGCGCCCCCTCCTCCCGTTCACCCTGAGCAGGTACTGAGCCTGTTTCCAGTGGGTACATCGCGTCCTCTGCACCTCTGCCCGTTCGCCCTGAGCAGGGACTGAGCCTGTCGAAGGCCCGTCCGTCGAAGGGCTGGTGAGCGAAGTCACGGTGCGAGCGAGGCTTCCTTCCTTCGACAGGCTCAGGACGATCGGAATACAAGTTCAGGACGATCGGAAATACAGGCTCAGCCCGAACGGGATTGGGTGGCATTACCCACTTGAAATTCAACAGAGCCAAATTCAACAGAGGCTACTTTTTCTTCTGCGGATAGATCGTCTCGCCCCGCTTGAGCATGTCCACGAACGCTTCGATCTTCTTCTTGCGCCCAGCCTCTGTCTTCATGTTGTGGACGCGAAAGGCAAGCGCAAAGCGGTTCTGCGCGCTCAGGCTGCCCAGCATCGTTTGGGCCTGGGGTTCGGCGTCGATGGCCGCCTGCAGGTCGTCGGGAATCGGCATGCCCTTGCCGCTGCCATAGGCGCGGTCCCAGCGGCCGTCGGCCTGTGCCGCTTCGACTTCCTTCAGCCCGTGCGCGGTCATCCGGCCTTCCTTGACCAGCCGGGCCACATTGCCCACATTGATCTGGCTCCAGATGCTCTTTGCGCGGCGGCGTGTGTAGCGCTGCAGGTAGCTCTGGTCGTCCAGGCCCTTGCGCAGTCCGTCGATCCAGCCCCAGCACAGCACCACGTCGATGGCTTGCTTCGGCGTGATCGACGCAAGCCCCGAGCTCAGCTTGTGAAGCTTGATCCAGAGCTCGTCTTCCTTGTCGTGGTGCCGGGCGAGCCACGTGTAGAAGCTTTGTTCATCGGCGAATTCATGAACCTTCTCGGGGTTGACCGTGACCGATGCCATGGGTTGCTTCTCTCTCTTTCTTACGCTGAGTGGAATGGTATGCAGTTCAAACCGCTGGCCTGCGCAACGGCGTCGCAAAAGCGATCGACTACGGAGCCGCCCCCGGCTGCGACTGCGCACGCCGCCATGCCGGTGGCGGCAGCCCGGTGGCGCGCTTGACGGCGCGTGTGAAGGCTGCTTCCGAGTCGTAGCCCACTTCGAGCGCGACCGCCGCGACGTTGCTGTGCCCTTCGCGCAGCAGGCGGGCGCCGCATTGCATGCGCCAATTGGCAGGTAGTGCATCGGCGGCGTGCCGGTCAGCGCGACGAATCGGTCGTGCAAGGCCGAGCGCGACAGGCCCACGCGACGGCCCAGGTCTTCCAGCGTCCAGGGCTCGGCGGGGTCGCCGTGCATCAGCGAGATCGCGCGCCCCACCTGGCGGTCGCGCAGGGCGCCGAGCCAGCCTTGCGCTTCCGGCGGCAGTGAGTTCAGGTGGCGCCGTGCGCCGTCGACGAACACCATCTCGCTGACTCGCTGACTCGCTGACTCGCTGACCCGCTGGAGCCGCTGGAGCCGCGCCGCCAGCGCGCCGGTCGCTCGATTCCGACGCGGCGTGTTCAAGCATCGGCGCCACCCATGCGCCCACCCCTTCGGCGGGCAGGTGCAGCAACTTGGGCAGTGCGTCGATCAGCGGGTCCGCGACCTGTACGGCCCCACCCACAAGGCCTTCGCCGCGCTGGATGCGGCGGGGCAGGCGGCGCTGAACGCGACATCACGGCGCTGTTGATGGAACTCGACATCGGCGGCGGGCGTGGCCTGGTGGCACCGAGCGAGTACGCCGAAGTCGTGATCACCGTGGGCTGAGGCCGACCTGTTCCACGTCGACGGCCGCTGCATCGGCCGTCACGGCGCTGGCCCGTCCTTGCAGCGCAAGGGCGGCGGCTTCGTCGGCACCGTGCGCCCTTAAAATCGCGCGCTTTGCCCGCTGGCGGCCGGCTTCTCCGTCCGCCTCACCCACCCATCTTCGATGATGGCGCCTCGCCTTTTGTGGCTTGGCGCGCTTGCCCATGCCGTTCCCGAATTCCCGAATGCTGCACGTCGATGCCCTCAAGGCGTTGGCCGCTCAAGCCATCGTCTGGCATCACCTGGCCGCGTATGGCCCGGTGGCTGAAACCCTGGAAGAGATCCTGCCCGACCTCATCGAAGCGCTGTACCACCACGGGCGCATGGCGGTGCAGGTGTTCCTCGTGGTTGGCGGCTTCCTCAGCGCGCGCGCGTTGGCGCCAGGGCGTGGGCTCTTGCGTGGCACGGTGGGCGAACTGGGCCACTTGCTCGTGCGCCGCCACTTGCGGTTGGCCGTGCCCTTTTTCGCGGCCGTGCTGCTGACGCTCGCATGTTCAGCGCTGGTCGCACGCTGGTTGCCTGAGCTGGTGCCGGCCTCTGTGGGTGCTGGGCAGTTGCTGTCGCATGCGCTGCTGCTGCACGGGGTGCTGGGGCACGAGCCCCTGACGGTGGGCGCGTGGTACGTGGCGATCGACCTGCAGCTGTTCACGCTGCTGCTTGCCTTGCTGTGGTGTGCGCGTCGCTTCCCGCGTGTGCGGGCGCTGGCGCCTGCGCTGGTGCTTGCCACCACGCTGGCGTCGCTGTGGGTGTTCAACTTGGTCGATGGGCTCGACAACTGGGCGCCGTATTTCTTTGGCGCGTATGGCCTCGGCGCGCTTGTGCACTGGTTGAGCCCGAGCCAGTGGCGCGTTCGCTGGCTGGCGCTGCTGAGCCTGTTGGTGCTGGCCGCGCTTGCCTACGACTTCCGTGGCCGCATTGCGCTGGCGCTGGTCACCGCCCTCGTGCTGGCCCTGCTGCAGTGGCGGCACCAAGACGGCCGGCCAATGCTGCGGCCCGGCCGGTGGGCCGCGCTGATCGGCCACCTGGGAACGCACTCATACGCACTGTTCCTTGTGCACTACCCGATCTGCCTCCT
Source organism: Rhizobacter sp. (assembly GCA_043727255.1). Classification (GTDB taxonomy): domain Bacteria; phylum Pseudomonadota; class Gammaproteobacteria; order Burkholderiales; family Burkholderiaceae_C; genus Rhizobacter. The sequence continues at coordinate 5,211 of JAYSYW010000249.1, read as the reverse complement.
CGTCAACGCCTTGTTCGAGCACAAGGACCCAACGCATCCCGGCGCGGCGTTGATGGCGATGGCAGCGGCGTGGCTGCTGAGCAACCTGGCCGCGCCGCTTTTCTACCAGTGGGTCGAGGCGCCAGCCGGGCGGTTGCGCCTGGGCTGGCCGCGCCCGCAACCGGCCTGACGCGGCGGCGATAGCGACGAATCGTCAGCCGCCCACCCGGGTGCGCTTCAGCGTCAACTTTCGTTCTTGTTGAAATAGGTCTCAGCCTCGGCAGGGAAGCGGCGGGCACGGAAGTCGGCGGCGTATTCGCCGACTGCCCGGCCAATTTCATCGCGCAGGCTGGCATAGCGCCGCACAAACTTTGGCGTCCAGTCGAAGAGGCCCAGCATGTCATCGGTCACGAGAATCTGACCGTCACAGCCCGCAGAGGCACCGATGCCAATGGTGGGCGCAGCAATGCTGCGTGTGATTTCGCGGGCGAGTGGTTCGGCGACGCCTTCCACCACGACAGAAAATGCGCCGGCAGCGACGACCGCATGCAGGCCAACGATCGGCTCCTTGCCTTTGCGGGCAAAGACATCGGATGCCGTGATGCGCTTTGGCTTCTCGTCACGGTGGGTTGACATTGAGCTTCCTCAAAGGAATGAGCAAGGGGCAAAGCGCGGCGCTTTGAGCAGGGTGCCAGGGCTTGGGCCGTGTTGAGGTTGGGCCTCGGCGTGATGCTGGCGGATGGCCATCGGCCCGAAAAATGAGATTCGCGCAGCAGTGACATGCACTGCACGCATGGAAAGACAAGCTTTCCGAACGCTCGCCGCTCATGCATCACGACACCGTGATGCGCGGGATCACAAGGGCATCGCCGCCCGCGATTCCTGTGCTTCCGATTCGATCCACGCGGCGAACCGCCGAACATCTTCACGCGGTTTTTCTTCCGCCTGGATCAACCAATGCGCGTGCTTTGCCTGCGACATCTGCTTGGAGGGTGACAACACCACCAGGCGGCCTTCTTCGAGAAGAGGCTGGATGAGTTCGAGCCGCCCCAATGCAATGCCCTGGCCCGACAGCGCAGCTTGAATGACCAGGTCGTACTGGTTGAAATGAAGGATGCCCTGGGAGGTGGCGTCCGCCCAGCCCATTGCACTCAGCCAGTCTGGCCACTGCAGCCATGGCGCCTGGGGGCAGTCGAATTCGAGCAGGGGCACCTTCGACAACGCCTGTGCCGAGCGCAATGATTTCAGCCCCAGCGATGGGTGCGCGACGGGCGCAATGGACTCACCGAACAGTTGAACAGAGCCCTCGGGCACGCTCAACGGCGAGGTGTAGCGGATGGCCAGGTCAACGCCGCCGCTGCGCAAATCGGTGATGCCGCTGCTGGCTGAGATGCGCACGTCCACGCCGGGGTGAAGCTTTTGAAACCGGCTCAGACGCGGCAGCAGCCACAGCCCGGTGATGCCGATGCTCGCGCTCAGCGTCACCGGCCGCATCACCCCCGTCGTGCGGATCTCACCCATCACGTCTTGCATCTGTTGCACCGCGCTGTCGGCGCTGCGGAACAGCCGCTCACCCTCGGCCGTGAATGTGATCGAGCGGAAGCCACGCACCAGCAGCTTCACGCCCAAGCGGTCTTCCAGCGTGTGGATCTGCCTGCTGACTGCCGACTGGGTGAGGCAAAGGTCTTCGGCCGCCAACGTGATGCTCATGCGCCGGCCCACGGCAACGAAGCCTCGAATGAGGTCCAGCGACGAGAGTTCAACCAGCGGTATTGACATTCCCATGGCTCATGCGAAGAAGAGAAAGGATTGATTGAAGCACAGGCGACAAGACTCTTTAATCGGCACTTTTGAGTGCCCGCCCCAGCGGGCGGGTGTTGCCAACAGGAGCTTCCATGCCCATGCGTTTGTCTCAGCCCGCTGCACGCGTGGGGCCAGCAACGGCGGCGCCAATCCCGTGGTGGCGGCAAGTCTGGGTGCTGGTGTTGATGGGGGGGCTGGTGATGGGTTTGTCGCTGGGGGTGCGCCACGTGCAAGGCCTCTTCATGTTGCCCATCTCCATGGACCGTGGTTGGTCTCGCGACACCTTCGCGTTTGCCATCGCCATTCAGAATTTGACGTGGGGCATTGCGCAGCCGTTCACCGGGATGATCGCGGACCGTTTTGGCTCCGCGAAGGTGATCGTGGGCGGGTTGGTCTTCTATGTCCTGGGCCTTTTTCTCATGGTTCAGGCCACCACGCCCAGCGCGTTGATCTGGAGCGCGGGCGTGTGCATCGGCATCGGTTTGTCGGGCACTGCGTTCGGTGCCGTGTATGGCGCGCTCAGCCGCATCGTGGCGCCCGAGCGGCGCAGCGGCGCACTCGGGCTCGCGGGGGCAATCGGCGGCCTTGGGCAGTTTGTCTTGGTGCCTTCGGTTCAGGCCCTGCTCACCACGTGGGGGTGGCGCTACACCTTGTTGGCCCTCGCCGTCGCCATGGTCGTGTTGCTGCCCATGGCGGGCTTGTTGCGCGACCAAGGGAATGGCCCGCAGGCCGACGACCGCGACCTGGCGCTGTCAACGGCCCTGCGCGAAGCCTTTGGGCACCGTGGCTTCTGGTTGATGAACTTCGGGTTTCTGGCCTGTGGCTTTCAACTGGCGTTCATCGCCACGCACCTTCCGGCGTATCTGCTCGACAAGGGCATGCAGCCTTCGCTTGCGGTTGCCGCCCTGGCCATCGTTGCCTTGGCCAACGTCGTCGGGACCTACTGCTTTGGTGTTCTCGGTGGGCGCTTTCGCAGAAAGTACCTGCTCGTCGGCATCTACCTTGTGCGCACGGCCGCAATGGCGCTTTTCGTGCTGTTGCCGGTCAGCCCGTTGAGCGTTTTCGTGTTTGCGGCTGTCACGGGGTTTGTGTGGTTGGGCACGGTGCCGCTCACCAACGGGATGGTGTCGCAGATCTTTGGGGTGCGCTACATCACGACGCTTTTCGGGTTCGTTTTTCTGGGCCACCAGTTGGGATCGTTTCTCGGGGTCTGGTTGGGCGGCCGTGTATTCGAGATGACCAAATCCTACGATTTGATCTGGTTGGGGGCGATGGTCTTGGGGGTGGTCGCGGCCGGTCTTCATTGCCCCATCGACGATCGGGCCACCCCGAGAAATCGGCAAGCCGCCAGAACGCCGGTTGCCATTTCATGAGTGCGCGCCGCTGGGTGCCGCGCGTGGGTCGGTGGGCGGCGTGCGGCCTTGGCGTGTTGGCATGTGCAGCGGTGTTCCGGGCTTGGCTCGCGCCTGAGAACCTCACCTCGTGGCTGCTGCTTGCGTCTTTCTGTGGATGAGGGCACAGCCCACCCCAACGCACCCCACTGCACCCCACTGCACCCCGACGAACAGCCAAAGGAAACAAGCCCCCATGCCATCGCACGCCGTCTCTCGAATCGGTTCTACGCGAAACCGCGCGGCAGGCGCCCTTTGCGGCATCGTCGTCATCGTGTTGTTCTCGGGGTTCACGCTGGTGTCGAGGCTGGGGCTTTCGTCGTCGTTGACATTGCCCGACATTGCGGCGCTGCGCTTCGGCATCGCGGGGGTGCTGTTGCTCCCTGTGCTGTTGCACCACGGCTTGTCGGGTCTTCGCTGGCGTGACGCGGCGGCTCTGGCCTTTCTTGGCGGGCTGGGCTTTGCGTTGCTGGCCTACGCGGGGTTTTCTCTTGCGCCCGCGTCGCACGGTGCCGTTCTTTTGCACGGCACGCTTCCGTTGTTCACATTCGCCTGGGTTCGGCTCATGCCTAGCTCCCATGCACCTGGCGCCCAGGCACGTGGCGGGCAGCCCATCGGTCTTGCCCTCATCTTCATGGGCATCGCGGCCATGGCATGGGACAGCCTCGCGGCGGCGTCACCCAGCCAGTTGCTGGGTGATGGCTCGCTGCTGCTGGCGTCCATGTGCTGGTCGGCTTACGGGCTGCTGGCACGCCGGCTGGGGCTGCAACCACTGCATGCGGCCTCGATCGTGGCTGTTCTTTCCATGGCCTGCTTCATGCCCGTGTATTTGATGCTTCCGGGCAAAGCCCTCTTCCAGGCGGCTTGGGGTGAGGTCGTGTTTCAGGGGGTGTTCCAGGGCGTGTTGATCGGCGCCATTTCCATCTTGGTCTACACCCGCGCCGTGGCGCTGTTGGGCGCCATTGAAACGGCCGTGTTTACAGCGGCGGTTCCGTGCGTCACCACGATCGCGGCGGTTTTTCTTTTGGCTGAGGTGCCGAGCGCAATGGCTTGGGCGGGGGTGGCGATCGTCACCTTGGGGATGGCGATCGCCATGGTGGGGGCGGCATCGAACAAGGGCTTGCGCTGAAGGCGTTATCGGACGATCGCTTCCGATCGTTCCCTTCCTATGCCAGCCAGTTCCGAATGGCCCGCGTCACTGTTTCGGGTGCATCGTGCGGTGCAAAGTGGCCCACGCCGGGCAAGGTCAACAGCGTCAACTCGTTGTCCACCCAGTTCCATGTGTTGCTGAGTGATGAGGGCAACATGTAGGCATCGTCCATGCCGTGAATCACCAGGGTCTTCGCCTTGACGCGAGGGGGTTCGTGCGCGATCTCCTGGTAAGGCTCGGTCGGCCAATTGGCCCGGTAGTAGTTCAGCATGCCGTCACCTGATCAGCAAGAAAGTTCAGCCAAGCGCGAAGAACCGTTCGGGCTGAGCCTGTATTTCCGACCGTCCTGAGCCTGTCGAAGGAAGCCCTGTTCGAGCGTCGCGCTGCACTTCGACAGGCTCAGTGCGAACGGTGAACGGCTGAACTTTCTTGCTGATCAGGTGCCGTCAAGCGACGACGCTTGCATTGCCGCCACGTGTCGGGCCTTGTAGTCGGGGTTCTTGATCCACGCACTCAGCCGCTCGGGTGGGATTTGAGTCTTGGCCATCGGGTGCCTGAACAACTTGACGTACTCACTGGCCGCGCGCTGCGAGGGGTTGTTCGCGAGCTCACGGGCAATGGCCCAAGGGTGCGCCATGCTGATCACGATCAGGCGGCTGACCAACTCGGGTGCGTCCATCGCGGCGTACCACCCGATCAGGCCACCCCAATCGTGCCCAACCAGCGTGGCAGACACGGCGCCTTCTTGTCGAATCACTTCGCGCACATCTGCAATGACATGCTTCATCACTGATTAGTGACGTGGCTCAGCCGACCCCTTACTCCGTTCGGGCTGAGCCTGTCGAAGCCAGCGCAGTACTGGACGCACCCTTCGACAGGCTCAGGGCG
>JAYSYW010000248.1:0-4108 GCA_043727255.1 Rhizobacter sp. | reverse complement strand
AGCAACCTGGGCAATGACCCCAGCCTGCAATGGTCATTGCGATCGTCGCACTCGCCTTGGCGATGACATTGACCTGGGCGTGGCGCTGCGGCACGTCGGCCGCCTGCCTGCACCGGTGATCCCCAGTTACACCGCCACCGACATGACGCTGAACTGGAAAGCACAAGAAAACCTGCAACTGGCCCTTGGTGTGCGCAACGCGTTCGACAGTCGCCACGCCGAATACCAGGGGTTTTCCTCGATCAGCGAAATTCCCCGTTCGGTCTTTGTTTCTTTGACCTATAGCCCCTGACGGTCGGGCAGCCTTCACGCCAATTCCCGTGGGGGATGCGGCGGCAACAACAGCGGCCAGGGCTTCCCGGCCATCGCCCGAACTCAAGCCCCGTGACGCTTCAGCGCGGCCTCACGCCGCGCTCGGGGCATGACGTTTGTAGGCGGATGCTGGCAAGCGAATTTGGAATCGGCTGGCATCGTCGGATCGAGCCTGGGCACATATTGGTTTCTCGACAGGCAATGCCTGTGTCAAACCACCCATTCCAATCCGGCGACCACGACCGCAGCAAGGGCTTTGAAGCCCGGCAGCGCCAGAGCAACAGGCGTTGATTGCTCCGGCCGTCAGCCACTTCATCGAGAGACGCACATGGCCGCAGCACGATCACTCGCTTCGCTGACCCTGAGTTTTGGCTTGGTCAATGTGCCGGTCAAGCTGTACTCGGCCACCGATTCATCTGAAGCTGTGCGCTTCAACTTGTTGGCGCCTGACGGCTCGCGGGTCAGGCAGCAGTACATCTCAGACAAAACCGGCAAGGTGGTCGAACGCACCGACATGATGAAGGGCTACGAGTTCGAGGACGACCATTTCGTGACGTTCACGAAAGACGAACTCAAGGCGCTCGACGAAGCGGCCAGCCATGTGATCGAGATCGTGGCCTTCGTGCCCGAGCAGTCCGTTGACCCCATCTACTACGACACGGCCTACTTTCTGGCGCCCGACAAACGCGGCGCCAAACCCTATGCCCTGTTGACCGAGGCCATGCGCGAGAGCAGCCGCTGCGCGCTGGCGCGGTGGACATCGCGAGGCAAGCAATACGTCGCCCAGGTGCGCGCGGCTGAAGACGGCCTGGTGCTGCAGCAGTTGCTGTACGCCGGTGAGGTGCGGTCGCTCAAAGACCTGAAGATCGAACACGTGACGGTGTCTGACGCGGAACTCAAGCTCGCCTTGCAGTTGATCGACCAGATTGCCGAAGACACCTACGACCCAACGCAGTTCAAAGACGAGGAAAAGCTGCGCATCCTGGAAGCCATCGACCGCAAGATCGCCGGCAAGCAGGTGGTTGCATCGGCCCATGCTGAACAACCAACAGGCGGCGCGCAGGTCATTGATTTGGTCGCCGCACTCAAGGCCAGCCTGGGCCAGCGCCCGGGCAAGAAGGCCGAACCCAAGCACACCACCGAAGCCAAAGCCACAACCGAAGCCGAAGAAGACATTCCGTCCGGCGCCCTGAAGGCGCGCAAGGCCGTGCGCCGCGCGCCCAAGCTTGAAGAGCCCGTCGCAGCGCCTGCTCCGGCCCGGTCTCGGGCACGGAAGTGACCACCGTGAAGGCGGAAACGCCTTACAGCGTGCGCAGTCTCGAAAAGATGGGGCTGCGGCGCAGCGCCATCACGGGCCTTGTCAACGCGGGCTATGTGACGCCGGCTCGCGGCCCGCGCAACGAGTACCTGTTCTCGTTCCAAGACGTGGTGTTGCTGCGCACGGCGCTTGGGCTGCAAGCCGCCAACGTGCCCCAGCGCAAGCTGCTGAAGTCATTGCGAACGCTGCGCGGCAAGCTCCCCGCCGCCGTGCCGCTGAGCGGGCTGCGCATCACGGCAATCGGCGACGAGGTGGCCGTGCGGGAAGGCGGCACGCACTGGGAAGCAAAGAGCGGCCAGTTGTTGTTCGACTTCGAGGTGGCGGGCCGCGACGGTTCGGTGTCGTTCATGCAGCGGGCACCTTCAGTCAGCACACCAGAGAAAGGCGCGGCCGACTGGTTTTCCGAAGGTGAGTCGCTTGAAGGCAACGACCCCGCTTCGGCGGAAGCCGCGTACCGGCGCACGCTGAAGCTGTCGCCCGACCATGTGTATGCCTACGTCAACCTGGGCGCCCTGCTTTGTGAAGCCGGCCGGTGCAAAGAAGCCGTTGACCTGTACGAAGAAGCGGCGAAGCTGGCGCCCGACGATCCGCTGGTTCTCTTCAACACCGCCATCGCGCTGGAAGACCAGAAGCGCGACCGCGAAGCACTTGCGAGCTATGAACGCTGCCTGCACCTGGCGCCCAACCTGGCCGATGCGCACTTCAACACGGCCCGGCTGTGCGACAAGCTCGGCGACGCGCGCGGGGCGCTGCGCCACTTCAGCGCCTATCGCCGGCTGAACAAAGCCACCAGCGAAAAGCCATGAGCCGCGCGACCCCGGCCTCCGCAGAAAGCGACTCACTGGCCCGCTACCGGACCAAGCGCAATTTCACGGCCACGCCTGAACCGATGGGCGTCAGAGCCAAGCGCGGCAAGGCGCTCTCGTTCGTGATCCAAAAGCATTGGGCCAGCCGCCTGCATTACGACTTCCGGCTTGAACTCGGCGGCGTGCTGCTGAGCTGGGCCGTACCCAAAGGGCCGAGCTTCGACCCCAAGGAAAAGCGGATGGCCATTCACGTTGAAGACCACCCGGTGTCATACGGTGGCTTCGAGGGCACCATTCCGCCCAAACACTACGGCGCCGGCACGGTGATCGTGTGGGACCAAGGCAGCTGGGAACCCGTGGGTGATGCCCGCGATGGCATGGCCCAGGGCAAGCTCGTGTTCAGGCTGCATGGCGAAAAGCTTGCGGGCCTGTGGGAGCTGGTTCGCATCGCCAAGCCGGGCGACAAACAAGACCGGTGGATGCTGTTCAAGAAGCGCGACGAATGGGCGCGCCCGGTCACCGAATACGACGTGATCTCGGCCCTGCCCGACAGCGTGGTGACCCATCCGCTCGGCTTGCTTGAATCGCGCGAACCCCCACCCCATGCGGTGGCGCAGCCCGCTGCCGCCGCCGCTGCCAAAACGGTGGAAGTGGATTTGAGCCTGGCGAAGAAGGCCAAGCTGCCGGAAGCGCTGTCGCCGCAACGGGCCACGCTGGCGTCTGCCCCGCCGCCGGCCGCCGGCTGGAGCCTGGAGCCCAAGTGGGACGGCTACCGCGTCCTCGCGCGCATTGAACGCGGCAAGGTGAACCTCTTCACGAGCAAGGGCCACGACTGGACACCCAAGATGGCTTCGCTGGCGAAGGCCATTGAATCACTGGGCGTTGAAAGCGGCTGGCTCGACGGCGAAATCGTGGTGCTCGACGAACAGGGTTCGCCCAGCTTCAACGCTCTGCAAAACGCGCTCGACGGCAAGCGCACCGACGACATCGTCTACTTCCTCTTCGACGCGCCTTTTTTGAACGGCCAAGACCTGCGCCAGGTGCCGCTGGCCTCGCGCCGCGCCGTCTTGCACCAGTTGTTCGACGATGGCGCCGCCGACCCACGCGTGAGATTCAGCCCGGACTTCGATGCGCCGGCTGAGCAGATGCTGCAAGCGGCCTGCGCGATGCACCTTGAAGGGATCATCGCCAAGCGTGTGGACTCGCCCTATGTGTCAGCCCGAACCGACACCTGGTTGAAGCTGAAATGCAGCCAGAGGCAAGAGTTCGTGGTGGTGGGCTACACCGACCGCAACGGCGCTGCGGGCGAGGTGGGCAGCCTGATGCTGGGCTTTCACGAAGACGGTCAGCTTGTGTTCGCGGGCAGCGTGGGCACCGGGTGGAACCACCAGACGGGCTCTGAACTGCACGCCGCACTTGTGCCATTGCAGATCGACGAACCGGCGGTCGATCGCGCCAGCACGAAACCCGGCAGATGGTCGCGCCGCCAGCCGGGGGAAGAGCATTGGGTCACGCCGCAGATGGTGGTCGAGGTGGCCTTCGCCGAGTGGACGCCCGACCGAAAAATCCGCCACGCGTCGTTCAAGGGCGTGCGCACCGACAAGCCCGCCGCCGACATTTCGCGCGAAGTGGCCAAGCCCCTGCCCCACCGCACGGCCAAGGCGGCCGAGGC
>JAYSYW010000247.1:0-8464 GCA_043727255.1 Rhizobacter sp. | reverse complement strand
TTTCACCGGCTTCTTGTCCCATAGCTACGGCTATGGGCCTGCGAACCCGGCAAAAACTGTCCTCGCTGAGCCCAAATTTCGCTTCGACGCCCCAAGCCGACAGGCTCCTAGAATCTTCAGCGATGCAAAGTGTTCCTGCGTCGAACCATTCTTCAAACGGCCCGGGAGCGATGTGGCCCGGGCTCTTGCTCGCCATGGGCGGCGCCATTGCCTTCTCGGGCAAGGCCATCATCGTGAAGCTGGCCTACCGGCATGGGGTGGATGCGGTCACGTTGATCATGTATCGCATGCTGTTTGCGCTGCCGCTGTTTCTGCTGCTGTCGTGGTGGGCGGGGCGCGGCAAGCCGGCGCTGTCGCGCCAGGACTGGATGGCGGTGTTGGGGCTTGGCTTCAGTGGCTACTACCTCGCCAGCTTTCTTGACTTTGCTGGCCTGCAGTACATCAGCGCCAGCCTGGAACGGTTGATCCTTTACCTGAACCCGACGCTGGTGCTGCTGCTCGGCCTGGTGCTGTTCAAGAAGAAGGTGACGCGCGCCCAGGTGCTGTCGTTGGCCGTTTGTTATGCCGGCGTGCTGCTGGTGTTCGGGCACGAGGTGACGCTGGCCGGCACGCATGTGGCGCTGGGCGCTGTGCTGGTGTTCACCAGTGCGGTGAGCTATGCGCTTTACCTTTCCTACAGCGGCCTGGTGGTCAAGCGCATTGGCTCGATGCGGCTCACCGGCCTGGCGACCACCGTGGCCTGCGTGCTGTGCCTGGCGCAGTTCGTGGTGTTGCGGCCGTTGTCGGCGGCGATCGTCGCGCCCGAGGTGGTGTGGTTGTCGGTGCTGAACGCCACGCTGTGCACCTTCTGCCCGGTGCTGATGGTGATGATGGCGATCGAACGTGTGGGCGCCACGGTGACCGCGCAAACCGGCATGGTGGGCCCCTTGTCCACCATCGCGATGGGGGTGCTGATCCTGGGCGAGCCCTTCACCGCGTGGACGGCGGCCGGCACGGTGCTGGTGTTGGCCGGCATTTGGCTGCTGGCGAGGTGGCGATGAGCGCCGCCGTGCGAACCCCCCTGGGCGTTGATGCGGCCCGTTGCATTCGACGCATCAAATTTCGGGCCGAAGCGGCCTGCCCTTCTTGGAGACAAACGACATGAACCTCGGCATCGAAGGCAAGTGGGCGCTGGTGTGCGCCGCCAGCAAGGGGCTGGGCAAGGGGTGCGCGCAGGCACTGGTGAACGAGGGCGTGAACGTCGTCATCACCGCACGCGGCGCTGAGGCGCTTGAAGAAACGATGAACGACCTGCGTGCGCTGGGCCGAGGCGAGGTGCGCGCGGTGGTGGGCGACATCACCACGCCCGAAGGCCGCGCCGCCGCGCTGGCCGCCTGCCCGCAGGTGGACATCCTCATCAACAACGCTGGCGGCCCACCGCCAGGAGACTTTCGTGACTGGGACCGCGAGGTGTGGATCAAGGCGCTCGACGCCAACATGCTGACGCCGATCGAACTGATCAAGGCCACGGTCGACCAGATGGCGGCACGCGGTTTCGGGCGGGTGGTCAACATCACCTCGGGCGCGGTGAAGGCGCCGATCAACGTGCTGGGCCTGTCGAACGGCGCGCGCAGCGGCCTGACCGGCTTCGTGGCCGGCCTGGCACGCAGTGAACTGGTGGCCAGCAATGTGACGCTCAACAGCCTGTTGCCCGGCACCTTCGATACCGACCGCCTGCGCACCACCATTCGCGCCGGCGCCGTGAAGGCCGGGCAAGACGTGGCGACCGCCGCCGACGCACGCCGCCGCGGCGTGCCGGCCCAGCGCTTCGGCACGGCGGAAGAGTTCGGCGCTGTCTGCGCCTTCTTGTGCAGCCAGCATGCGGGTTACCTCACCGGGCAAAACATCTTGCTGGATGGCGGGGCGTACCCGGGGACGTTCTGAATTGCGGACGTGAAAACGGGCGGGTGCCTTTCGGCAACCCGCCCGTTTTTATTGAAGGCCGCGCTGGGGGCGCGGCCTCAGCCTCACTGGTTGTTGGGGTTGTAGGTGGCCAGCATCGACGAAACCTGCAGCTGCTTTTGCGAGCGCGCCATCAGGTCGATCGAATGGATGTACGCGCCGGCCGCGAAGCTGCTTGTGTAGGTGGCGTCGCAGTGCGCGTCGCTGACCGATTGCTTGCTGCACGACACCGTTGCCGAGCGTGCGATTGACGGCACCGACACGGTGTCGTCGAAACGCGCGCCCACGCCCAACGGCAACATGGAACCGAAGGCTTGCGCAGAGGTCGGCGGCAGCGCACCGGTCGGCACGCTCCACCACGCGCCGCCAGACACGCTGAGCGACAGGCGGTTCGCCGCTGCGTTGGCGGGTGCCGTGCCGAACAAGATGTAGCCCTGTGACGCGCTCTGCTGGATCAGCGAGGCGCGAGCGGCGTCGGTGGGCGCTGCGTAACGCATGGCGCGCGTTTCGGCCAGCGTGAGTGCGCGCGACGAGGTGCGGTAGTACTCGGTGCGAACAGACGTCGCGGTATCGACATGGTGGTACGCGAAGGTCCAGACGCCTTGGTCGGGGATGGCCGCCAACTCGGCGTCCGTCCACTGCGTGGTGGCGAATGCGAGGTGGAGTTCGCGTTGCGCCGGGTTGCCTGATGTGGCCGAGGTGGTGTAGCCCGCCGCCAGTCGCATCACCGACGTGGCGAAGTTCGTTGTCGCGTCGCGTTGCAGTTGCAGCACGGCTTGGCCGGCGCCCGGGCGGTAGGTGAAGCTGTTGCCACGCGGGGTGGTCACCACCACGTGCGTGAACAGTGGGTTGCCTGCGGTGTCGAGCCGGTTGGCAATTGCCACGTTGTAGCCGGTGCTGTGGTACGAGTACGCGGGGTAGCGCACGAAGTCGCGCTTTTGTGCGTAGGGCAAGACAACGCCGCTGTACAGGTTCTGGTTGCCGATGAACTTGTAGGTGCTGCCTTGTGTCGTCACGACCACGCGGGCGGTGTCGGTGATGCCAGCGGGGTTGGTCCAGCGGTAGCTCAGCACCACGTCGCCGTTGGTGCGCTGGAACTCGAAGGCTGCGCGATCGAAGATCGTCCCATCGCCGTTTGCGCTGAACATGCCCGAGAACGCGCCAGTCGGGCCGACGGTTTCACCGTTGTTGCGGAAGGTGGTGGGGTCATCGTTCGAGAACAAGGTGCGACAAGCGGCGGCGCTGACAGCCGATCCCGTCACACGTTGCGCCACCGGCAAGGCGTAGCAGGTGCCCAGGCGCGTCATCAGGTTTTGCATCAGTGCGGCCACGTTGCTGTCGGCCAGGGTGCTGGTGCTCACCGCGCTGGGGATGGCCGGCACCGTGGCGTCGCCGGTGTTGAAGCTCACCTGCACCGGGGCGGCGGTGTTGCTGGTTGGGCGGGTCTTGACGGTGATGTCAACGTTGGCCGACACGACTGTGCCGCTGCCGTCCGAAGACACCGGGCGCACGTTGATCTGCAGTGCGTCGAGCACCTTGTCGTGCGCCGAGCCGTTGGCGGTGAAGGTGCCGGTGATGGGGTGGCCCACATCGCTTGCGGCGGTGCGCAGCGGCTGCAAGGCGGTGGTGACTTCCGCGACCGTGTTGGCCACGCGGGTGGACGTCAGCGCGGCGGCCGAAAGCTCCAGGGGATTGCCATTGGTCGCCAGGCGTGCAGCGATCAGGTGGGTGATGGGGGTGATGTTCACCGTGCCCGAGGTGGTGCTGGCGGTGGCGCTGACCAGCGTGGCGCCGTCAAGCGTGGCCGTCACGACAAACGGGCCTTGCGCGGTGCCGGGCAATGCGCAGGTGTACGCGCCTGTGCTGGCGGCGGTGGCCGTGCAGACCAGGGCACCGGTGCGGTCGTAGACCTGAATGGTGGCGCCCGTCATTGGCGAGCCGGTGGCGGCCACGCCCGAGAGGGACACCGTGCTGGGCGGGGGTGTGGTGCCTGCGCTGTCCGACCCACCGCCGCCGCAGGCGACGAGCAGGGCGGTGGCTGCACCGGCCGTGACCACAACGCAGGCGCGCGCGGCCAGGGCTGCGCGCGACAGGTTGAACATGGGTTGCGTTGTCGTCATGGAAAGCTCGCTCTTCAAGATCTGTGGAAGGGGCGAATCTAGCGTCGAACGAGGGGGCCAAACACGCGCTTGTCGTGACCGGACAACGGCATCCCTCTTGTTGGGGGGGGCGTTTCAAGCGTTTGCGAGGCATCGGTAACGGCGGTGAAACAACTTGCCTGCGACAGGCAGCCCGCGAGGCATTGGCGACGTCAACGTTGCGGGTTTGGCCCGCGTCTGGAACTGACGACGATGCCCGCAGCAATGAGCGCAAAGGCCACCACGTGATACCAACGCGGCGGCTCGCCGAGCAGCGCCGCCGACATCACGGCGGCGAACACCGGCGTGAGGTTGCTGAAGAAGGCGGCCACCGCCGGCCCCACGGTGCCCACGCCGACGCCCCAGCACCAATAGGCGATGACCGAGGGGCCAATCACCACATAAGCCAGGCCCGCCGCCACGCCGGGCGACCAGTGAATGGCGGCGGGCTGAACCACCGCTTCAATGCCTGCGGCGGCACCCGCCCACAGCGAGCCGAACAACACCTGCACGAACAAGAACTCAGCCCAGTTCCATGGGGGTCGGGCCGCGCCACGCATCGAGGCCGGCGGGCGGGCCAACATCCAGCTGTAGCCGGCCCACAGCGCAATCGCCACCAGCATCAGCACGTCGCCGGGCAGCAGGCGCAGGCTGCGCAGCACAGCCAGTTCGCCCCGCGACAGCACCAGCACCACCCCCGCGAGTGACAACACAGCGCCCCAGCCCTGTTGGCGCGTTGGCCGTTCGCCGTACAGCAGGTAGCCCACGGCGAGCATCCACACCGGCAGGCTCGACAGAATCAGCGTGACGTTGATCGGCGTGGACGTTTGCAGCGCAAGGTATTGAAGGCCGTTGTAGCTGCCCACGCCGATCAGCCCCAGCACCGCGAGGTAGGGCCAGCGCGAGGTGATGTCGGCATGGCGGTGAAACACCCGCCAGCCCAGGGGCAGCAGCACCAGCAGGGCCAGCGCCCAGCGCATGGCGCTGAGTGCCAACGGCGGCACGCTGCCCACCAGCATGCGCCCGGCCACCGCGTTGCCGGCCCACAGCAGGGGCGCCAGCGTCAGCATGGCGGCGATGCGGGCGGTGAGGGCGCTGTTCATGGGGGCGATCGCGTCGATGCTGCGGTCAGGCAATCAGGCAATCAGGCAAACAGGCAAACAGGCAAACAGGCAAACAGGTCAGGCGGGCAGTGCTGGCATGGCCTCGCCGCAGTTCCAGCATTGCTCGAACGGGCCGTCGATGATTTCGCGGCAATGCGGGCAAGCCCAGTGGCGGTGCACCGGGCGCTGCAGCACCTGCAGTTCATGCTTCGCGCGTTCGTGGTCGGCGGCGTCGTCGATCCAGACCTCGGGCAGGGTGTCGTCCACCGGCACACCGCCCGCCAAACCGCTGGCGTAGGCGCGTTGCACCGTGGCGCCGATGCCGGCCTGCGTCAGCAGGTCAGCCCACATCTGCGCGATGGCGAGGTTGGGAGCGGAAGTGAGGCGTTTCAAGGCATGCAGCCAAGGAGGTGGACCGGGACCATACCTCGCCCTGCCCGCTCAGGTCTTTCGCACCCGCAGCAGCTCGTCGATGATCAGGAACGCCGCGCCCAGCGTGATGGCGCTGTCGGCGATGTTGAACGACGGGAAGTAGCGGTTGAAGGCATGCACCTGGATGAAGTCGACCACATGGCCGTGCAGCAGCCGGTCGATCACGTTGCCGAGCGCGCCGCCAAGAATCAGCGCCAGCGCCCAGGCGAAGAGCTTTTGCCCGCCGTGGCGGCGGAGCATCCAGATGATGAAGACGGCGGCCACCGCGCCCAGCCCCACAAAGAACCAGCGCTGCCACCCCGAGGCCCCCGCAAGGAACGAGAACGCGGCGCCCGAGTTGTGCACCCGCACGAGGTTGAAGAACGAGGTGATGTAGCGGCTGTCACCGAGCTCGAAGTACTGAAGGATCAGCGTCTTCGTGAACTGGTCGAACAGGATGATGATGAGGGCGATGCCCAGCCAGGGAAGCAGGCTGTTGGTGCCGGATTTTTGGGTGGACATGGGTCAGGCTGCCTTTCTGGTTTCGCCGGCACCGAACAGGTTGCTGGTGCAGCGGCCGCACAGCGTGGGGTGCGCCGCGTCGTGGCCGACGTCGCCGCGGTAGTGCCAGCAGCGTTCGCACTTGGTGGCGGTTGAGGGGGTGACGGTGACCGCCAGGCTGTTGCCCTCGCTTGCCAAGGCACGCGAGGTGATGGTGACGAACTTGAGGTCGTCGCCCAGCGACTGCAACAAGGCCAGCAGATCGGCCGGCGCCGTGATGGCGATGTCGGCCTGCAGGGAAGAGCCCACACCACTGGCGGTGCGCACGGTTTCGATCTCTTTGTTGGCCACGTCGCGCACTTCGCGCAAGCGGGCCCACTTCGCCAGCAATGCCTCGTCGGCCCAGCCGGTGGTGTCGGAGAACGTCTCGGTGAAGATCGACACCGACTGCCCTGGTGCAAACACCTTCCACGCCTCTTCGGCGGTGAAGCTGAGGAAGGGCGCCATCCAGCGCAGCATGGCGTGCGTCAGATGCCAGAGCGCGGTTTGTGCGCTGCGCCGCGCGGCCGAGTTCGCGGCCGTGGTGTACAGGCGGTCTTTCAGCACGTCGAGGTAGAACGCACCCAGGTCTTCGCTGCAATACACCTGCAGCTTGGCCACCACCGGGTGGAATTCATAGACCTCGTAGTGCGCCAGCACATCGGCCTGGAACTGCGCCGCACGCGCCAGCGCGTAGCGGTCAATCTCAAGCATGTCGGCCAGCGGAACGGCGTGTTGGGTGGCATCGAAGTCGCTGGTGTTGGCCAGCAAGAAGCGCAGCGTGTTGCGGATGCGGCGGTAGCCATCGACCACGCGATCGAGGATCTTCTTGTCGATGTTCAGGTCGCCCGAGTAGTCGGTGCTGGCCACCCACAGGCGCACGATTTCGGCGCCCAACTTGTCGCTCACCTCTTGCGGCGCGACGACGTTGCCCAGGCTCTTGCTCATCTTGCGGCCCTGGCCGTCGGTGGCAAAGCCGTGCGTCAGCAGGCCCTTGTAAGGCGCGCGGCCTTCGATGGCGCAAGCCAGCAGCAGCGACGAATGGAACCAGCCCCGGTGCTGGTCATGGCCTTCGAGGTAGAGGTCGGCCTCGGGGCCTTCGGCGTGGCCCTCACCGTTGTGCGAGCCATGCAGCACGTGCGAGAAGGTGCTGCCCGAATCGAACCAAACGTCGAGGATGTCGGTGCTCTTGGTGTAGTGGGCGGCCGCATGCTCACCTTCAGCGCCCAGCCACTCGGCCGGGTTGAGCTTGGCCCAGGCTTCCACACCACCTTGTTCGACCAGCGCAGCCGCGCGGTCCATGAAGGCCATGGTGTCGGGGTGCAGTTCGCCACTGTCTTTGTGCAGGAAGAAGGGCAGCGGCACGCCCCAATTGCGCTGGCGGCTGATGCACCAGTCGGGCCGGTTGGCGATCATGTCGCGCAGGCGGATGCGGCCGTTCTCGGGGTAGAAGCTCGTCGCGTCGATGGCTGCGAGCGCCGTCTCGCGCAGGGTCTTCGGGGCTGCGTCTTGGGTGAACACGCCAGCGGTCTGCGATGTGGCTTCGTCCATGCGCACAAACCACTGCGCCGCCGCGCGGTAGATCACCGGCGTCTTGTGGCGCCAGCAGTGCGGGTAGCTGTGGGTCAGCTTGCTGGTGGCCAGCAGCCGGCCGGCTTGCGCAAGCGCGTCGGCAATCACGGGCGCAGCCTTCCAGATGTGCTGGCCGCCGAACAAGGGCAATGAGGCCTCGAAAGCGCCGTTGCCTTGCACCGGGTTCAAGATGTCGTCGAGCGCCAAGCCATTTGTGCGGCAGGTGTTGAAGTCGTCCACGCCATAAGCGGGCGCCGAGTGGACGATGCCGGTGCCGTCGTCGGCCGTGGCGTAGTCGGCCAGGTGCACGGGGCTCAAGCGGTCATAGCCGGCATCCACATGAGCCAAGGGATGGCGGAAGTTCAGGCCGCCGAGCTTGTCGCCCTTCGTGGTGGCGAGCACCGTGCCTTGCAGGGCATAGCGCTCCAGGCACTTTTCGACCAGCGCGGCGGCCAGCATCAGCAGGCCGCGTTCGGTGTCCACCAGCGCGTAGTCGAGCTCGGGGTTCAGGTTCAGCGCCTGGTTCGAGGGGATCGTCCACGCGGTCGTGGTCCAGATGACGGCGAAGGCGTCTTTGCTCAGCGAAGGCAGGCTGAAGGCGGCGGCGAGCTTGTCGGGTTCGGCCGACAGGAAGGCCACATCAACCGTTTGCGATGCCTTGTCGGCGTACTCGATCTCGAACTCGGCCAGCGACGAGCCGCAGTCGAAGCACCAGTACACGGGCTTCAGGCCGCGGTACACATAGCCGCGTTCCATCAC
>JAYSYW010000246.1:0-20271 GCA_043727255.1 Rhizobacter sp. | reverse complement strand
GACCTTCATGCGCAGGAGGGAGCCTTCCCACACGCTCCAGGTCAGGGCTGAGAGGGCGGTGGCGTCGATGTCGCTGCGGATTTCTCCGGTGGCCTGGGCCGCTTCAATCAGCCCGGCCAGCCGTTCACGCCACGCAAGTTGCGCGGCAAGCAGGCTGTGGCGGCAGGGTTCGCTCGACAGCGCGATCTCGGCGGCGAAGTTGCCGATCAGGCAACCGGCGGGGAATTCGGCGCGCTCGTGGTGGTCGAGCATCTGACCAAACACATGGCGGATCGCCGCCAGCGGCTCAGCCGGGGCGCTGCGCATCATGCGTTCCCACGAGAGCCGCATGAACTCGGCGTAGCGCTCAACGATGGCGGCGGCAAACGCCTCTTTGCTGGGAAAGTGGTTGTAGAACGAGCCTTTGGGCACCCGTGCGTGGTCGGTGATTTGCTGGATGCCGGTGGCGTTGTAGCCCTGGCGCAAAAACAGTTCGAGCCCGGCAGAACGCAAGCGCTCAGGGATTTCGGTGGGGTCGGTGGTACGAGACATGATCGAATAATATGACCAGTCGTCTTAAGCTGTCAAAGGCTTTGGCGCGGGCGACTGATTGGGTCGGAGTCGCCAAGGCGGCGTGGCTGTGTGACCGTCAAGAATCCCGGCAAGGGTGTCGAGCAACGAGTCGCAATGGGCTGAGCGGTCGGCGCGTTGCGGTGCGCCTTTAAGCGGGTGGCGCTGTGAGTGCCACCCGATCAGGTGCTTTCGGTTCAGCCCGGGCCGATACCCGAATGTGCACCCCGGTCGGTCATGGGCTCGCCGAGCCGCACCATCAACTCGGGCGCCCACGAGGGGTTGAACCGCAGCGGGCCCTTGGGGAAGAGCATCACCACCGTCGAGCCCAGCAAAAATCGCCCCATCTCGTCGCCTTGCTTCAACTGCACGGGCTTGTTCGACGGGCTTGCGGCATACGTCCACTCACGCAACTTGCCCACACGCGGCGGGTTCACCACGCCGTGCCACACCGTCGCCATGCTGCCCACGATGGTGGCGCCGACAAGCGCCAGCACGAACGGCCCCTGCGGGCCATCGAACACGCACACCACCCGCTCGTTGCGGGCAAACAGGCCCGGCACACCACGCGCCGTGGTCGGGTTGACCGAGAACAGGTCACCCGGCACATGGATCATCCGCAGCAGCCGGCCATCGCAGGGCATGTGGATGCGGTGGTAGTCCTTCGGGCTCAAGTAGATGGTGGCGAAGTGGCCGTCGTCGAATTGCGAGGCGAGTTCTGCGTCGCCGCCCACGAGCGCCGTCGTTGAATAGCGGTGGCCCTTGGCCTGAAAGATCTGGTCGCGCTCAATGCGGCCGAATTGGCTGATGGCGCCGTCCACCGGGCAGATGAGGTCGGTGCGTGTGATCGGCCGCGCGCCCGGCCGCAGGGCGCGGGTGAAGAAGTCGTTGAAGGTTTTGTAGTGGGTGATGTCCGGGTCGGCCGCTTCTTCCATCGCCACGCCGTAGTGCGCAACAAACCGGCGGATCACCTCGGTCGTGAGCTTGCCACCTTCAAGCGAAGCGGCCCAACCGGCCAGGGCGGTCAGCGCCTGCTTGGGCAAAACGTATTGGGGCAGGACGGCAAGACGTGACACGGCAGGTCCGAAAGTGGCGGGGCGCGCCAGTGTATCGAGCAGGGCATGAGACGCAGCTTGGCGCTTGACGCGGCCGCGTGCCTTGAGGCGCGAGCAAGCAAGCGCACAGACCGAGCAAGGCGCTCGGGCAGAATCGCAGCCCTCATGCTGACCCTCCAAGACCTCGCCTGCATGCGCGGTGAGCGCCTTTTGTTTCGCGGTGTTCACTGCGCGCTGCCGCGTGGGGCCTGGCTGCATGTGACCGGCGCCAACGGTCGGGGCAAGACCAGCCTGCTGCGAATCGTCTGCGGCCTGTCGCCTGCGGCGGCGGGCGAGGTGCGCTGGGGCGATCAAACCATTGGCAAGCTGGGCGACGCCTACCGGCGCGAGCTGCTCTACATCGGCCACGACAGCGCATTGCAAGGCATGCTCAGCGCCCGCGAAAACCTGCGCACGGCGGCTGCGCTGTCGGGCGTGGCGATCGACGCCGAGGGCATCGACGCCGCGTTGGCGCGCTTGGGCCTGGCCGGCCGTGAAGACCTGCCGACGCGCTTTTTGTCACAGGGCCAGAAGCGCCGCGTCGCCTTGGCTCGGTTGGCGTTCAGCCCCGCCACGCTGTGGGTGCTTGATGAACCTTTTGTGGCCATGGACGCCCACGCGCTCGATGTGCTTTCCGGTCTGCTGGCCGCGCACCTGTCGCGCGGCGGCATGGCGGTGTTGACCAGCCACCAGGCGGTGCCGATCGGCAGCGTGCCGGCGCAGGTGCTGGAGCTCGGCGCATGAACATGGGCATGGACCTGCCGCTTGCAGTGCGCCCGACGGGTGACTTTGAGGTGTTCACCGCCTTGCTGCGGCGCGACCTGCGGGTGGGCATGCGGCAAAAGAGCGAAGTGCTGATGACGCTGGTCTTCTTCGTGGTCGTTGCTGCGTTGTTTCCGCTGGGCATCGGGCCCGAGTCGGCGCTGCTGCAACGCATTGCGCCCGGCATCTTGTGGGTGGGGGCCTTGCTGGCGGCGGTGCTGTCATTGCAGCGCATGTTCGCCACCGACCATGCCGACGGCAGCCTGGAGCAAATGATTCTGTCGCCCGCGCCCTTGTGGGTGCTGGTGGCGGCCAAGGTGGTGGCGCACTGGCTGCTGACCGGGTTGCCGCTGGTGCTGGTGGCGCCGGTGCTGGGGCTGCAGTTCAACCTCGATGCACGCGCGCTCGGCATCTTGACCGCCACCTTGCTGCTGGGCACGCCGGTGCTCAGCCTGGTGGGCGCCATCGGCGCGGCGCTCACGCTGGGGGTGCGGGGCGCGGGCGTGCTGTTGTCGCTGTTGATCCTGCCGCTGTACATCCCGGTGCTGATCTTCGGGGCGGGCGCGGTCGAGGCCGATGCGGCCGGCCTCAGCGCCTCGGGGCATCTGTCTCTGCTGGGCGCAATGCTCGCGGTGTCGGTGGTTTTTGCGCCTTGGGCCACCACTGCGGCGTTGCGGATTTCGGTTGAATGAACCTTGGCACCGGCACCGTATCAACTCGAAACCGCGCCTCGCGTTTTCACCCACTCTCGGCATGCCCGGCGAAGGCTACAGTCCCGGGCTGGCTTTTCTGCACGCAAGCCCGAAAAGGCTTCAGCGATGTGCTTCGTGCGCAACCCATCTGCGTCTGCCGGAGGTCAAATTCCCAGGCACGCCAACCGGGCAAACTGGCGCCTCGCCGCGGCACCCACCACTGAATGAACAACCGATCCGTGAACTGGTTCAAATTTGCATCGCCCCAGAGTTTTTACCCACTCGCCGGGCGGCTGTGGCCGCTGTTCGCCGGCCTGGCGGCGGTGTTGACGGTGGTGGGGCTGTGGATTGGTTTCTTCGTGGCGCCCACCGACTCGCAGCAAGGCGAGGGCTACCGGATCATCTTCATCCATGTGCCCGCCGCCTGGATGGCGATGTTCATGTACCTGGTGATGGCCGCCTGGGCCGGCGTGGGCTTGGTGTTCAACAGCCGGCTGTCGGGAATGATGGCGTCGGCCATGGCGCCCACCGGCGCCTTGTTCGCCTTCTTGGCCCTGTGGACCGGCGCGCTGTGGGGCAAGCCGATGTGGGGCGCTTGGTGGGTGTGGGACGCCCGGCTCACCTCGACGCTGATCCTGCTGTTTTTGTATCTCGGTTTCATGGCGCTGCAAGCCGCCATCGACGACCCGCGACGCGCTGACCGCGCTGGCGCGGTGCTGGCTTTGGTGGGCGTGATCAACGTGCCCATCATCTATTTTTCGGTCAAGTGGTGGAACACGTTGCACCAGGGCGCTTCGGTGTCGGTGACGCGTGCGCCATCCATGGCCATGGTGATGCTGTGGGGCATGCTGATCATGGTGATGGCGTTCTGGATGTACGCCATCGCCGCTGCCCTCTCGCGGGTGCGCAGCATCATTCTTGAACGTGAACGACACACCGAATGGGCGCGACATGCAGTGGCACAGCCTGAGTGACTTTCTTTCGATGGGCGGCTATGCCGGCTACGTGTGGGGCAGCTTCGGCGTGACCGCCGCAGCACTGCTGATCGAGTCGGTGCTGCTGGTGCACCGTCGCCGCGAGGCGGTGCGCGGGCTGCGCAAGCAGGCGCTGATTGATGGGCAACAAGTTGGCCGAGGGGAGGGCACATGAAGCCGCGTCACAAACGCTTCGCCATCATCATCGGCGCGCTCGCCGTCTTGGGCGTGGCCGCCGCGCTGGTGCTCAATGCCTTCCAGAGCAACCTGGTGTTCTTCTTCACGCCGTCGCAGATCGCCGCTGGCGAGGCGCCGCAAGGCCGCACCTTCCGCATCGGCGGCATGGTGAAAGCCGGCACCGTGAAGCGCCAAGACATGACCGTGAGCTTCATCGTCACCGACACCGCCAAGGAGATTCCGGTGTCGTACACCGGCATCCTGCCCGACCTGTTCCGTGAAGCGAAGGGCGTGGTTGCACAAGGCAAGCTGGGCGCCGACGGCCGTTTCGTGGCCACCGAAGTGCTGGCCAAGCACGACGAAAACTACATGCCTCCCGAAGCGCAGCACGCGATGGACCAGGCCCAGGCCAACAAGGCCGCCAAAACACTGAAGACCGCACCATGATTCCTGAACTCGGTCATTTCGCGCTGATCCTGGCGCTGTGCGTGTCGATCGCGCAGGGCGTGTTGCCGCTGGTCGGCGCACACCGTGGTCAGCACGCCTGGATGCGCCTCGCGCGCCCCGCCGCGCAGGCGGTGTTCGTGTTGTCGGCGGTGGCATTCGCCTGCCTTGCCTACTCCTTCCTCATCAATGACTTCTCGGTGCTTTATGTGGCGCAGCACTCGAACTCGCAACTGCCCTCGCTGTACCGCTTTGCGGCGGTGTGGGGTGGTCACGAAGGTTCACTGTTGTTGTGGGTGTTGATGTCGTCGGTGTGGGGCCTGTCGGTCGCCCTGTTCTCGCGCCAGTTGCCGCAAGAGATGGTGGCCCGCGTGCTGGGTGTGTTGGGCTTGCTCAGCGTGGGTTTTCTGCTGTTCATCCTGACCACCTCGAACCCGTTCGAGCGCCTGTTGCCGGCGGCCGCTGATGGCCGCGACCTCAACCCCTTGCTGCAAGACCCCGGCCTCGTGTTCCACCCGCCCATGCTCTACATGGGCTACGTGGGGTTTTCGGTCGCGTTCGCGTTCGCCATTTCGGCGCTGCTGTCGGGCCGGCTCGACGCCGCCTGGGCACGCTGGTCGCGCCCCTGGACCACAGCCGCGTGGATCTTCCTCACGCTCGGCATCGCGCTCGGCTCGTGGTGGGCGTACTACGAACTCGGCTGGGGCGGCTGGTGGTTCTGGGACCCGGTCGAAAACGCGTCCTTCATGCCCTGGCTGGTGGGCACGGCGCTGATCCATTCGCTGGCTGTGACCGAAAAGCGCGGCAGCTTCAAAAACTGGACCATCGTGCTGGCGATCAGCGCGTTTTCGCTGTCGCTGCTGGGCACCTTCCTCGTGCGCTCGGGCGTGCTGACCTCGGTGCATGCGTTTGCCACCGACCCCAAGCGCGGCGTCTTCATCCTCGCCTTCATGGTCGTCGTGGTGGGCGGATCGCTGGCCCTGTTCGCTTGGCGGGCGCCCAAGGTTCACCAGGGCGGGCAGTTCGCGCTGGTGTCGCGTGAAGCCTTGCTGCTTCTCAACAACATCGGCCTCATGACGGCCGCCGCCTGCGTGCTGCTGGGCACGCTGTACCCGCTGATCGTCGACACCCTGGGCCTGGGCAAGCTCTCGGTCGGCCCGCCGTACTTCAACGCGGTGTTCGCGCCGCTGATGGTTCCGCTGCTGATGCTGATGCCCTTCGGCCCGCTGGCGCGCTGGAAAGAAACCGACTGGAAAGAGCTGCTCTTGCGCTTGAGCCCGGCCGCCGTGGTGTCGGTGATCGTTGGCGTGGCCGTGCCCTTCGCCATGGGCGCCTGGTCGCCATTGGCCGCACTGGGCATTGCGCTGGGTTGCTGGATCATCAGCAGCTCGCTGATCCACATCTGGCGCCAGACAAAGGGCGCCAAGGTGTCCGCTCCGCGTGGCTTCTGGGGCATGCACCTGGCGCACGTCGGCATTGCCGTCTTCGTGGTCGGCGTGACGCTCGTCAACGGCTACCAGACCGAACGCGACGTGCGCATGGCCCCCGGCGACACCGTCATGGCCGGCGGCTACACCTTCCGTTTTGTCGGTGTGCGCGAGGTGCCGGGGCCCAACTACCGGGCACAGCGCGGTGACATCGAACTGCTGCGCGGCGACCAGTTGATCCGCACCATCCACCCCGAGAAGCGCAGCTACCTGTCGTCGTCGATGCCGATGACCGAAGCGGCCATCGACACCGGCTTCACCCGTGACCTGTACGTGGCGCTCGGCGAGCCGCTCGACGGCATGGGCGCCGGTGCCTCGTGGTCTGTTCGCGTGTACTACAAGCCCTTCGTTGATTGGATCTGGGGCGGGTGTGTGTTGATGGCGCTCGGCGGTTTGCTGGCTGCATCTGACCGGCGCTACCGCCTGAAAGCGCGTGAAACCGCGCAGGCTTCGGTGCTGCAGGGGGCATCGGCATGAGGCGTTTCATCCTGCCGCTGCTGATCTTCGTGGCGTTGGTGGTGTTTCTGGCGCTTGGTCTGAACCGCAACCCGAGTGAAGTGCCGTCGCCCTTGATCGGCAAGCAGGCCCCGGCCTTTGAGCTGTCGGAATTGGTGGAAGGCCAGGCGGTCAGCAAGACCTTCACACCCAAGAGCATGTTGGGGCAGGTGTGGCTGTTGAACGTGTGGGCCTCGTGGTGCGTGGCCTGCAAGTACGAACACCCGCTGATGGTCGAGCTGGCCAAGATGAAGGTGTTGCCGCTGGTCGGCCTGAACTACAAAGACCAGCCGACCGACGCCGGCCAGTGGCTCAAGCGCTACGGCAACCCCTACGACTTGTCGGTGGTGGACATCGACGGGCGTGTTGGCATCGACTACGGCGTCTACGGCGCCCCTGAAACCTACCTGATCGACAAAGCGGGCGTCATCCGCTTCAAGCAAATCGGGCCGGTGACGCGCGAGGTGCTCGACGAAAAAATCCTTCCCCTGGTTCGGGAGCTGCGCAAATGAGGCGTCTTTGGGTGTGCCTGCTGGTGCTGTTGTGCATGGTGGGCGCCAGCGCCAAAGAGGCCGTGCCGATGGCCGAAGACCTGGCGGTCGAGCAACGGCTCATGGCCATCTCGGAGAACGTGCGCTGCCTCGTGTGCCAGAACGAATCGCTCGCCGGCTCGCGTGCTGGTTTGGCCGACGACCTGCGCCGCGAGATTCGCAGCCAGATCAAACAAGGCAAGACCGACGCCGAAATCACCGAATTCCTGGTCAGCCGTTATGGCGACTTTGTGATGTACCTGCCACCGGTCAAACCACTGACCTGGCTCTTGTGGTTCGGGCCGTTTGCGCTGCTCGTGCTGGCGGTGCTTTTCCTCCTTCGTTATTTGCGTCGGCGGCCGGTGCAAGAACCATCGCCCCTGACCGAAGCCGAGCGCCGCCGCGCGCAATCCCTCATTGATGACGCGGAAGCACGCTCATGACCGCCTTCTACCTTGCCGCCGCCGCCCTGACCCTGCTGGTGCTGGCCGTGTTGCTGTGGCCACTGTTGCGCAGTCGCAAAGGACGCGCCGCAATGTCGGTGCAGCAACTCAATTCATCCGTCTACCGCGACCAGCTCAAAGAGTTGGACCGCGACCTTGCGCGGGGTCAACTGGCCCAGGCGAACTACGACGAGGCGCGGGACGAACTGCAGCGCCGCCTGCTGCAAGACATGAGCGACCTTCCCGCCGGTGGCCCCGCCGCAGCACCGGCGCGCGCGGGTCTGGCGACGGTCATCGTGTTGGCGCTGGCCGTTCCTTTGGGCGCCGTGGGCCTTTACGCCGGCTTGGGCAACTCGGGCGCCATTGACTACCAGCCCACCGACAACTCGCCGCAAAAACGTGCCGAGCGCGCGATCGAAGAACTGCGCAAGAGCATGGAAACGCCGCCCAGCAAGCCGGAAGAATGGATCCGCGTCGGCCGTGCGTTTGCGGGTGTGGCTCGCTTCAACGATGCCGTCCGCGCATTCAACCGCGCCGATGAACTGGTCCGGAAAGATGCCGACCTGCTGGTCGAGCTGGCTGACCTGATGACCGCGGCCGCCAACGACCAGTTGGAAGGCCGCCCGATGGAACTCGTGCGCCAGGCCCTCGCCCTCAATCCGAAGCACCCGATGGGCCTGATGCTGACTGGCACCTCGGCCTACCGCCGCGGTGAATATGCCGCAGCCATCGCCGAGTGGGAAAAGCTGCTCACCGTGCTGCCACCCGGCACACGCGACGTCGAAAGCGTGCAAGCCAACATCGAGCAGGCTCGCGGTGACATGGCCCGTGCGGACACCGCCAAAACGCAAGCCGCCGCTGGGGCGGTCGCGACCAAACTCGCTCAGGTTGCCCGTGGTGACGATGCAAGCAAAGAAGCAAGCAAAGAGGCAGGCAAGGACGCAAGCAAAGCCCCGGGTGAGGCCAAAACCGAGGCTGCATCCGGTATGGTCAGCGGCGAAGTGGTGATCACCCGCGAGTTGGCCGCCAAGATCGGGCCGGACGACACGCTGTTCATCATTGCCCGCGCGGGCGACGGTTCACGCGTGCCGCTGGCGGTGTTGCGCAAGAAGGCCAGCGAGTTGCCGTTCAAATTCACGCTCGACGACAGCCAGGCCATGATGCCGCAGCGCACGTTGTCGAAAGCCGAGTCGATCGTGCTGCTGGCGCGGGTCTCGAAATCGGGTCAACCCATGGCGCAGCCGGGTGACCTGATCAGCGAAACCGGCGTGCCGGTGAAGCCTGGAACCACCGGGCTTCGCCTGGTGATCGATCGTCAGCTCTGAAGCTGAAAGCCCACCAGCAGTAAACCCGTCGGTCCTCTCCGGGCCGACGTTTGGCCTTGCGTTCGATGGCCCAGGCCAACCCCCCGGCTTGCACTCTCAAGAGTGCCGTTTGTGTGATGTCTGACCTATCACAAAACATTGGTGTGGGATAGACACACAACCCTGGGAAAGTGCCGATCGCCAATATTGGACGCTAGTCCAATATTCACTGGCGAGCGATTGCACCGTCTGCCTGTCCGCCCATGGGGCCATAGGCGGCATCGCGCAGTCTTCGTACAAGCAAATGAAGGCGTTTTCGTCGGCCGTCCACGTTCGTGTTCGGCCGTTGCCGCGTGTTCATTCGCGCGCCGTTCGTTTCTGGCGGGTGCTGCGCCCGGCGAGCGTCGTCAGTTTCAACAGAAGTTCTTAAACAAACGTTGCAAGACAACGAGGAGACGTCAATGAAGACTTATCTGCGAGAGGCAGTGTTCAAACACCTGCCCGGCGCCGTCACGGCGCTGTGCCTGGGTGTTTGCACCTTGTCGGTGAGCGCCCAAACGGCGACCACCATCCTTCAACAAAACTTTGCCAACGGCCTGGGTAGTTTCACCACTGCGGGCACAGTTGCAACCAGCACGGCCGGCGCGCAGATGACCGCCGCCGCATTCAGTACAGACGGTGCCATCACGTCAGCTGCCCTCAGCACCACGGGCTTGAGCAACATCAGCCTGACCTTCACACGCCTGACCGCTGCTCTCGACTCGGGCGAAGGCGGCATTGCTGAAGTTTCAGTCAACAACGGAGCCTTCACTGTCCTCGAATCGACGACCGTGACGACCTCGGGCACGACGACCGTCGCGTTGCCCGCAGCCGCGGCCAACCAGGCCAACCTCCGCCTGCGCTTCCGTGTCAGTGCCAGCAGCTCGACCGAGTCGTACACCGTCAGTTCGCTGACGCTGACCGGCACCACCAACTCGGGCTGCACCACCAACTGCACCGCTGCAGTTCCCGCGCGTGGCACCTTCGCCACGTTCGAGAGCGGCCATGTGCGCCCGATGGCGCTGTCGAGCAACGGCCTGCGCCTGTTCGTGGTCAATACGCCGGACAACCGCGTCGAGGTCTACAACACGCAGTCGGGCACCCCGGTGCTGACCGAGTCCATCTCGGTGGGCCTGGAGCCTGTTGCTGTGGCCTTGGCCAGCGACGGCCAACTGTGGGTGGTCAACCACCTGTCCGACAGCGTGAGCGTTGTTGACGTCTCCGTCTCGCCTGCACGTGTGATCAACACGCTGCTGGTGGGCGACGAGCCGCGCGACATCGTGTTCGCGGGCACGGGCAACAAGTGGGCCTTCATCACGGCGGCTCACCGTGGCCAGAACACCGGGTTCGACCCTCGGTTGACGACGGCCGGCGTTGGTCGTGCTGACGTCTGGGTTTACAACACCGCGAGCTTGGGCACGGCGCTGGGCGGCACACCCGCCACACGCCTGAACATGTTCGGCGACACCCTGCGTGCCCTGGCGAAAAACGCCACCGGCACCCGTGTGTACGCGGCCGTGTTCAATTCGGGCAACAAGTCCACGGTTCTGACCGACGACGCGGGCGAAGGCGGCATCACCAAGGCGCCGCCCACCACCGACGCTGGTGGCACCACCCAGCCAGAAACCGGCCTGATCGTTCAAAAGAACGCAGCCGGCAACTGGATGGACGGAGGCGACCCGAAAACCGGAACCGCCCCGCGCAACTGGAACACCCGCGTCAAGATGAACCTGCCCGACTACGACGTGTTCACGATCGACACCACCGGCACCCTGCCGACGGTGACGACGCGCACGTCCGGTGTGGGCACGACGCTGTTCAACATCGCGGTCAACCCGTCGTCTGGCAAGATTTACGTCAGCAACCAAGAAGCGCTGAACCTGACGCGCTTTGAAGGCCCGGGCACCCGTTCTTCCACCGTTCGCGGCCACTTCGTGGAAAGCCGCATCACGGTGATCGACGGCACCAGCGTTCTGCCGCGTCACCTGAACAAGCACATCACCAGCTACGCAGCCGCCACTGGCACCGCTGCGGAAAAGGCAGCCAGCCTGGCCACGCCGCTGGAAATGGCGCTGACGCCGGACGGCGGCACGATGTACGTGGCGGCCATGAGCTCCAACAAGCTCGCCCGCTTCACCACGTCGCAACTCGAAGGCAACAGCTTCACGCCTTCGGCGAGCAGCCATGTCACGCTGACCGGCGGCCTGCCGACCGGTGTGGTGCTGGACACCGCGCGCAACCTGGCTTTCGTGACGACACGTGGCGACAACGGCGTGTCCGTGGTCAACACCTCGTCGTTCACTGAATCCGCGCACGTGAAGATGTTCAACCCGGAACCCGCAGTCGTCGTGAACGGCCGCAAGTTCCTGTACGACGCTCAGTTGACTTCCAGCCGTGGCGATTCGTCTTGCTCGGGTTGCCACATCTTTGGCGACAAGGACGAGATGTCTTGGGACCTGGGCAATCCGGACGAGCGCCGCGTTGCCAGCCCGAACACGTACAACGTGAACGTTCCGCGCTTTGGCCGTCAAGCCACCTTCCATCCGATGAAGGGGCCGATGACCACGCAGAGCTTCCGTGGCATGAAGGGCCAGGGCCCGCTGCACTGGCGTGGCGACCGCACGGGCGCTTCGCGTTCGGCCGGTGAGACGCTCGAGCAGCAAGCCTTCCAAGACTTCAACGTGGCGTTCACGGGCCTGCTTGGCCGTGCTTCCTCGCTGACTGACTCGGAAATGGCTGCCTTCACGAACTTCGTGATGGAAATCGTGTATCCGCCGAGCCCCATCGGCAACCTGGACGGCAGCTGGACCTCTGCCCAGGCCACCGCACTGAGCCTGTACAACAACACCACGTCGGACACCATCAGCACCTGCAATGGTTGCCACGTGCTCAACCCGGCAGCGGGCAGGTTCGGCACCGACGGCACGATGTCGATCGAAGGCGGCGGCACGGATGAGGACTTCAAGATTCCTCACCTGCGCAACATGTACACGAAGGTGGGCATGTTCGGCGAGAACACACAGCTGGCTGCTCAAGCCAACGTGGGTGATCAGATTCGCGGCTTTGGCTTCGACAACGCTGGCGCTTCGGGCACGATCTTCGAGTTCTTGAGCGCACCGGTGTTCACATTCAACGCCACCCAACGTGCGCAAGTCGAGGCACTGGTGCTGGCGATGCCGTCGGAAACGGCGAACATCGTGGGTCAACAAGTCACCGTGACCCCGGCGAACGCGACTGCCACGGCTGTGGTGAACCGCCTGAACCTGTTGGTGGCCCGTTCCAAGGTCACCAGCCCGCGCAAGGAATGCGAAGTGGTGGCCAAGGCCGTCATTTCCAGCGCCTCGCGTGGTTGGGTGTTCAACGGCTCGCTGTTCGTGCCTGACAAGGCCGGCGAAGCCGCACTGACGCAACAAGCCCTGGTCGATCAGGCTGTTGGCGCAAGCGCACCGATCACGTTCACCTGCGTCCCCCCGGGCAACGGCACGCGCATTGGTGTTGACCGCGACGGCAACGGCACGCTCGACCGCAGCTGATGCTGACTTGAGCGCTGGCTGGTCCAGCAGCGCTCGCAGCCAGTAGAAAAACAAAGCCCACGTTGGCCCGCGCAAGCGGCGTCAACGTGGGCTTTCTCTTTGGGGCTCCGCTTTTGGAAGGTTTTGGGGGCGTCGTCACCAACTGCCTACGCTTACGCTTCGATCGCCCAGAGGTATCGACGGCTCGCGGGCTCGCGCAGAGCGTGACCGGCTGTGGCTGAGCTTCGATGCCCCAGCCCAAGCGGGGAAGGGCTGCGGAGAGCCACCTCGCCCGGCCGCGCGGGAATGCCGCTGCCTCGCTGTGTCAGGCCGGGTGGGGGATCAACGCCGCTGCCAGCGCGTCCAGCGTGGGCGTGTTCCCATCAACCACAGGCACCCGGCGTGCTTGGTCGAAGCCAGCGAAGTTGCGCTGCATCGACTGCAAATAGCTCGGGTCATAGTGCTTTTCCAGGAGGCCCTGTACCACGCCGCGCAGGCCGCCTTCGCGGGCTGCCTGCTGCCAAGCCTGCACCTGGGGCTTGCCCCGCAGCTCGCGCAGCGCACTCAGGCGCTCGCAGAAGGCTTCGACGTCGTTCACGAAGAAGCTGTAGTCCTCGAGCAGCAAGTTCACACGGCTGGGCAGGGGCATCTCGATGCTCAGGCAAGGCGCGCAGCGCATGCGCTCGATCAGCCGTTCGGGCACCCGCAGGTCGCCGATCTTGCGGCTTTCGCTCTCCACCCACACCGGCAGGCCGGTGTCGAAACGGCGCATCGTGTTCCACAGGCGCGACTCGAATTGCTTCTGGCCGGGCTGGGGTTCGCCGGGCACGCCACCCAGCACCGAACCCCGATGGTGGGCCAGGGCTTCGAGGTCAAGCACCTGCACACCTTGGCGAGCCAGCGCATGCAGCAGGCGGCTTTTGCCCGAGCCGGTCGGGCCGCAGACCACGCGCAGGTCAAGCTGCGGCGGCAACACATCAAGCGCGCCGATCACCGCGCGCCGGAATTCGCGGTAGCCGCCTTCGAGCAACGTGACCTTGAAGCCAATCTGGTCGAGCACCAGCGCCAGCGAGCCGCTGCGCTTGCCGCCGCGCCAGCAGTAGATGAGCGGTTGCCAATTCTTCGGCTTGTCGAAGGCTTCGCGTTCGATGTGGGCGGCGATGTTGCGGGCCACCATTGCGGCGCCGCGTTTTTGCGCCATGAAGGGTGACACCTGCTTGTACTCAGTGCCCACGATGCGGCGTTCCTCGTCGCTCAGCACCGGCCAGTTCAGCGCGCCGGGCAAGCGATCTTCGGAAAATTCACTCGGTGACCGCGCATCAATCACCGCATCAAAGCCGTCCAGCCGGGCCAGCAAGTCGGTGCCTGTGATGCGTTGCAATGACATGGTGGCGTGCGGCTCAGGGCGCGATCGCGTCGAGCAACTCGCTCTCGATCGTGATCTGCGCCTTGTTCTGCTGCAAGGCCGGGCCGTCGATCAGGAAGGTGTCTTCAACCCGCTCGCCGAGCGTCGTGATCTTGGCCAGTTGCAGGTTGATGTGGTGCCGGGCCAGCACGCGGGCAATGGCGTACAGCAGGCCCGAGCGGTCGCTGGTCGAGATGCCGAGCAGCCAGCGTTGGGCGCGCTCGTCGGGTCGCAAGGTCACGCGGGGTGTGACGGGGAAGGACTTCACGCGCCGCGAGATGCGGCCCCGGCTGGGCTCGGGCATCGGGCCGGTGGCCTTCAGGGCCAGCGATGCCTGCGTTTCCACCAGCGAGATCAGGTCGCGGTAGTGCTGGTCCATTTGCGGGCTGATGACCTGGAAGGTGTCGAGCGCATAGCCGGCCCGCGTGGTGTGGACCTTGGCGTCCAGGATGTTGAAGTTGGCGCTGTCGAAATAACCGCAGATTCGCGCAAAGAGGTCGGGCCGGTCG
Organism: Rhizobacter sp.; assembly: GCA_043727255.1. GTDB lineage: Bacteria > Pseudomonadota > Gammaproteobacteria > Burkholderiales > Burkholderiaceae_C > Rhizobacter. The sequence continues at coordinate 5,855 of JAYSYW010000246.1, read as the reverse complement.
GGTGCATACACCAGCACCTGCAAGCCTTCGCCGATCGACGACAGCCGGGCACGCACGATGGGTTCTTGCGACTCAACAAAGCGGAACAACGAGCGCGCATGCCAGGCGATGTCACCGGCGTCGTGGCGCACGAAGTAGCTCAGCTCCAGCGTTTTCCACAGTTCGATCTCGGTGCCCGGCAGCAGCGAATACAGGTTCAGCGTGTGCCGCGCCTCTTGCTTGCGTGCTTCGATTTCGGCGTCCATGTTGGGCCGGGCGCCGCCGAGTGCACGCAAGGTGAGCCGGTACAGGTCTTCCAGCAGCTTGCCCTTCCAGGCGTTCCACACCTTGGGGCTGGTGCCTCGGATGTCGGCCACCGTCAGCAGGTACAGCGCGGTCAGCCGACGTTCGGTGCCCAGCATGCCAGCGAATTTTTCAATGACTTCGGGGTCGCTCAGGTCTTCTTTCTGGGCGATGCGCGACATGGTCAGGTGGCCCTTGACCAGGAACTCGATCAACAACGCGTCTTCTTTGTCGATGCCGTGGTCGCGGCAGAAGCGTCGCACCTCCTGGCCGCCGAGTTCCGAGTGGTCGCCGCCCCGGCCCTTGGCCACGTCGTGGAAGAGCGCCGCAATCGTCAGCACCCAAGGCTTGTCGAAGGTGGATGCAAGCTGCGAGCAGAACGGGTATTCGTGCGTGTGCTCGGGAATGAAGAAGCGCCGCACGTTGCGCAGCACCATCAGGATGTGCTGGTCCACCGTGTAGACGTGGAACAGGTCGTGCTGCATCTGCCCGACGATGCGGCGGAACACCCACAGGTAGCGGCCCAGCACACTGGTCTGGTTCATCAGGCGCAGGGCGCGCGTCTGGCCTTCGGGTTCTTGCAGGATGCGCATGAACATCGCGCGGTTGGCGGGGTCGCGGCGGAATTCGCTGTCCATCACCTCGCGGGCGTTGTACAGCGCGCGCAGCGTGCGGGCCGACAAGCCTTCGATGCCCGGCGTGCGCTGGAACACCCAGAAGGTTTCCATGATGGCGTGCGGCTCGCGCCCATACAGGTCATCACTCGCCACTTCGAGCATGCCGCCGCGATCGAAGAAGTGGCGGTCGATGGGTTGCATCGGCGCGTCTTGCGAGGCATTGACCCGCTCGCCGATGTTGAGCACCAGGATCTGGTTCAACTGCGCCACCGCCTTGGCCGCCCAGTAGTAGCGCTTCATCAGCACTTCAGAGGCCCGCTGGCCCTTCGTCGCCTGGTAGCCAAAGCTTTCGGCGACGGCCGTCTGCAGGTCGAACACCAGCCGGTCTTCGCGCCGCCCGGCAACCATGTGCAACCGTGCGCGGATCAACCTCAGCAGGCCTTCATTGCGCTGCAGTTGCCGCACCTCGAAGGGCGTGATCAACCCCTTGGCGGCCAACTCATTCCAGTTCTTGCCCAAGCCCGCAGCACGCGCCACCCAGATCACCATCTGCAGATCACGCAAGCCACCAGGGCTTTCTTTGCAGTTCGGTTCCAGTGAGTAGGGCGTGTCTTCGTACTTCTGGTGGCGCTGGCGCATTTCCAGCGTCTTGGCACGCAGAAAAGCCACGGGGTCCATGGCGCCGTTGTTGGCGCGGCGAAAGGCGTTGAAGACGCGCTTCGATCCGATCAGGTAGCGCGATTCAAGCAGCGCCGTCTGCACCGTCACATCGCGCGCGGCTTCGGCCACACATTCATCGACGGTGCGCACGCTGGAGCCGATCTCCAGGCCGATGTCCCAGCAGGCGGTGATGAAGCCTTCGATCGACGACTTCAGGGCATCGTTGGCCGTGCCCGGCGCGAGGGTGGGGGCCGAAGCCGGGTTGCCGCCGGGCGGCAGCAGCACCAGCACATCCACATCGGAATGCGGGTACAGCTCGCCTCGGCCGTAGCCGCCCACCGCCAGCAGGGCGGCGCCGGGCGGCATCATGGCCTGTTCCCACAGCGCGGTCAGGGTTTGATCGACATGCTTGGCGAGTGCGCGCACCAGCCGGCTTGCGGCCGGCGCAGTGGCGCGTGCTTCGCGGAACTGGCCGATCAGCAAGGCTTTGCCCTCGCGGAAGCGGGCTCGCAACTCGACGATGCCGCCAGCGCCCACGGGCTGAAGTGATTCGGGAACGGCCGCCATGGCCGGGCTCAGGCTGCGGAGACTGTGTCCGCCGTCACGAAGGCCGGAGGCGGCGGGCTGCCGGCCGACAGCGTGAACACCTCGTAGCCGGTTTCAGTCACCAGCACGGTGTGTTCCCACTGGGCGGAAAGCGACCGGTCTTTGGTGACGATGGTCCAGCCATCGCCGGCTTCGCGGATGTCACGCCGGCCGGCGTTGATCATCGGTTCAATGGTGAACACCATGCCGGGCACCAGCTCTTCCAGCGTGCCGGGACGGCCGTAGTGCAGCACCTGCGGTTCTTCATGGAACTTCTGGCCAATGCCGTGGCCGCAGAACTCGCGCACGATGGAAAAGCCGGCGTTTTCGCCGAAGGTTTGAATCGAGTGGCCGATGTCGCCGAGGCGTGCCCCCGGCTTGACCTTCACGATGCCCTTCCACATGGCTTCGTAGGTCAGGCTGCACAGGCGCCTGGCGGCGATCGAGCCTTCGCCCAAGATGAACATGCGGCTGGTGTCACCGTGCCAGCCGTTTTTGATGACCGTCACGTCGATGTTGACGATGTCGCCGTTTTTCAGCGGCCGGTCGTTCGGGATGCCGTGGCACACCTGATGGTTGATCGAAGTGCAGATCGACTTGGGGTAGGGCGTGTAGCCCGCGGGCTGGTAGTGCAGGGGGGCCGGGATGGCCTGCTGCACGTTCACGATGTGGTCGTGCGCCAGCTTGTCGAGTTGCTCGGTGGTGATGCCGGCCTTCACATGCGGGGTCAGCATGTCCAGCACTTCGGAGGCAAGGCGCCCCGCGATGCGCATGTTTTCGATATCGGCGGCGGTTTTGATCGTGATCGTCATGGGGCGGGATTATGTCTACGGCCGATGCTTTCGCACCCTAACTTCACTGCGTGAAGTTCGCCTCCGACGCAATGCCCAAAGGGTCATTGTCGCACCGCCCCCCTAAAATCACGGGTTTTCACCGGGCTTTCCACGGCCCGGTTTTCATTCACCGATCCGGCTCCCCAAGCGTGAATTCCACTCCCAAGCATCTGCTGCATTTCGAGGGCGGCAACGCCTTGTCCGCCTTTCGCGCGCAAGCGCTGCTGATGCGCCTGCAAGCCATCAGCCCACGCATCACCGGCGTGCATGGCCGCCATGTGCACTGGGTGTGGAGCGAAACCGCCTTGGCCGGTGAGGCGCTGAACAAGCTCGAAGCCCTGCTGCGTTATGGCGACGCCTACACCGGCCCGGCCGAAGGCGCGCTGGTGGTGGTGGCGCCGCGCCTCGGCACCGTGTCGCCGTGGGCATCGAAAGCGACCGACATTGCCCACAACTGCGGGTTGGTCATCAAACGTGTGGAGCGCGTCACGGAATTCCGGCTGACGCTGAAGAGCGGCCTGCTGGGTGGTGTGATCGGCGGCAGCAAGCCGCTCGACCCGGCCGAACTGCAAGCCGCCGCCGAACTGCTGCACGACCGCATGACGGAAAGCGTGCTGCTGCAACGCCAGGACGCCGGGCATCTGTTCGACGAACAGCCCGGCAAGCCCATGGAGCATGTGGACGTGCTGGGACAGGGCCGCACGGCACTGAAAGCCGCCAACACGAACTTCGGCCTGGCGCTCAGCGACGACGAGATCGACTACCTGGTGGCCGCCTTCACCGGCCTGAAGCGCAACCCGACCGACGTCGAACTGATGATGTTCGCGCAGGCCAACAGCGAACACTGCCGCCACAAGATCTTCAACGCGCAGTTCACCATTGATGGCGTGGCGCAGGACAAGTCGATGTTCGGGATGATCCGCAACACGCACCAGCTGGCGCCGCAGCACACCGTCATCGCCTATAGCGACAACGCCTCGGTGATGGAAGGTGGCGACACCGAACGCTGGGCACCCCAGGGCTACACCAATGCGCCGCAATACGCCGCCAAGCGCGAAACGGTGCACGTGCTGATGAAGGTGGAAACGCACAACCACCCGACGGCCATCTCGCCATTCCCCGGCGCTTCAACCGGCGCGGGCGGTGAAATTCGTGACGAAGGCGCCACGGGCCGGGGCTCACGGCCGAAGTCGGGCCTGACTGGCTTCAGCGTGTCGAACCTGCAGCTTCCCGGCACCAACGAGCCGTGGGAGCAAACCGCCTACGGCAAGCCGGCGCACATTGCCAGCCCGCTGCAAATCATGATCGACGGCCCGTTGGGCGGCGCGGCCTTCAACAACGAGTTCGGCCGCTCCAACCTGGGTGGCTATTTTCGCGTCTACGAGCAGACGGTGGGCGAGGGCGCCGAAGCCCTGCGCCGGGGGTATCACAAGCCCATCATGATTGCTGGCGGCCTGGGCACCATCTCGGCCGACCAGACGGAAAAGATCCAGTTCCCGGCCGGCACCTTGTTGATTCAGCTGGGCGGCCCCGGCATGCGCATCGGCATGGGCGGCAGCGCCGCCAGTTCGATGGCGGCCGGCGCCAATGCGGCCGAATTGGACTTCGACTCGGTGCAGCGTGGCAACCCCGAAATTCAACGCCGCGCGCAAGAGGTCATCAACCACTGCTGGTCGCTCGGTGAAGCCAACCCGGTGCTGGCGATTCACGACGTGGGCGCGGGCGGTATATCCAACGCCTTCCCTGAGCTGGTGGACGGCGCCGGCATGGGCGCTCGCTTCGACCTGAACAAGGTGCCGCTTGAAGAAACCGGCCTCGCGCCCAAAGAGATCTGGTGCAACGAAAGCCAAGAGCGCTACGTGCTGGCGATTTCGCCTGACACGCTGCCGATCTTCACGACGATGTGCGAACGCGAGCGCTGCCCGTTCGCGGTGATTGGTGTCACCACGCAAGACAAGCACCTGATGCTGGCCGATGAATCGTCGCCCGAAGCCGCGAAAGACGCCGCCATCGACATGCCGATGGACGTGTTGCTCGGCAAGCCGCCCAAGATGCACCGCGACGTGAAGCGCGTGGCACGCACGCTGCCCGCGCTGAAACTCGTTGACGTGGCGCTGGAAAAGGTCGCCTTCGACGTGCTGCGCCACCCCACCGTGGCGAGCAAACGCTTCCTCATCACCATTGGCGATCGCACCGTGGGCGGCTTGAACAGCCGCGACCAGATGGTCGGTCCGTGGCAGGTGCCGGTGGCCGACTGTGCCGTGACCCTGGCCGACTACAGCGGCTTCCGTGGCGAAGCCATGAGCATGGGCGAACGCACGCCGCTTGCATCGCTCGACGCCCCGGCCTCAGGCCGCATGGCGGTCGGCGAGGCCATCACCAACCTGCTTGCCGCGCCCATCGAGCTGCCACGCGTCAAGCTCAGCTGCAACTGGATGGCCGCGTGCGGCGAACCGGGTGAAGACGCCGCGCTGTACGACACCGTGAAAGCCGTCGGCATGGACCTGTGCCCGGCGCTCGGCATCAGCGTGCCCGTCGGCAAAGACAGCCTCTCGATGCGCACCCGCTGGAGCGATGCAGGCGAGGCCAGGCAAGTCACCGCACCGGTCAGCCTGATCGTCAGCGCCTTCGTCACGCTGGCCGACGTGCGGCCCACGCTCACCCCGCAACTGCAAACCGGCGACACCACGCTGATACTGATCGACCTGGGCCAGGGCAAGAACCGCATGGGCGGCTCGATGCTGGCGCAGGTGTTGAACCAGTTCGGCAACGAAGTGCCCGACCTTGATGAGCCGGCGCAACTGAAGGCGCTGGTGGCGGCCATCAACCAATTGCGTGAAGAAGGCAAGCTGCTCGCGTACCACGACCGCAGCGACGG
>JAYSYW010000245.1:0-40547 GCA_043727255.1 Rhizobacter sp. | reverse complement strand
GTTCGGGCTGAGCCTGTCGAAGCCAGCGCAGTACTGGGCGCACCCTTCGACAGGCTCAGGGCGAACGGAGGCTGGCTGAGGTATGTCGCTAATCAGGTCACGCCTTGCTGGTAGGCCTCGGCAAAACTGCCGCCGGTTTCACTGGTGATCGACAAGCCCACCTTGTCGGCGGCCGCCCGCATGAAGTCGGCCCCCAGGCCGCGCATCTGGGTCAGTTCGGTCTGGAAGGTGATGGGGGTGAAGGCTCCGTCGTAGCCCACACGAACGCGGCCATGGGCGTTCACCCATTCGCGCTCGGCATCGGTCAACAAGGCCTGGCGCAAGCGACCGTCGTCATGGCGTCAGCGGGCAACCAGCGTTGCGCGATGAGGTCGTGCTCGCGCTGGGTCACGGTGGCCATTGCCTTGTTCAAGATCCGCTGCAGCACCGCCAGGTCGCCCCGCACCACCGGGCCAACCTCGGTGAGCCCCGGCCCCAGGGGAGCCCCGCACCTGCAGGTTGGCCATCAGGTTCTTCTCGATCTGGTGCACCGCCACCTGCCGGTAGCCGATGAAGATGTCGGCATCGCCAGACGCGACGGCACGCAGCGCGTCGCCCGCGTTGTCAAAGCGTTTCATCTGCGCCTGCGGAAAGCGCGACCGCATCAGCGCATCGCCCGCCGAGGCGGTTTGCACCGCCACCCGGTAACCACCGAAGTTGGACGTTGGTGATATGTCGGGGATGTCGCGGCGCACCAAGCGCACCGGGTTGGCCGAGATCATTGAGCGCACATAGCGCACGTCATCGCCCCGTCCGCGGGTGGGTGAAATGAACGGCACGAGCAGAAGGGCCACCGGCTCCACAGGCCGCGCGTTCGGGGGCGCGCTCGTTAGCGCACTCGGTGACGCACGCGGTGACGCAGAGGGCGGCACATCAGGGAGTGCCGCACGCAAGGGGGCGCTGCACATCAGCAGCAAGAGCCCGCAGACCAGGCGACGCAGGCACCACGACACGCACCCGGGCCACGCCAGCCATGCAAGCGGCCCCAGCCCCAAGACGCCCCCCATTCGCCCCCGTCGCCTTGACTTCATGTGCAGCTTCCCGCCCGAAGAATTTCGACCAATGTGGCGCAGCGCAAGCCCAGTTGAACCCCCTACCTGCGCCGCTGTCCACGCCTCGTGCGGGCGGCGCCGAGCCGATGGGTTCAGTCGCCCGAGGCGGGTTTCTTCTCAATGCCCAGCTCTTGGTAAAGCCGCTGGACCAAACCCTGCAGCGCATCGATTTCTGCTTGCATCGCGCGCTGCTGAAGCTTCAGTGCGGCCAACTCGCCTGCCGACACGAAGTCTTCGGTGTGTGCGGCCACGGGCATTGCCGACACGTCCACTTCACCGCACATCAGGTGCGTCCAGCGGGCCTCGCGGGCACCGGGCGCACGTGGCAGTTTCAGCACCAGCCCGCCGCCCTTTTCAGCCGGCCGCTCAGCCAGTTCTTCAAGAAATGCTTCCACCGATGACAGGTCGGCGAAGCGGTGCAGCCGTTCGCTGTTGGCGCGCAACTCGGCGCTGGTCTGTGGCCCGCGCAGCATCAGCGTGGCCAACAAGGCGACTGACTGCGACGGCAGCGCCATCGCGCGGCCGAAGTTGTGTTCATAGCGGCTGACACGCGAGCCGCTCGATTCAAACGAGAGGCTCAGCGACTTCAGCGCATCGGCGGCGCCCTGCACCTCGGCGTCGGTCGCGTTCATCACCGGGTCGCGCGTGGTCTTCTGGTTGCAGCCCGCGACCAGCGCGTTCAGCGACAGCGGGTAGCTGTCGGGCACGGTGTGCGCCTTTTCCACCAACACGCCCAACACGCGCGCTTCAAGCAAAGACAAGGCTCGCATGTCAGACCCTGCCGCCCGCGTCAGAGAGAGAAGCCATCGTCAGCCTGGATCACCGCGCCGTTCACGAAGTGGCTTTCGTTGGCGCACAACATCATCAGCACGGCGTCCAGGTCTTGAGGTGCCCCGACGCGCTTGCGCGGCAACATGCTGATGAGCTTCTGGCCTTGCTCGGTCTTCCAGTGGTGGTGGTTGATCTCGGTGTCGATGTACCCCGGGCAGATGGCGTTCACGTTGATGCCGTACTTGCCCCACTCCAGCGCCATCGCGCGGGTCATGTGGATCACCGCCGCCTTGCTCATGCAGTACACGCCAATCTGGCCCAGCGCCTTCAGCCCGGCCATCGACGCGATGTTGACGATGCGCCCGCCAGTGAAGGTGCCCGGCGCTGCGCCCTTGGCTCGCGCCAGCATGCGCTTGCCCACTTCTTGCGCCACGAAAAAGGCGCCCTTGGTGTTGGTGTCCATCACGTAGTCGTAGTCTTCCGGCGACACGTCGGTGATCTTCTGCGTGGTGCTGACGCCCGAGTTGTTGACGAGGATGTCGATCGTGCCCATCTCGGTTTCAGCGTGTGCCACGGCGGCCTTGATGCTGTCGTGGTCGGTCACGTCGAGGCGCACCACGTGGGCGTCGCCGCCAGCGGCTTCGATCTCGGCGCGCAAGGTCTTCAGCAGTTCGATGCGGCGCCCGGCCAGCACCACGGCGGCGCCCGCATGGGCCAGGGTTTTGGCGAATTGCATGCCCAGGCCACTGGAGGCGCCGGTGACCAGCGCCACGCGGCCGGACAGATCGATGGTGTAGCTCATGAAGGCTCCTTGAATGTCGTCTTGGGGTTCCGATGAAGATAGCACGCGGCCTGGTGCGAAGGGCCTTGCAGCGCTGCCCGAACGGTCGTTCGATTCAACACGGCGCGCAACTAGAATGCTGCCCCATTCAGCCATTGAAGGAGCCTGCATGACCCCCGCCGAAATCATCGCCCAGTACGGTCCGCGCGAAGCCATGGAATACGACGTGGTCGTCGTGGGTGGCGGCCCGGCTGGCCTCTCGACCGCGATCCGCCTGAAGCAATTGGCGGCGGCGCAGGAGAAAGAGATTTCGGTCGTCGTGCTCGAGAAGGGCTCGGAACCTGGCGCGCACATCTTGAGCGGCGCCGTGATGGACCCGAAGGCGCTGACCGAACTCATCCCCGACTGGAAAGAAAAAGGCGCACCGCTCAACCAGCCCGTCACACACGACGAGGTGTGGTTCTTCACCAGCGGTGAAAAGAGCATCGCCACGCCGCAGGCGCTGATCCCGAACAGCTTGCACAACGAGGGCAACTACGTCATCAGCCTCGGCAACGTGGTGCGCTGGCTGGCCGAACAGGCCGAGGCGCTGGGCGTGGAAATCTTCCCCGGCTTCTCGGCGGCCGAGGTTTTGTACAACGAAGACGGCAGCGTCAAGGGCGTGGCCACCGGCAACCTCGGCATTGGCAAAGACGGCCAGCCGACCGACAACTTCCAGCTCGGCATGGAACTGCACGGCAAGTACACCGTGTTCGCCGAAGGCGCTCGCGGCCATCTGGGCAAGCAGCTCATCGCCAAGTTCAAGCTTGATGCCGGAGTGGACCCGCAGGCCTACGCCATCGGCCTGAAAGAGCTGTGGGAAATCGACCCGGCCAAACACAAGCCAGGCCTGGTGGTGCACACCGGCGGCTGGCCGACCGACATGAACACCTATGCGGGCGGCTTCCTGTACCACCTGGAAGACAACAAGGTCACGCTCGGCCTCGTCGTCGGCCTCGACTACAGCAACCCGTGGCTGAGCCCGTTCGAGGAAATGCAGCGCTGGAAGACGCACCCGAAGATCAAGCAGTTCCTGGAGGGCGGCAAACGCATCAGCTATGGCGCGCGCGCCATCACCGCTGGCGGCCTGATGGCCCTGCCCAAGCAGGTGTTCCCGGGTGGTGCGCTGGTCGGCTGCGAAGCGGGCTTCCTGAACGCAGCCCGCATCAAGGGCAGCCATGCCGCCATCAAGACAGGCATGCTGTGCGCTGATGCTGCCTTCGACGCTGTGACCAATGGCCGCCAGCACGACGAACTGAGCGCCTACCCGGAGGCCTTCGAGAAGAGCTGGTTGTTTGAAGAGCTGCACACCGCGCGCAACTTCAAGGCATGGTTCAAGAAGGGCTTGATCGTCGCCTCGATCGCGCTCGAAGTTGAGCAGTGGCTGCTGCCACGCCTGGGCATCAAGTCGCCCCCGTGGACGCTGCACCGCGACAAGCCCGACTACACCTACCTGAAGCCAGCGGCCGAGTGCAAGCAGATCGTCTACCCCAAGCCCGACGGCAAGCTGACCTTCGACCGCCTGAGCAGCGTCTTCATCAGCAACACCAACCATGAAGAGCACCAGCCGGCCCACCTGACGCTCAAAGACAACGGCGTGCCGGTGAAGATCAACCTCGCCAAATACGCAGGCCCCGAAGCCCGCTATTGCCCGGCCGGTGTGTACGAGTTCGTGAAGAACCCCGACAACACCGACCGCCTGCAGATCAACGCGCAGAACTGCGTGCACTGCAAAACCTGCGACATCAAAGACCCAACACAAAACATCGTGTGGGTGACGCCTGAAGGCGGCGGCGGCCCCAACTATTCGGGCATGTAAACGCGCAATCCAGGCGCGAAGAGGAGGCCCTCGGCGGGCCTCCTCAGCTACACTGCCTCCCGCCAGGAGAGAGCTTCCCCGTGAAGCCGCCGAAGGCGCAGGGCCCCCGAAAACGGGGCGCTCGAACGCTCAGGCAAAAGGACTGGCACACGTCTCTTGATCGACCCAAAGAGACGTTCCTCGCTGGAGAGAGGCCCACCCCGAGTGGGTCCACCGAAGGGGCAAGCGGCACCGCCATGCGGGGCCGTCAATCTCTCAGGTAAAGCGGACATCGAGGGCATCCCGGTACATCGTCTTTGTTTGATCAAGGGCGAAGTGCCGTTTCAGCGAATGCCCTCGTAGGAACTTCCATGTCCGCCACCGACCTTCTGCAAACCCCTTTGTACGCGCTGCACCTTGAGCTGGGCGCAAAGATGGTTCCCTTCGCCGGCTATGCGATGCCGGTCAACTTCCCCGGCGGCATCATGGCCGAGCACAAGCACACGCGCGAAGCGGCGTCGCTGTTCGATGTGTCACACATGGGCCAGTTGCGGTTGCTGGGGGCCGACGCCGACCTGGCGCTTGAGTCGCTGGTGCCGGTCGATGTGGCTGGCTTGGCGGTCGGCAAGCAGCGCTACGGTTTCTTCACCAACTCCAGCGGCGGCATCCTTGACGACTTGATGATCACGCGCCGCGAAAGCGACCTGTTCGTGATCGTGAACGCGGGCTGCAAGGTGGCCGACATCGCCCACCTGCAAACCCACATTGGCCACCGCTGCCAGGTCGTCCCTTTGCCCGATCAGGCGCTGCTCGCGCTGCAAGGCCCACAGGCCATCACCGCCTTGTCGCGCTTGAACGCCGAGGTGGCCAAGCTGACCTTCATGACCGGCGCGTCGTTCACGCTGGCGGGCGCTGAATGCTTCGTCACCCGCTCGGGCTACACGGGTGAAGACGGCTTCGAGATCTCGGTGCCGGCCGCGCAAGCCGTGGACCTGGCCCGCGCGCTGTTGGCCCAGCCTGAAGTCAAGGCCGCCGGCCTGGGCTCGCGCGACACGCTGCGGCTGGAAGCCGGCCTGTGCCTCTACGGGCACGACATCAACGACACAACCACGCCGGTTGAAGCCGGCCTCACCTGGGCGATCCAGAAGGTGCGCCGCGCCGGTGGCGCACGCGCTGGCGGCTACCCGGGCGCAGCGGTGATCGACAGCCAGCTCGCCAGCGGCACCAGCAACAAGCGCATCGGCTTGCTGGGCCTGGAACGCATTCCCGTGCGTGAAGGCGCGAAGCTGCTTGATGCCCATGGCAAGGTGCTTGGCCACGTGACCAGCGGCACGCTCTCTCCCACCGTCAACCAGCCGATCGCCATGGCCTACCTGGCCAGCAACCATGCGCTGCCACACCACGAGGTGTTCGCCGAGGTGCGCGGCAAGCGCTACCCGATGCGGGTGACAGCCATGCCGTTCGCACCCCACCGTTACTTCCGCGGCTGAGTTTCAGCCGCCACCTTTTCTTCCCCTTTATCCCTTCCCCACCCATCGACCCCCAGGAGCCTTCCATGACCACCCAATTCACCGCTGACCACGAGTGGATCAACAGCGACGACCAGAACGCCGCCATCGTTGGCATCACGCTGCATGCACAAGACGCGCTGGGCGACGTGGTGTTCGTCGATCTGCCCGAGGTGGGCCGCGCCTTCGCCAAGGGCGAAGTGGCGGGTGTGGTCGAGTCGGTGAAGGCTGCGGCCGACATCTACATGCCGGTCACTGGCGAGGTGGTCGAGGTGAACGAAGAGCTGCGCGCCAACCCGTCGCTGGCCAACACCGACCCACTGAAGAGCGGCTGGTTCTTCAAGGTGAAATTGGCCGACGTCTCCGAGCTGGCCGGCCTGCTTGACGCCCCGGCTTACGACGCGCTGGTGAAGAGCTCGTAAGCAGCACACCCACCTGCCACCACCCTGCCCGCTTGACCGTCTGGAAGTGAAATGCTGATGTCTGCCCTGAAGCCGCTCAATGAGCTTGAGAACCCCTCGGAGTTTGTGGCCCGCCACATCGGCATCGAGGCCGACGATGAAGCACACATGCTGTCGGTGATTGGCGCGGCTTCGCGCCGCGCGCTCATCGACGCGATCGTGCCGCGCGCCATCGCCCGGCCGAAGCCGATGGAGCTTCCGGCGCCCTTGACCGAAGCGCAGGCGCTGGCCGAGCTGAAGGGCATCGCCGCGAAGAACCAGGTGCTCAAGAGCTTCATTGGCCAGGGTTACCACGGCACGCACACGCCGGGTGTCATCTTGCGCAACGTGCTCGAGAACCCGGCCTGGTACACCGCGTACACGCCGTACCAGGCCGAGATTTCGCAAGGCCGCATGGAAGCGCTGGTCAACTTCCAGACCATGGTGTGCGACCTGACCGGGCTGGCCATCGCCGGCTCGTCGATGCTCGACGAAGCGACCTCGGCCGCCGAAGCCATGACGCTGGCCCTGCGTGTGGGCAAGAGCAAGAGCACCACCTTCTTCGTGGCCGACGACGTGTTGCCGCAGACGCTTGAAGTGGTGCAGACACGCGCCAAGCCGCTTGGCATCACGGTGGTGGTGGGCACTGCCGTTGAGGCGGGCACGGCCAACGCGTTCGCGGCGCTGTTTCAGTACCCCGGCGTGAATGGCGTGGTGCAAGACCTCAAGCCCATCATCGACACGCTGCATGCATCGGGCGCGCTGGCCGTCGTGGCTGCCGACCTGCTGGCGCTCACGCTGCTGACCCCGCCCGGAGAGATGGGCGCCGACATCGCCGTGGGCACCACCCAGCGCTTCGGCATGCCCATGGGCAACGGCGGGCCGCACGCCGCCTACATGGCGACCAAAGACGAGTTCAAGCGCTCGATGCCCGGCCGGCTGGTCGGCGTCAGCGTTGATGCGCATGGCAACCCGGCTTACCGCCTGGCATTGCAAACACGCGAGCAGCACATCCGCCGCGAGAAGGCCACGTCGAACATCTGCACGGCGCAGGTGCTGCCGGCCGTCATCGCCAGCATGTACGCCGTGTACCACGGGCCGCTGGGGCTCAAGCGCATCGCCCAACGCGTGGCCGCCTATGCGGCGGTGCTGGCCGCAGCCTTGAAGGCCGCTGGCGCCACGCTGGTTCATGCCGAAGCCTTCGACACGCTGCAGGTCAACACCGGCGCCCATACCGAAGCCGTGCTGCAAGCCGCGCGCAAGGCGGGCTTCAACCTGCGGCGCGATTCGACCGGCTCGGTCGGCGTCACGCTCGACGAAACCACCACGCGCGAAGACATCGGCACCTTGATCACGGTGCTGACCGGCCAACCCGCGCCGCAAGACCTGTGGGCACGCTTCGAGAAGGGCGTTGCTTCGCTGCTGCCGGTCGACCTGCTGCGCACCTCGCCGTTCCTCACACACCCGGTTTTCAACACCCACCACTCCGAAACCGAAATGCTGCGCTACATCCGCAGCCTGTCGGACAAAGACCTGGCGCTCGACCGTTCGATGATCCCGTTGGGCTCGTGCACGATGAAGTTGAATGCGACCAGCGAGATGATCCCGATCACCTGGGCCGAGTTCGCCAACGTGCACCCGTTCGCCCCGCGCGACCAGTTGGCTGGCTACGACGAACTCGACCAGCAACTGCGCGACTGGCTGTGCCAGGCCACCGGCTATGCCGGCATCAGCCTGCAGCCCAATGCCGGCTCGCAAGGTGAATACGCTGGCCTGCTGGCGATCAAGGCCTTCCATGACGCGAAGGGCGAAGGCCATCGCAGCATCTGCCTGATCCCCGAGTCGGCCCACGGCACCAACCCGGCCAGCGCGCAGATGGCGGGCATGCAAGTGGTGGTGACCAAGTGCGACGTGGAAGGCAACGTCGATCTGGACGACCTGAAGGCCAAGTGCGAACAGCACAGCGCCAAGCTGTCGTGCGTGATGATCACGTACCCCAGCACCTACGGCGTGTTCGACACGCGTGTGAAGGAGCTGTGCGCCCTGGTGCACGAGCACGGCGGCCGTGTGTATGTGGACGGCGCGAACATGAACGCGCTGGTCGGCATTGCGGCGCCGGGTGAATTTGGCGGCGACGTGAGCCACCTGAACCTGCACAAGACCTTCTGCATTCCGCACGGCGGCGGCGGCCCCGGCGTGGGCCCGGTGTGCGTGGTGGAAGACCTGGTGCCCTACCTGCCGGCGCACCGCTCGGCGGGGCGGGGTATTGAATCGAACGTCGGTGCCGTCAGCGCCGCGCCATTGGGCAATGCGGCCGTGCTGCCGATCAGCTGGATGTACGTGCGCATGATGGGCGCCGAGGGCCTGACGCTGGCGACCGAAACCGCCATCTTGAGCGCCAACTACATCGCCGCCAAGCTGGCTGACCACTACGACATCCACTACAGCGGCAACATCGCTGGCGTGAAGGGCGGAGGCGTGGCGCATGAATGCATCCTCGACCTGCGGCCATTGAAAGACGCGTCGGGCATCAGCGCCGAAGACGTGGCCAAGCGACTGATCGACTACGGCTTCCATGCGCCCACGTTGAGCTTCCCCGTGGCCGGCACGTTGATGGTCGAGCCGACCGAGAGCGAGCCGCTGAAAGAGTTGGACCGTTTCTGCGACGCGATGATCGCCATCCGCGACGAGATCCGCAAAGTCGAACAAGGCGCATGGCCGAAGGAAGACAACCCGCTGAAGGCCGCGCCGCACACCACGGCGGCGCTGCTCAAGGGCGAATGGCCGCATGCCTACTCGCGTGAAGAGGCGGCCTTCCCTGTCAAGAGCCTGCGGCTGGCGAAGTACTGGTCCCCGGTGGGCCGGGTGGACAACGTCTACGGCGACCGCAACCTGTTCTGCAGTTGCGTGCCGGTGAGCGACTACGAAAGCTGATCAGAATCAGCGGCCGGCCCGGGTCGGGTTGGCCGGATCGGGATCAACGACCGGCCGCTGACGTGGCCAGCAGCGCGCCCGCTTCGTCGAGCACGCGCACCTGGCTCCAGCCCTCGCGCGGCACCACCGCCATCACACAGGGCCACGACAAGGCGGTGGCGGCCATCTCGTCAGGCCCCGGCCGCTGCAGCTTCACTTTGAACTGCAGCGCCGCATCACTGACGGTGAGTTGACGCGAGGCCAGGTCCACCCGCACGCCAAGCGTGGGCTGCCGGCCGAGAGAAAACACCACCACGCGTTCGTCTGACCAGCGCACCTCGCGCCCCAACAACGCCGCGGCCGATGTGCGCACCACGCGTTCCCACTGAACCGCGTCGCCCAGCACCTGCACGGTCGCGGCATCCACCGGCTTGAGCAAGGGGCACTGCTGCGCCGCATGCACGGCATCGACCCGAGGCATGGCCGACGCGCAACCTGCCACGGCCAGCGCCACCATCAGCAGGCGCACGCGCTTCATGGCGCGGCCCCCGCAGCGAGCGGCGTGCGCCCATAGCCCGCTGCGCGCCCACTCACCTGCTGTGCCGAGATGCCGCTGAGCGGCGCCACCTGGAAGCTCAGGTTGCCCCGGCTGCCGGTGATGTCAATGCCGGGGATATCGCCGGTGGACGTGAGCACCGGGTAACCGCCGCAGGGTTCACCGCGTTGGCAGATCACGTCGTCGTTGTCGAGGTCGCCGCCGGCAATGATGGCCACACGCGACTGCGTGAAACCAGTGAAGCTCCAGGCGTAGCCGGTGGTGGTGCGGGTGGCCAGCACGGTATGCAACACCTCGCGTGTCTCGGGGTTCATCAACAGCACGTAGAGCGGGCCGTAGTCGCCCACACGAGTGCCACCCACCACGGTCGGGTTGGTGACGCTGAGCTGAATGAACAGCGTTCGGGCCGGGTTGAGGGTGACGGTGAGGCGCGGAAAGTAGCTGCCCGGCCCACCCAGCAGCGCACGGTTGACGGTGACGGTGTAGCGGCCCAGGCCGAGCGTGCCGCTCACCGGGACGACGGTGACCGCCGCGTTGCTGGAGGTGACCGACACCACGGTTTCGGGCGTGACGCCCGCAGCCTGCAACTCGAACGTGGTGGTGCTCTGGAAGCTGCCCAGATCCAACGACGAAGGCGAAGCGACGATCTGCACCGGCGGTTCGGGCGGGGGGTTGCCGGTGGCATTGAGCGCGGCATCGACCGCCTTGCGGGCGTTGATGAGGCCCCAGCCGAAGTCGATGTCGCGGCCGGCGGTGCCGAGGTCGTCGGTCAGCGCGCCTTGCGTGATCAGCGTGTCCACCTGGCCGGGTGTCAACGCGGGGTTCACGTAGCGCATCAGCGCCAGCACGCCGGCCACGTGTGGCGCCGCCATCGAAGTGCCCATCATTCCGCTGAATGAAGGCTGGCGGGTGCCGGTGGCGTCGAAGGTGGCGAGGTCGCTGTAAACGGAGTCGGGCGCGCCGTTGCCGGTGGTCGATTGGCTGGTGTCACCGCCGGGTGCGGCCACGGTCAGGGCGTCGCCGGTGTTCGAGTAGTAGGTGAGGCGCTTGCGGGCGTCGGTGGCGCCCACGGCGATGGCCCCGGCGCAGTTGGCGGGCGACCCGACGGCGACGCGCTGGCCGAGGTCGTTGCGGCCAGAGTTGCCTGCCGAGATGACGACCATGGTGCCCTGCGCCCGCACTTCGTTGATGACAGCTTGGTAGGCCGCATCACAGGTGCGGTCGCTGCCCAGGCTGAGGTTGATCACGTCGGCCCGTCGCGCTGGCAAGGTGCCGGAACTGTTGGTCAACCGCGCGGCGTATTTCATGGCCTGGATGATGTCCAGGCTGCTTGCCCCGCCCGAGCTGGGCGCAAACACACGCAGCGGAAGCACCTGCGCCATGGGGGCCACGGCGGCGCCGCCAATGGGCTCGAACGTCGCGGCGGCGATGGTGCCAGCCACGTGCGTGCCGTGGAATACCGGGTTGTCTTGTGCGCGCGCAGTGTTGTCGCCTTGCGTGGCGCCGCATCGACCAGCGGCGGCTTCGCTTCTGACGAAGCTGCAACCGGTGACGAGTTGTCCAACGAAGTCGGGGTGGTTCAGCACCACGCCGTCGTCGATAACGGCCACCACGGGCCGCAGCGCCGGCTTCGTCACCAGCCCGTCGATGCGGGCCATGGCGGCCGGCAGGTTGATCTGCTCGTAGTGCCAGCGCTGGTACGAGTAGTTGCGGTCTTCCGGGGGGAACACGCCGGTCAGCGCGTGCCGCTGCATGAGCCAATTGGGCTGGACGTAGACATAAGCCCCCGTGGCCCGCAACGCCTTCGCATACCGCAAGGTGGCCAGGGCGGCGGGCAGGGCGGTGGACGTTGCCGGCGCCGCTGGGGCTGCGGTCGTGTGACCCGACAAAGACTTGCTGATGGGACCGGTGGGCCGGGTGCTGCCCAATGAATGCAAGCGTTTAGCCATCTGGCCTGCATTGGTGGGCAGGTGCAGCAGTTGCGGCCCATGGCCATCACCATCGGGCGACTCGATGCCCACATTGCGCTGCAGCGAGGCCGCCATTTGCAGGGCTTGTGGCCGGGGGCTGACCAGCAGTTCTTGCGGGTTGAACTGCAACGCCGACGTGCGGTTGGCACAAGCGCCCGCGCTGCCCGGCGCACCGATGCGCAGGTTGTAGATCGAGGCACTGCTGGCGGCCGTGACATTGACGTAGTAGCTGCCGCTGGTCGTGATCTCGATGCACTCGAAGCGGGAGTCTTGCCCATCAGAGGCGCCCACCTGCCTGCCGTCGGCGGACAGCACAAACAAGTCCACATCGCTGCGGCTGGGATCGGCCGACGACTCCAGCTCGACCACCTGGCCGGCAACCAAGGGCACCCGGAAGAAGTCGTCCGCGTCGCCGTTGAGGAAGTTGCTGCCTTCCGGCCCATGCCGCGCGAGGTTGACCGTGCCCACCAAGGTCAGCGGCGAAGCGATCGGCTGGGCCGCGTCGGTGCTGTTGTTGGCGCTGCGGGCGGTCTGGTTGACGTCGTTCGTGTCGGAATCGACCAGTGCGGTTTCAACCACCGCGATCGAACCGGACAGCACCACTTCGCTGTCCCCGCCACCCCCACCGCAAGCGGTCAGCAAGACCGCTGCAAGCGAAAAAATCACCCCGGGTCGTCGGCTCATATCCGTCTCCTTGCGGTTGCCCGCCCGAGGCCCTCAGTCGCGAAGGCCTGCAGACAGCGCAAAAGGACGATACCCGAGTGACCGTGCCCGCCACAGGGCATGGAAATCAGGCCGGCCGGCGCTCGGGCGAAGGGCTACGCCGTTTCGACTTGGCGCACCGGCCGGAATTGCGCCGCGTTGTCGCGCAGCCAGTCGACAGCCAGTCGGTCGTCTTGCTGCGAAGGGTGGAAATCAGCGGCCAAGTAAGTGCGCCATGGTGCATAGGTGAGGCGCAACAGGCCGTGTGGGCCGAAGAGGTAGCTGGAGGCGCTTTTCAGCGTCTTCCACTTGAACAACTCGCCGTCGTGCCAGAGGTTGCGCACGGTCTGACGCAGCAGATCAGTGAGAAAGAAGAAGGTGACCACACGGAACCAGCGCAGGCGCCACTGATGGTTCCCGCCCAGGGCCTGGTACAGGTCGAACGCGGTGCAGCGGTGTTCGGACTCTTCAGCCGAGTGCCACAACCACATCGTGATCAACCGGGGCTCGCTGCCAGCCAGCGCTTCGGGGTACTGCAGCAGCCATTCGGCGAGGATGGCGGTGAAGTGCTCCGTGGCGGCGGTGACGGCCACGCGGTGGCGCACGTCCGTGCCATTGAAACGCTCCAGCCCCCGCAGAATGCGTGCCTCCCACGCGTTGGTGTGACCTTGTTTGTCGAGGTGTCCATTGAACAGCGCATGAATGCGCCGATGTGTGGCCTCTTGGCCGATGAAGCCCTGCACTTCAGCGGCATATCGCTCGCGTTTGTCGGCAGGCAAGGCCTGCACACCAGCCCGCACGGAGTCGATGAAGAACTGCTCGCCCACCGGGAAGCTCATCGACAATGCGTTGAACAAGGCCGACCGGAAGGCATCGCCCGAAGCCCAGTGGCGGGCAAACTCAGGCTTCAGGTCGACAAGCAATTGGCGAACCACCAAGTCGGTCATGTTCAGTCTCCGGGGGGGTGTGGAAAGCACTGGGACGAAAATACCGGGCCAATGTGCCGGCCACCACCGGTACTGTCAAGTACCCACCTTCGCCACATCTGTATCGCGCTCTGCATCTTGCTGTGTACCGCCCTCGCTGTCGCCCATGACTGAAGCTCTTGCCCGCCCCCTTGATGAAGCGCCGCGCGCGAACAATGAGCACCGTCGGCGCTTGCTTGAGGCGATGGCTGAAACCGTGGCCCGCAAGGGCTTTGCCGACACCACCATCGCAGACCTCGCTTCCCACGCGCGGGTGTCCAGACGCACGTTCTACGAGCACTTCAGCAGCAAGGGTGAATGCCTCATCGCCCTGTATGAAGCCGCCAGCCGGCAGGCGCTGTCGGTGCTGGTGTCGGCGATCAACCCGCAGCGCGACTGGCGCGAGCAAGTGGAGGCTGCGCTCGGTGCCTACTTGACCAAGCTGGCCAGCAACCCGGTGCTGCTGAGCACTTTGTTCATCGAGATCCTGGCCCTCGGGCCGCAAGGCCTGCGGGCCAGGCGGCACGTCACCGAGGAGCTGGCCAACTTTCTGCTCGCACTGGTCAACGCACCTGCCGCCAAGCCCCGTCAGGCACTGCCCGCCGCGCTGGCGATGGGTGTCGTCGGAGCCATCAACGAACTGGTCTTGCAAGCCATCGAACGCAACGAGGCGGAGCGGTTGGATGAATTGACGCCAACAGCCACAAGGCTTGTCTGGACGCTGACCGCGCTGGCCTCGGAGCGCTGAACGCATGGGCAACAACGCGGTTTTTTGAGATGACATGACACCCCGAGGCCACCTCCTTTCAGCCATCCACAAGACGATCCCATGAACGGCGCAACCGACAACAACCTTCTGAGTCAGCACGGCGGCGTGCATCTGCTGGCAGAAACACCGCGCCAACTCAATGCAGCGCGCGAGGGGCTGGAACACCTGCTGCGGGCCCACGCGCTGCTTGAACACGTCGAGACAGCCGTGGGACGCGACACAGAAGGTCGGCCGGTGCTGAGCGCCTGGCTGCGCCAGACGATGGCCGACGAATGGGCACCGGGCTGGGACACGATCTCGCTCTGCGAGAAGCTCGGGCTCGACACCCAGGGCCGCAGCGACGACCTCGAACGAGAGATCCTCCTCGCGCTCTTGCTCGGGCCGGTGCCGTTTCACTTCCCCAGCGCGGACGAACTGGAAAGCGGCATCCACGTGCGTCGCAACATCGTGCAAGCGGCCCGCCAAACGATCCTCGACTTCCACACCACCGAGGCAGAACGCCCCGCCGATTGCTGGACATACAACCGGGGACGAGGCTTCACCATCTTGCCGGGCCAAGCGCTCATCGGTGCACTGAAGAAAGCCACTCAACCAGGCGATGCCGAGACGCTGTATTCGTTCTCTTGCTACCGTGCAACCGAGTACGTGATCTTGTTAGGCATTGCCCAGGAAGCGGAACGCTGCAATCCCGATCTGTTCCACCGACTGCAATCACAAAGCGAAACCCGCGCCGTGATGTCGGGGCAATTCCACGATGTGTTCCTGCGCGAATATGGCTCGATGGAGCATCCCTTGCCGCCGCGCTACTTCGTGCCCGGTGACCGCACCTGGTTCCGCAACCCCGACGAACACTCGTCCGACGTCACAGGCTATGAAGGCTCTTGGGTTTTCTACTTGGGCAACGGGCTGTTCACGAACTTTTGGCAACGTCACCAGCATTTCTCGCTGGCCGCCAAATGCGTCGAGATCTACCACTGGCGACACGGCGTGCGGCGCGACGAACTCGGTGATTTGCAAATGGACGAAGCGATCGTGCGCGAGCGGGTCGCAGCAACCCTGCAAGACCCGGCAGAACTGGAGCGGGTGCTGTCGTTGATGATGGGTCTGCGTGACCCCAAAGGCGTGTATGCCTCTGGCGGCTGCATCGACACCTCGCGTGAACACGCGCGATGGGTGTGCCCGGGCACATCCGACTTGGTGTTGCCCGACGTGGCATAAAACGGCATCGAAACATTCAGCGCACAAACGAAAACGCCTCGGAAACCGAGGCGTTGAATCGTTGAACGTGGCGTAAGACAGGGAGTTGTCTCACGCTGATTTGGAGGCGCGGGCCGGAGTCGAACCGACCTACACGGATTTGCAATCTGATCCGTGACTTATATATCAAGCACATATAGCCTTGCTATGACACCTGCAGCGGAGCGCCAATCACAGGCTTCCCTCGATGGCATTCTGGTGCTGCTCAATGGGCCGGAAGACCTCGATCATCTTCAGACCGAGTTCAGCGATCGCTTGCTGTCGAGACGGTGCGCTTGCAGAGTGCCCGTCAAGGAATGCGCCCAGATCACTGACGTACGAAGACAGTAGGTCTTCGAACTTCGTCAGCGCTTTTTCGACCTCACCATGGAGCGTTTGGTCAACCAATTTGAGCGCTTGGAAAGAACCGGCCAGCTCGTTCAGGCGGCTCTGGTGATTCTTCCAGTAGTCGCGGACGGCGGTTGCCGATGCGGACGCCCCAGGCAACGTGGTCATCAGGCCCGTAGCAAATGACACAAATGGGGCGATGGAGAGAGGGGAGACAACCGTCCGAATCCAGAATTCGTCCTTCACCGAACGGGCAGCAGACTGCGCATCCTTTTTCTCCGCGTAACGGTAGCTCTTGAGTGCCACCCAAAACGCGAACGCGCTGATCGCAAGGGAAAGTACCGAAGGCGCCTGTACTAGCGCCTTCAGCCACAGTGGGTCCTGCTCTGTGGTGCAAAGGACCACCGAATGTCCCGACAACGCGACCTTGCTGCACCCCCCCCCAAGGTCGACCTGACGTTCAATTTCCGCTGTGACAGGGATCGAAGCGGGTGAGCTCGCAGCCTCAGCTACGGCCGCTGAGGCAGGTGCCACCAGCGTCGTAATCGATTTTGTCTCTGGGAGTGGTACTGCCACGCTCACGCGAACAGGTTTCTACTCTGCAGCGCTCGCATAACGTAGCCATCGACCACTTCCTTAAGAAAAGCAGGTAGACGGAACTCGAAACGACGGAAAAATTCGTCCTTGCTTCCTGCTTTCACGACGCTCGGCCCGAACAGGCCGAGGAAGAACGAACTGCTGATGGTGTAGGTGTCATCAGGGATGATTACGAGGACTGTGTCAGCAGCCACATCCGCCTCATCTAGGCCAAGCTCACCACGCAGACGCTGGCCCCGATCTCGACCTGTGTAGACGCGGCCTTCCACGTTCGCAAGATCAATCACTTTGCTCTCCTTGCTCATTTGGCTGCCCTCCTAAAGCTGTCGCACTGTCGACCGCGGCAGCCTTAAGAGGGAACTTTACGCTGATAACCGCTCCCGGAAATGTGACCCCGACCATAGAACGGACGTAAGTCGCGTCAGGCTTCTTTTCAAGGTCGTTTTCCTTGTTGAACGCAATGATGTTGACACCTTCGGCATTGGGTCTCATGTCATACGAACCATCGAACAGGATGCTGGTGGAGCCTGAAGCAAGAACCATGCGCGCCGATGCACCCTCTGCATCTTTCACACACTCCTGGTGGATGCGCTGAAAGAAAGTAATCAAGTCGACAGTGCCGTTTCCTCTCGTATCGTCGCGCGTGTGATTCTTGGTGCTTACCGACCCTTGAAGCGCTACCAAGGTGTAAAGGTCGTCCTTTGCCCACCCGCGATTGAAGAGGTTGCCCTTCTGATGCAGCTTGATATATCGCTGCACCTGCTCATACGTATAACTAGTATCAGGAAGCGCCCCAAACGTGGATGAAATCGTACTGCCGAAATTAAATATAACGATCTCACATGTCGGCACATCCAGCGAAGTATCCAAATAACCCTGAATGGACCAATCACCCATCTGCCCATGCTCTTCTGCATTATCAATAATCTCACTGATATATGCACATAAGCGGTGCCGCGCCTGCTCCTTTAACTGTTTTTTATTTACGCGACGCAAGCATTGGTTGATGTGATCTGAAAACTGCTGGGTAACTTTCGATTTTTGATCTTGCAGGCGCGCCGCGGCAGGTCGCGTGTAGTGCTTGCAACGAACATTGAAGACCTGCAGGGCGGCCTCCTCCTTCGCCTCGGGGTATTCATGCTCAATCTGCAGGCGTCTAATCACACCCATTGCGCGAACAAAGCGTTGATGCGCAGGATCCTTCGGGTATGTTCCCCTCCAATGGATCCTATGATTCGTCCTTCGCGCCTGCGTCGCCAACTCATCGACGAGCACATCCAGAAGTGCGTTTGCGCCCAAATCCTGACGAACCACCTTGGAATAGTCGAGATACACGTTACTTAATCGACGCGCGCGCATCTGACTCGCTAGGTCGCTCAAAAATAGTAAGCAACCCTCAGGATCGTCAATCAGCGAAAAAGTTGGCGGAAGAACGACCTTAAGCTTCCGGGATTTGCAAACCCCGGGCCTGGGGGCCCCGGATGCCATCATCTGAATAATCCGAGATGTTCGACCGAATCGCTCGTGCAGGGCGTCGTGCCGGAGCCGAGCAGAACGACTTTCCCGAGCAGCGATCCTCGATTTTTTTTCCGCCTTCCGCCCTCGCTTTCCTTGCAGAAAAAGGGGCACATCAAATTTCGCAGGGTGCTTAAACAAGGTTGGTCGAGGACGACTCCTCCTCCTATTCGGGTCGCTTCCCTTTCTGGAAGCATAAGCACTACGCAGGCGCTGATAAGGCCGGATTGTGAAGTCTGGATGGGGGTGGCCGGTGGGTT
Source organism: Rhizobacter sp. (assembly GCA_043727255.1). Taxonomy (GTDB): domain Bacteria; phylum Pseudomonadota; class Gammaproteobacteria; order Burkholderiales; family Burkholderiaceae_C; genus Rhizobacter. The sequence goes on along the minus strand of JAYSYW010000245.1, from coordinate 22,288 downwards.
ACCCCGCAAACGGGGGACCTTCGTTACATGTCACGGAAGCCTACCTCCAGCAAACGCCGGCCGCTCCCCGCCGCGACGCAGCTTCGAGGCCAAAGCTGGCTCGTCCGGGCGCCCTGTGAACGATGCGGGTGCAGCGAAGAAGGTAACCAGGTCTAAACCGCGGCTTAGCCTCAAAAAAGCTCTCCAGTAGTCGGATCGAGGGACACCGGCTTCCCTTCGCTCACCGTGACGAGCGGCCCGGCGCTGAAACGGTGGGCCGGCCACTGCTGCACCAACTGCTCGGCCTCAGCTGGTGAGGCACGCAGCCAAGCGTCCTGCACGTTGTCGTCCAGCACCACCACCATGCGCTTATCCTGCAGCTCCGGCGGGAGCACGTTTCCGACCTTGTCGCGCTCCGGCTTATGCATGCGGCGCATCAGCTCGTGGTTGTCGGCATTGATCGTGATCATGGTGTAGGTCTCCAAGGCCTGGCCATCTGGCGCGTGCCAGCGGTTCCACAGCCCTGCCAAACCCAGCAGTCGCCCGTCTGCCCGCGCGAACTTCCAAGGGGTGTGAGTGAGTCCGTCTTCACCCCAATAAGGTTCGTTGAACCAAGTGGCGGGGATGACGCAGCGCCGGCCTGCAACCCATGAGGCTTTGAAGGCGGCACTGGTGTGCACCTTGTCTTCCCAGCGGGCATTGTTCGTCGACAGTTTGAACTCGGCCAGCGGCTTGCGGTGGTAGCTCGGCACGAGGCCCCAGCGGCCAACCACGCACTCGAGCCCGTCGACACCACTGCGGAGAAACGCGCCTTCCCGGCGTGGCCAGACTTCGGCCCCGCGCCACGGGTTGCTGCGGCCGAGGTGCCACTGGCGCTCAATGTCACCGGCTTCTGGGGAGACGTAGCGGTTGCACATCCTCAAATTGTGCCGCCCGGCCCATGCCTCTGCTTCACAGGGACTCCTACTGATTGCTGTATAAATCCACAGGATGAAGTCTGTTGAACACTGGAAGTGGTGGGTGCCTCACGACGTGAAGCCGGGGAAGCTCGTGAAGACCGCCTGGAAGATGGACTGCACAACGGCCCAGCGGCGCTGGCCAGGCTGTGAGCCAGTAGCCGGCTCGATGGAGCTCCGTCAGATGGCCGAGACAGACACCGAAAAGGCAGACGCGATGTACCGCGCCGGCTTCAGGCCAAGTGGTGGTGACGTAGGCACCTCGGATTAGCGTGCTGGGGCGCACAAAGCCTGTGGCGCCCCGGCGGGCTCAGCACAGCCGCGTAGACCACCCGCCCGGAATCGCAGCTAGGAACACGATCACCGCATGAGCAGGTGACGCATCGGGGCACGCCACCGCCAGTGCCTCGGCCAGGTCGCGCGCATGCTCGGCTGTTGTGCCCGGTGCCATACCCATGCACAGGGTCGCGGCCCTATCAATCCATTCGTCCATCACCTTCCCCTCGTGTTGCGGTGCCTCATGGTGCAGCTGCAACACGGTGGGCGTTATCGCTCCTGGGGGCGCCCCTCGAACGGGGGCGCCCACACTGGGCGTCCGTAAGGTTGCGCCAGGGGCGTTGCGCTAGGCACCTGCAGCCTCGCTTGCCCGCTGCGGCAGGCGCCACCCAGTTGCAAGGCTGCTTGCCGGCAGCGCCCTCTTGGTCCCAGCGCTGCTGGATCTCCGCGTCGGTCCAGCCCTTGGCGCGCAGGTAGGCCAGGTCGTCGGCGTCGTGTTGGGTGTGGGCTTCAAGGTTCATCATGGTCTCCGGCTGCGATGACCTCAGTACCGCTCTGTCAGCGCAGGAAGTCCAGGCGTCCGGACAAGCCAGACCACCGTGGTCTGGCTTGCCTTCAGAACAGCCCCGCCGGCTCTGCCGCTTGGTCCCAAGACCAAATCACCAGCTCTTTGCGCGCGGCGGCCTTCGCCCCACCGCCCACGGTGTAGCTGATGTCGAGCGACTCCATGTGCATGCCGGCGAAGCAGGCGCGAATGTCAGGGTGGTCGTTGATGCTCAAGATGGCCTTGCCTTTGAGCCCACGCATCGCGCTGGCCATGGCCTCGTACTCGCTGAACGGAAACTCGACGCCGTAGCCCTCGGTCTGCCAGTACGGTGGGTCAAGGTAGAAAAAGCTGTGCGGGCGGTCGTAGCGCTTGACGCATTCGAGCCAGTGCAGCCGCTCAATGAACGTGCCAGCCAGGCGCAAGTGCGCGGCGCTGAGCTGCTCTTCGATGCGCAGCAGGTTGACCGGCGGCGCAGTGGTGGCCGTGCCCCACGTCTGGCCCTGCACTTTGCCGCCGAAGCAGTGGTGCTGGAGGTAGAAAAAGCGCGCGGCACGTTGAATGTCGGTCAGCGTTTCGGGTGGGGTGTCTTGCGTCCACTTGAAAATCTCGCGGCTGCTGAGCGCCCACTTGAACTGGCGCACGAATTCCTCGAGGTGGGTTTTGATGACCCGGTACAGGTTGACCAGGTCGCCGTTGATGTCGTTGATCACCTCAACGTCGGCGGGCGGCCGCAGGAAGTAGAGGGCCGCGCCGCCGGCAAAGACCTCAACGTAGCAGGTGTGCGGCGGGAAGCGGGGGATCAGAAGATCGGCAAGGCGGCGTTTGCCGCCCATCCACGGAATGATGGGTGTGGCCATGAGGCTCCAGAGGGGTTAAGTACACTCCGCCCCGCCTCCCGGGAGGTGGCAGGGCCTTGGCTGGGCTCACAGGCTCTATCTGTGGGGCTGGTGGCCCCATTGGTGTTGACGCACCGATGGGGTCGCCCTGTTCTATTCGTTGGCTGCCGTGCAGCCCATCACTTCCCGCTCGCGGCGCTGGAAGGCTTCGAGGGCTCGGGCGACGTCGTCGGCTTCTTCGGCGAGCGCGACAAGATCGTCTCGGTCCGCGCCGCGAATGACGGCGGTCGCGGGCGCATCAGCTCCGCACTCGCCGAGGGACGGGTTGGCTGCGCGCTCTGCGTCGGACAGCTTGCGCAGGCGCTCAAGGCGAGCACCGGCAGCAGCAACAGCCAGGCGGGTTTGCGTGGTGTGGTCATCGTTGATCCTTGCGTTTGATTTGTTGGCCAGGCGCTCGCTCTCGCGGTCTGCCTCGGACCGATCCACGGCGGCCTTGGCTTGCTGGCCCTCGACGTAGTTCATGCCGCCCTTGAGGCCCACACCACCGGCCACCAGCGCGGTGATGGCCACGGCGCCCAGCATGTGTGTGATGCCCAGCATCACGCCTCGCTCCGCGAGCGTTCGGCGCCGACCAGCGGCAGGGCGGCATACAGCGGCTGGCTGTTGGCTGGCCAGCGGTAGCCCACCACCCGCGAGCGCGGGAAGCTGGCGATCGACACTTCGTTGCCTTGGTTGCCGCCCAGCACCGCCAGGTTGCCGGCCAGGTCGCGGCCGACGACCAGGCCGACGTGGCCACCGCCCGCGCGCTCGAACACCACCACGCACCCCACCTCGGGGTTCGACAGCGGCACGCCCCATTCGAGCCAGCCTTTGGCGCGGTACCAGTGCTGCGGCACAGGCAGTGCAGACGCCTGCATGACGGCCGCGATGTACGTGCCGCACCAAGGCGTTTCGTCGTCGCGCCACCAGGCGCGCAACTGCCGCAGCCAGCCGGCGATGGTGGGCGATGTGGCCATGCCCGGGATCTCGCGCAGACCGATGTGCGTGCGGGCCTGGGCCAGCCAGGTTGGGTCGGTGTTCATCGCGTGCCTTTCTTGGGGGCGTTTCGTTTGGGCATGTGGGGCGCGAAGGCGCGGGCCACGTCCATGCGCAGGGTGGAGACCGCGGCCTCGTCTATGCCCAGGCGCTGCGCGATGTGATGCGTTGACGACCCGGTGACGGCCAGATAGATCAGCACCGCCACCGGCGCAGGCAGCGCACCTACGGCTTGCCCGGCCAGTTGCAGCTCGGGGGGCGGCGCCGGCCGCGCAGCCAGCGCCGGCGGGCTCATCTGAAAGATGCCTCGGCCGCAGCCCGCAGCCTGGCCAGGCGCGGGTCGGTGCTCGAAGAAGCGGTGTTCGCGCGCCAGTACGCCTGGGCCGTCTTGATGGGCGTCATGCCGGTGGTCACCGGGTGCACCAGCTCGTAGTCGGTCACGGCCCAGGCGCTGTAAATGCGCGGCGCACCGCTCACGGTGCAGGTCCACGCGACCCAGCGGCCGTCTGGCGTGGTGCCCTGCTTGAAATCGCTGCCGGTGCTGCCGAGCTGCTTGGGCCAGCACGGCGGGGTGGCCGTCTGCGCGGCGGCGTTGAGGCTTGTGGCGAGGATGGCCAGGGCTGCAATCAGGTGCTTCATTGGTTTGCTTTCAGCGGTTGATGGGGAGGGGGCTGCGTGTGGGTTGTGGGCAGAGGTGCCGGCTCGGTGCGGGCGTAGTCGGGCGGGCCATCTCGCCAGTTGTGCGCGCTGAGGGCCACGATGTAGAGCGCGGCTGCGCCCATGCCCAATTGGCCGGGGCCCGGCCACTCGTTGAACATCCACACGCTGAAGCCGCTGGCCGTGGCCGCGACGTACAGCACCGTGTAGCCGGCGCGAAACCTCGCGCACGTGGTGGCGCGGCTCATGCGGGCCATGCGGCACACGCAGGCCCACCCGAGGGCCGAGCACACTGCAAAGTTGGCCAGCAGCAGCGCGATGCGCAGGGGCGCAGGCAGGGAGTGCATGTCGATCATGTGTGGTCTCCGTCGGTCGCACCCATCGGCTTGGCGCGCGATCGGTAAAGCTTGTGGATCTGCGCCACCACCCACTCGGGGCGCGCCGCGATCAGGGCCGCGAGCGGGCCCAACATCCAGCGGCTTTCAAGGCCCGTCCACCGGGTGAGGAACTCAGCCAGCGGCACCGTGACAAGCAGCGCCAGGCCGACCATCAGGCCGCCGTGCCGCACGGCCGCCCAGCGGGTGCTTTCGGGCCGGCTGGCGGCTGACCAGGCCGCACCACCCATCGCCGCGAGGATGATCACAGCGTAGGGGCCGACGATGCCGCCCCAGTACGTGCCCAGCATTGCCGAGGCGGCCGCGATCGCCACGGTGACGATGTCAAGTTGTGGTGGGTGTGGCGTCACTGCGCGGGCTCCGGGGCAAAGAAAAAGCCCGCCGAGGTTTCCCAGGGCGGGCTTGAGGTGAAGCATTGGCCGTCAGGCGAACGTGATGCCCAACGTGTTGGCTGCGAACTCGGGCGGGTCGCCACCCACCGGCGTGCGGCGGATCGAACGGATGCTGGCCAGCGCGTGCCAGAACAGCATGTTGTTGCTGCCGTCGAGCAGCATCACCCAGCCGATCGCGCCTTGGTCTGCGGTCGGCAACGGGAACGTGATGGCCGCGTTGTTACTCGTGCGCCCGCCCGTGCCGGTGCTGGCCACTGTGCTGCCGGCCGCTTGCGTGCCGCTCCACGCGGCCAGGCTGCTGGCGATCGCCACGCGGGCATAGCCACCCACGCCTGGCTCGGTGCCGCGTGCGCTGTTGCTGGGTGACGTGGTGCAGTAAGCCGCGCTGAGGCTCGCTGGCCATGTGTATGCCTCGTCGCGGAACATCAGATCGATCAGCTTGTTGGCCAAGTAGTCCGACATGCCGCCAGCCAGGCCAAAGCGCAGGCGGATCGTGCTGGCGTCAATGCTCACGGGGTCGCCGTTGCCGATGGTCATGGGGTCGGGCAGCTCGTACCAGACCCAGCAGTTGCCAGCGGTCGATGCATCGAACAGGCCGATATGCGTGGCGCTGCCCCACGCACTGCCGGCAGTGCCGTAGTCCACGGCCGCGTTGTTGCTTGTGGTGTGGCTTGTGCCGGTGCTGGGCAGCGTGGTGCCGTCGCCCTGCGTGCCCGACCAAGCCGTGAGGCTGCGTGCCACGGCCTGGCGGGCATAGCCAGTGCCCGTGATTTCAGTGATGCCGGTTTCGCTGCCGGCACTGCCAAGGGCCACGTGCCAGTCGGTCGGCAGCGTCATGTCTTCGCCGCGCAGCTGGTCTACGAGGGCGTTCTCTGCATGGTTGGTGAGGTTGCTCATGGGTCCCTTTTTTAGCTACCACCGAATGAGAAGATGGCCGCCGCCTCCAGTTCGATGATTGCCACGTCCTGAATGACTTCTGTTGATGCCAAACGGATGCTGAATCGAAGAAGCGCTCGTGTGACTCCGAACCCGCTGCCCTCACCAACCCGGCTTACCGTCCAGGTGCGTGTGGTGTCCAAAGGCAGCCACGTATCAAGCGTGCCAGTTGTCAACTCTCCATCGAGCAACTCAACGTAGACCTCAAATAAACCAGCCTCTGAAACCTCGACCGGGCTGGTGAATATCCATTCGGCTGCCGTGTGCTCGTACCAATCGGCCGGCACCCCAGGGATGTAGTCAGGAACGTTTGCAGGGTCTCTGCGCAAGCGACCATCGTTGAGAAGTTGAATCGTCGAATACACGTTGATCAGCTCATGCGTCCCTGTCATTTGCTGCTTCTTGAAACTGTGGTCATTCAGGACCACGAGCAGCAGGATGTCAGGCCCCGTCTCGACCTCCGCCCCGCCGTCCACGGGGTCTTGAATCACACCGGGGCCGGGCAGCAGGTGGTTGTCAACCTCATGCACGCGGTCGTCATCAATCAGGCCCTCGATCTTGTAGAGCTGTTCGCCGGCCTCGCTGCGGCCACCGTCTGAAATGCGAGTGACCTTCACCAGCTCATCGCCTGTGGTCAAGCCACCAAGCAGAAACTTCGGGCGCTCGCGCGTGCCGTCATCGAGCACCAACACAAAGTCGGGTACGGCGGGCAGCACTACGTCCCACTCTGTGGGGCCAGGGCTCACAGCCACCGGGTCGGTCAAGCTGCCGTCGTCTCGAATGAGCGTGATGTAAAGCGTTTCAGCGCCCCATATCGGCTTTTCTGAAAGCCCCATCACCAACTCTTCAGCATCCCAGAACGCAACGTCGCCGGTCTGCCCATAGCCTGGGGTTTCGGGTTGCCAGCGCACAGGGCTCATGTAGGCTGGCAGCACGCCTTGCATTTCGGTCGTGCAAGTCGCGGTGCGGGGGCGCCACATCAGCGATGCCGCCTCATACAGGCCTTCGCGCTCGGCCTGCTTCGCACCAGTAACGCCGGGCAGCCGCACGCGAATTGGGTTGTTCATCGACACGACCCCAGGCCCAGGGCATTCGATGGGCAGCCAGTCCCATTGCCTGTTGTCAAAGTACTCGACGATCACACCATCGATGGGCGTGTCGACCTCTGGCAGCACCTCACTGGTCACCATGCTGGCGGGCTGCGCGTTGCGAGCGGTGAACGCGGTAACGGGCAGGTCTTCGACCTGATCGCGCGCCACACTGAGCACACCACCCGACGGCCTGAACACGCGGGCGCGGCCGGCGCGGGCAATGATTTGCAGCGCGTCCCAAGCGCCCATGCGACTGTCGAAAACGTAGTCGAACCTGTCTTGCCTAGCTTCCCACACAAGGCTCAGTTCATACAAGGTCTGCAGGTCAATGCGTTCATCGGTCAGGCCCAGGCCCCAGGTGGGGCTGCTGGCAAGGTCAGCGATCCACCAGGCCGGGTTGCGAGTTGGCACCTCAGCGCTCCAGCCGGTGTCTGGGTGCCAGGTGCGGCACATGGCTTGCGCAATGACGCTGATGCGTGACTGCGTGATACCGCTGAGCTGTTCGCTCGCCCGCATGACGATTTCAAGGTGTGCGGTGTGGGCGTTGAGCGTGGCGGCCTGGGCAAGGTAGGCGCGCAGGCCTGCCCATTGAATGTCGTGCAGCGCTCGGATGGAGTCATTGCGCACATCGGTGCGCACGATGCGCACCTCCGGGCGAATGGGAGCATCAAGCTCGTACTTGACCGACCAACGCTGGGTCTTGCTGTCGGCCACGGTGCGGGTTTCAGTGGCAATGATTTCCCAAGGCGTGGTGGCCACGCCGAATTCGTTCAACGCTCGCACCTCAACGCGCCAGGTCACAGTGATGTCGCCGATGGTGCCGCCCGAGTCAGCCAACCCCAAGCCGCGCGGGGCGATCACGTCGATGCCGATATGGGTTGCGGTGAACTTGGGCCGGCATGCCGCAAAGCCGCCGATGTAGCGGGCCGTCAACATGTTCTGACCCGTCACCTCTGGCGCGGTGACCACGTTGGCTTGCACCAGCGCAGGCTGCACACTCGGGGCCAGGTAGGTGCTGACCAGCACGTCTTGAAAATGGTTCAGGTCGGTGTCATCAACCAACTTGCGCTCAATGATGTGGTTGCCTTCGCCCACGACCAGCAACGCATACAGGTACTGGTCTCCGTTTTCGTCGTACTCGTAATAGGGGCGCCCGGCATAGGGCGGGTACACCTGATGCCGCCCGCAAATTTTTGGAATGGCTTCGTAGAGCCGCGCTTCATTGGCACTCAGCGACGTGCTGTACGTGGGCGACGTTTTGCGCTCTTCGCGCTGCGCCGGCCCCTCCATGGGCAACAGCACGCTGCTTGCAATGCTGAGACCCAGCGCGATATAGGCGCCGTAGCCCATGGGGTTGATGATGGCAACGACCAGCGCCGCAAGTTGCAACGCACCGCGCAGGTCGTCTTTGTCTTGCGGCAACTCGTACCACTCAACCACATCACCAGGGAACACAGGCCGGCCCCAGCTTTCGCGCAACAGCCATTCGCCGTTGAGCCGGCACACCAACACTCCAGCGCCCTGAGGCGCAGTGCTGGCGATGGGCTCGCCCACGGGCGCCACGCGCATGTCGATGGGGCGCATAGGCACCAAGGGGTTGCTGGCATAGCCAACGGCTGCTTTCATGTTTTGCGCCTCCAGAATTCGTGGTGGTGGTATCCGTCTGCAATGGCCTCGTTGATCGACTGAGCCACAACGCAGCCCACCGGGCCGAGCCCTGACATGTGACCGGCCGCGTGCAGCAGGCGCAGGCGTGCAGACGCCTGCACCATGACGCCCACGTGGCGCCCCCTGAGTCCACGCATCAGCACGATGTCGTCGGCCTGCGGGCCGTCAGTCACTGGCCGCCACCCGGACACGTGTGCGGCAGCGCAAATGGCCTGCACGTTGTCTTCGCCGCCCACCGCCACTTCCGGCATGTCGATGCCGTGACGCACGACGAACACATGACGCACCAAGCCCCAGCAATCGAACGCATCGGGGCCGGTGGCATTCGGAGCCCATGGCTTGCCAATGAGGGGTGCGGCCCAGTGCTTCATTGCGCCGCCAGCCCCGGGTACTCGGTGACGGTGAACGTAAGCGCCGGAATGCTGATGTTGCAAGGGTCGCCAAGGCCGGCGGTAAGCGTGGCGGTGGCGCCGCCGATGTCAGCATTTGTGAGGTACAGCTTTAGTGGTGGCAGGCGAGCGGGGCCGCTTGTGTCGTGGCTCGCGTACACACGCTCGATCACCTCCCACGGCAGCAGTGATCCGCGCGCGGCAGCAAGTGCGGCAGACAACACGCCCGACACGTTGCTGATGGTCATGCTGATGCCCGGTGAGCCTGCAGCGTCGGACTCTTCGGGCCGGGTGACCGTGACCTGCGCGGAAAGAAACTCAACCTCTTCTTCGGCATTGCGGGGTGCCGTGGCCTCAAGCGTGGCCAGCAGCGGGGCATGGTCGTTCACCACTCGGGCGGGCTCTGCCATGGTGGGGTGCCACAGCTCGTAGCAGTTGAGCATGACGTAGGTGGCGGGCGCCACGGCGGCGGCCTCGGCATACGCCTCGCTGAGCGTCACGCCTCGACGTGGGGGTAAGTAGGTGGGCATAGGTCAAGCTCCTGCGTTGACGATGGCGAGGCTGTGCAAGGCACTGCCACCGGCCAGGTTGAGATAGATGCCTTCCGGGTACCGGTTGGCATCGGGTGCGGTGGTCATGTCAACCACGTTGGTTGATTCCTGGCCCATGAAGCTGATGCTTACGCCTGCGTCTCGAACACGCAGTTGACCCAGGTAGACGGTTGACGGCGCATAGGCCGCGCTCACATCAACGCCTGCACCCAAGCCAGGGCCGACAAGCGTGAGAGGCGACGCGCCGGAATGAAAGAGCGACAAGCTCGCGGCCGCTGGCACTGCACCCATGGGGCTGACGGTCAGGGTCAGGTACGTGTCGTATGCCCCATGGGTGAACGCGGGCGGGCTCGTCCATGTGAAATCAACGTCGTATTCGGTGACCTCGGCAAACGGGTTGCCGAAGTTCCAACCGCTTGCCACGCCGTAGGTGGCCAATGTCGCTGGGCCGGCAAGCAGGCCAGTGCCGGTAAGCGTGATGCTGCTCGGTGGGTCCCAGCTGAACATCGGGCCTGCAACGTCAGGCACATGCAACTCCAACGCCTCGATGCCGTCGAACGCATCGAAGAACACAGCGCTCTCGGGAATGCCGCCGCCCCCACCACCCGAGCCACCTTCGGGGTACGAGGGCAGGCCACGCCCACGCAGCGCGCACGTGGCGGTCACGCGCCAGCCATAGCCGGGGAGCAGCTGCCAAGCCGGCGTGCCCACGAACCGGCGATCGCCATCACCGCCCTGCGGCAGGGGCCAGTTGGCTACGAACCATGCGCCACCCTCCACCAGGTCCGTTTCCCACCACGCCTGAAACACTGCGGCATGGGCAAACTTGAACGTCCACTGAAGCTGCTGCTGGCCCAGACGATCGAACTGCACAGGGCGGCTGTCGCGCGGGCCATCGCCCTGTGTCATCAGCCGGCGTTCAGACGCCTGCACTGGCGCGCTCTGCGGGTACGGCAGGCCAGCGGGGTAGGTTTGGGCGGGCATGGGTCAAGCCTCGACAAATTCAAGTGGCACGCCGATCTCGGCCGCGAGTTGCGGTGCCACACGCAGCCACGCCGTGGCCTTGAGTGGCACGCTGATCTCAGCGGCCAGCGTGCCCAGCACGGGGCCGGTTGCGCTGCCGGTGCCTGACACCAGCAGCTGCCCCTCGACCCGCCAGCGGCGGCGGTGCAGCGGCGTGGCGAGGTAAGGCACCAGCCACTCGGCGCGCCACCACAACACACCACCGCCCTGCCCTGCCACCTGGGCGGCGAAGGGGCGGGTGCCCACCAGCAGCGTGGTCTCGTACCAGTCGTCGAGGTCGGCCATTTGCTGGTCGGTCAGCAGCAGCGCCACATCAACGACGCGCGGGGCTTGCGTGTACACGCGGCGCTTGCGGGCGTGGCCCGACGTCATGGGCACCTCGACATACAGCGATCGCAGCGCGATGGCGTGGCCGGCAGCCAGGAACACAGGCACACCAGGTGGCGTGGTCAGCTCGGGCAGGCTCATCGGCGGCGCGGCAGGTTGCCCGACAGGTTGAGGCCCCGGCTCTTCATTGCGGTGGCGATCTTGCCGCCGCCGCTGGCCACGTCTTGCGCCGCGCGGTCGATCACGAGTTCAACGATCTGGCCGAAGTCGGTTTCTCGCGTGCGCGTTTCGACCTGCGCGCCCGCGTTGTTGATCACCCTGATGTCGTTCTTCACCACGGGCGCCTTGGCTTGTGGCCCAAAGTCACGCTGCACCCTGCCGCCCAGCAGATGGTTGGGCGTCACGTTGCCGGCGTTCGCGCCCATCATCAAAAAGTCTTTGCCGTTCTCGGTGAGCACCTCGGGGCCGCGTTCGTTGACGCGGTAGAGCCCGCCCGATGACACCGGCCCGCCCGAGGCGCGGGCGGAAAAGTTGTCGTTCAGCGCAAGCAGGTTGTCGAGCGAGTTGCCCGGCATGGCATTCGCAGCAGTGGTGCCAGTCCCTGCGCCCTTGAACCAGCCTGCAATGCCACCGATCAGGCCACCCAGTTCACCCGACTTGCCGTAGTCGCCACCGAACAGCGCCTTGGCGATCTGCGCCGATGCGGCTTGTGAGGCCATGTCGAGCAACAAGTTTTTCCACAGGTCGCCGATGTCGTCGAAGTCGCCCTTCAGTGCGCCCTTCACGGTGCTGCCGAGCGCGTCTTGAATATTCGCAGCGGCCTGCACTGCAAACGTGTTGGTTTCTTCTTCCAGCTTCTTCAGGCCTGGCAGCGCGGTTTGCACGGCCGCGGTGTAAGCGGCCATGGCCTCGGTGCTGCCGACGATGCCGAAGCGCCCCGCCTCGTATGCCGCAGCCAGCGATATCTGGAGATCGCGCTGGCGCTCAAGCTCAGCCGTGGGCGTGCTGGCAATCAGCGCTTCAAGCTGCCGCTGCTGTTCGATCAACGCGTCGATCGCGCTGAAGTCGATCTTCTGATCGGACACATTCCGGGCAAGGTCAACGCTTTTGGCCAGCAAAATCAAACGCTCTTTTTGCTTCGCGTTGAGGTTACCGAGTGCGCCCGTGGCAATGGCGTACTGCGCTTTCTCTTCTTCGTTCAAGTTGCGCGTGGCCACCCTTGCCTGCTCAAGCTGCTGCAGGTACTTCTGAAACTCGCTGAGCTTGTCTTTGCCTGCTGCCTTGTCAGCCTCAGCGATGCCGCCGATTGCCTTGCTTGGGGAGCGGCCCTCGTTGCTGTACGAAGCCACGGCCAGCCCATCGGCAACAGGCTGCCCGAGCCGTTGTTTCACGCGGGCGTTGACCGCTGAGGTTTGCTTTTGCAGACCCTCAATCTCGGCGCGCAACTCTTTCATTTTCGCCAGCTCGCGCGGGCCAAGGTCATCGCCAGATGCCTGGCGTGCCCCGCGTGCAACGGCAAGTTTTTCGTACTCCGATGTCAACCGCTTCACTTCACCACCAAGCCGGCTGGCATGCGTGCTCAGGTCGTCGGTGAAGAGTGCTTCGAGATACCCGCCTTCAGATTTCACGCGGTCGAACATGTTGTTCAGTGCCGGCACAAGCTCACTGGTGAGCGACCGTGCAGCGTCGTTCGTGTTCTTTTGGAGTGAAGCCAGTTGCTTGTTGAACTTCTCTGCCTCTTCCGCCTGTGCCGTTGTGACGGTGGCATTGAGTTGACCAGCAGCCGCAAGGTCTTTCAGAAACGGCGCGGCCTCTTGCACGCTCTTGCCGAACAGGGCCTGCACCACGCGTGCCTTGTCACCATCGTCTGCAAACTGAGACAGCGCCACAGCCGTCTGGCGTAGGGCCTCGGCAGGGTCAAGCCGCTTCAGCTCTTCAGCGTTGAGGCCGATCTGCTTGAGGATGTTCGCTGTTTCGCTACCCGCCTTGGCGTCGCCCAGAACCTTGTTGAACTTCACCAGCGAGCTGGCGACGGTTTCAAAGCTGGTGCCGGTGCGCAAGGCAACGTCTTCCAACGCGCTGATGTTTTCAATGCTGGCGCCAGTGGCGTCTTTCAAATCATTCAGCGCGTCGAGGCCATCAACGGTGGACCTGAAAAAACTGACGATGCCCGATGAGACGAACGCCCCGGCAAGCGCACCGCCAATAGCAACGGCCCCGCCTTTGATGTTGCCGAACTGCCGCTCGATATCGGCGGCAGTCTTGGCGCTCATGCGCCCTGCTTTGTCGAACCCCTCTTGCAGCTTGGCAAGCTTGGCTTCGAGGTCGATGGAAAGTGTGGCCAGTGCCATGGGTCATTCCTTGTTTTGCTTTTCAGGCCGATGCAGCTTGATGATCAACAACCGGTCAATCAGGCCCTCAACGTCTTGCACGCCGAGCAGCTCCACCACCACCGGCAGCGCGCCCAGGTCAAAGGCGCCACTGCCTGTAGAGAGGAGGTTCCAGGCCGTGATGGCGGCGCGCTCGGCCTCGGTGGCCACCGGCGCTTCTTCGCCCTCGTACTGAACGCCCGCCTGGGCGTCCAGCAGGGCAATCAGTTTTTTGCGGCTTCGGCCTTGCTCTTGATGTGTTCGGTCATGAGCTGCAGCAGCTTGGCCGCCACTTTGTTGAACCACACACCACGGTCGGCCACCACTTCGCGCCAAAGGTCAGGGTGAAACTCCACCTCGTCGGCCGTGCCTTCGTCCGCCCCCAGCAGGGTGGCCTCAGTCACGCCGCCCCAGCCCACCACATGTTTTGCGATGTGGTCGAGGGTGACGCCTCGCCGCATGTCGGACATTTCAAGCTCGGCGGGGCGGCGCACGTTGACCGTCTTGCCGGGCTCGAGCTCAAGCGTCGATTCACGTCTGCGCTGAATGCGCGCGATGAGCTGTTGGGTGCTCATCAGGTGAGCCCCACCAGCTTGAGCATGTCGCCCTTGATCGACACCGAGAAACCACTGGTGCCGAGCTGGCCGAGCTGCACGCTTTCACCTGGCAACGAGGGCACACCACGCAGCAAACGGATGTCGCCGTTCTTCAGCGTGATGCGAAACAGAAGATCGGTGTCGTTCTTCGCGGCAGCAACAACAAGCGCCACGGCCGCACCGTTCACGGTTTCGGCGAGCAGGGCGATGTTGATGCCCTGCGCGCTCAGCAAGCCGTTTTCTTCGCGGCGCCGATCGTCAAGCAGTGTGGTGGGGTCGAGCTTGTCGGCCGCGCCTTCGGGCACTTCGTAGCTCGTGGCCTTGTCAAGCGTCACCCAAGCGGAGGCACGGTGGAACAAGGCCGTGCCTGTGAACGCCGGCATGTTGGTGGTGTCGATGCTTTCGAGGCTGAAGGCATCGGTGACAACCGACGAGAGGCGCACCGCCTGGCCTTCGAGCGGCGTCATGCCCTCAACGCTGTCGATGTACCCAATGGCGCCAGCCGTAACGCCGTGAGCAACAGATGCCGCAACGCCGGGGTTTGCTTGGGTCAGCGCTGAAATGGCCACGCCCGTCACGAAGGTGGTTGCAATATCGACGCGAACGCGCCGGCCCTTGATGTTGTCGCCCATGTGTGGCTCCTTGATGTGTTGCCGATGCCGGCGGTTGCAGAAACAAAAAAAGCCGCTCGAAAGCGGCCCTGTGTGGGGAATGAAAAAGGCCGCTCGAAAGCGGCCTTGCGGTCAATGCAGTGCAGGCGTCTGGACTAGACCCACCACTCGACGGAAAGAATGATTCCGTCCTCTTCAACGTCGCCGTCGTAAGCGCTGCCGCGCGAAAGCACGGTGACCACCGCATCGGTGGCGGTGGCTTGGTGGGCTTCAATGGCGGCCTCCACCAAGTCAGCCACTGCGTCGGCTTGCACGGCGCCGGCGGCCCAGCACTCGACGCTGAAGATGCAGCGGTCTGAACCGCTGTCGCCCAGCAGCGTTTGCTGCAGCTCGTGCTCGGCGCTGTACACGATGACCGGCAGCAGTGAGCCCTTGGGCGCAGCGTGCTTGGCAATCACGCCATTCACGGCAGCAGCCAGCGGGGCGTGGGCCACAAGCGCTGCGCGGAAGTCGTCTTCGATGCTCATGGCTGTGCGCCCTTGCCGTTGTTCAACTTGTTGATGGCGGGGCCGATCTTGGCTTTGAACACGTTCAGCGCCTCGCCCAGCTTGCCGGCCGCGCCCTTGAGGAAACGCATCGCGCGCATCTTCTTGGTACCGAACTCCAGGAATTTCCAATAGAACGGGTCACGCGGGTTGTTGGCGCCGCGCTGGCTGGCCCGAACCATCACGCGTCGCTTGCCGCCAAGCGGGCCCTTGGTCGTTTTGTACTTCGCGCCGGGCAGTGGCTTGACGTTGATGAACACACCCACATTGCCCTCGCGCCGGGCAAGCTTGCTGGTGCGCACAGTGATGGCTTTGCGCACCGTGCCCGGCTGGCGGTTGTGGGTGCTGCCACGCAGCACAGGCGCATGGCGGCGGGCGTGGTCACGCACCACACGACCGCCAGCGGCCAATGCAATGCGCAGCGCACGCACGCGCAGCTTTGGCACGATGCCGGCGAGTGCTGCCCGCAGGTCAGGCAGGCCCAGCACCTTGGCGCCAAAGTCACCGGCCATCGCCCACCCCGCTTGCACACATCAGTTCCATGTCGGTCAGCGCGCCGTTCACATCGATCGGTGGGCTGACGATGGCATAGGGCACGCCGCGCCACAGCACGCGCATGTGGGTGGTGATATCGGCGCGGTACCGCACGTTGAACACAACCTCGATGTTGGTTTGCATCTGCCCGGCCTTGAAGTATTCATTTCCGCGCACTGGCTTGGCGCTGGCCCACACGGTGGGCGTGGTGGCCAGGTTGACCCACGCGCCGTTTGACTGGCCTTGCGCATCGACGCCAGCCGCACGGGCCTGGAAGGTGATGCGCTGGTTGCGCTTGCCTGCTGCAAGTGGCATGGGTCAGGCGCCCCAGACCCGGCCGCAGTCAAGCAGGCGGTCAGCGTAGGGAAGCGGCGAAATGATGGTGCCGCTGATGGTGGCTTCGCGGTTGGCGTGGTAGTGCGCCAGGTGCAGCAGCATCCATTGCTTCAGCGGCGCGGGCACGCTGGCTGCGATGGTGCCGTAGCCCGCCGTGTAGCGCACACGCACGGCGTTGATGTGCGTGCGGGTGGCAGGCCAGCTGCGGCCGTAGGCAGGGGCCAGGCAGCCGGGCTCGCTGGCAGCGTCAAGCATGTAGTCACCCGGGTGCACGGTGCGCTCTACGCCCTCTGGGTCGATGTAGTTGACCGACGTGATGCCAAGCACCGTGGGCCACTGCAGCTTGATCGCTGGGCGGAACCGGTCGGCCACGTTCTCCCACGTCGTCAACAGCATGGTGCGGCCGCACTCGTGTTCGCACGCCTGGCGCACGGTGGTGATGAGCGCGGACAGAAGCTCATCCTCTTCATCACCATCAACCTTGCACTGGGCTTTGGCCTGCGCAAGGGTGATGGGCTCGACTGTGGCGTCGGTGATCTTGATGGTGGGCATGGTCAGTGGTCACAGCGCAGGGCTACGGCAAGCTCATGGCCTGAGCCAGCGGGCGCCCGGGTGAAGTCGTGCCCCGGCGAAAGGCCCAGCGTGAAGTGGCGCCGGTCACCCTGGCCGAAGCCCAGCGTGACGTAGCTGCCACCCCGGGCGGTGTCTTCCGGTGCAGAGGAAAAGCCGAGGGTGAGGATGCGGGGGCCACCCAGCCCCAGGCGGAATGCGCTCATGTGGCGCGGGTTTGCGTGGTGGGCGCGGTGGCGCTGTCGAGCGTGAACGTCATGGCATCGGCTGCGCCATTGACGCGGCGGGTGGTGATGGTCGTGCCGACCTGCCGGCGCTCGACGAGGAACGACCAGATCATGAACATGGCCTGCTCAAGCGTGAAGGCCGCGCCGTCAGTGGCATAGCCCTCAGTGAGCGCGGTACACAGCACCTCTGCTGCAATCTCAGCGGCAGTGGGTGCATCACCAGCGGCAATGCCTGCGATGTCGGCTGCGATGCTGGCGCCTTCCGGGGCGCCCAATCGGCCCATGATGGCGTCGGTTGCTGCAATGATCAGCGATTGGTCGGCCGGGTCTGTCGGCAGCAGCTCGGTCTTGGCTTTGATGTCGTTCGCGGTGTCCACCAGGTCGCCTGCGGTCTGCGCTGTGCCGCCGATCTCGCGCGAGTCAACCTGCAGCAGGTCGGTGCCCAGTACCAGCGCGTCGTATGCCTGCTGCGGCAGCACCACGAACTCTTGCGAGTAGCCGAGCGTGCCGGTGATGGGCACGTTGACGAACAGCCGGCCGGCCGTGTTGGTGTCTGTGGTGCTGAGTGCCTTGAGATAGCAGCCGTGTTCGCCGTGCGGGGCCGTGGTGGCTTCGCCCACCTGGGCGAATGCAGCGCCGTTTTTGCTGAGACGCACCGAGGCCTGCGCGATGGTCAGGTCGGTGCGAACAGTGTTCCCGTCTTCAGCGTCGTAGTAAGGGCCGAGAACGATGGTGCAAGCGGTGCCTTGGCGGAGGTATTGCATGTTTGCCTCTGTGGTCAGATGGTGAAGGTGACTTCGACGGACAACCGCTGCCCGTTGTCGGTGTGGGTCCTGCCCTTGAATGCGTAGTACGCATGGTTTGACATGCGGATCTGGAGCACCAGCAGTTCATCGCGCGGGCCGTCAGCCCAGGCCTGGACCGACTCAGTAAGACCAGCTCCAGAGATCAACGTGGGCTCAGTGGGTCCAGTGTTTGCAAGCTGCTGGGCGAGCACGGCGCTCACATCAAGAGCCCCCGTCCCGAGCACCGTTTGCCATGGTGACCCGATCGCATAGGCCGTCCCAGTCACGGCGGGCAAGGCTGGGACGGTGCGCAATACCCTGCGCACCTCCACCATCGTCGTGTCGGGCGTTTCGAGGTAAGCCAATGTTTTGAACCCCTTGACCAACACTCCAGTGAGTGTTGCGCCGATAGATACACCCGTCATCGGCAGGGCTACGAGCACCGTGCGGTTTTCGCTGGCCGCGTCTGGGAAGTCAGGGAATCGGTTGAGGCCTGCTTCAGCGGCGCCGTAGAAGGCCGTCGCGCCCGCAAGGGTTGTGTGATCAAGCGGGTAATCGTCGCCCGGGTTGCTGCCATAGACGATCGTGCTGCCGCCACTGGCGACCTCAACCGCGATCTCCGCAACATCAGATGTCGAGGTGCCGGCTGCATTGGTGGCGAGCACGCGCAACTGCAAACCATCATTTGCCAAACTGAGCGCCGCAGTCTCGTATGGGCTGCTTGTCGCCCCCGACACATTGGCCCAAGTGACGCCATCCGCACTCGACTGCACCTGGTACGTTGTGGCCGTCGCGCTGGCCGCAGCGAATGTGATCGTGGCCGTCTCGCCGTCGTCGATGCTCTGGTCAGATGGCTGCGTGGTGAACACTGGGGTTGGTGGCGCAAACCAGTAATCGGCGTCGGTCGCGGCATCGAAATACAGCGGGTTGTCGTATGTTGTGCCGGCCAGCCAGGCCGCGCAGTCAGCCATGGGCAACTCGGTGTACGAGTTCGACGCGGCGCAGAAAGTGCCGGTCATGTACGCCCGCAGCTCTGCCAGCGTCATGCGGTCATACGACGTGTAATAGCCTTGGATGTACTCCCACGCAATTGCGGTCAGTGCGTCAGCCGTGGCCTCGGCAAGCCCATCAGGGCGCCACAGGCCGGCCGGCGATCGGCGGTAGGTCGCTGCGTACACACACGCCGCCATAAAGAAGACGCCGGGCGGCTCAAGGTGCACGGTGTCGGTGAACACCAGCGCGGCAATCTCGGCCTGGGTGCCACTGATGCCTGGCACGTCGCCGGCAATGGCGGCTTCGAGCATCTCAGCAAGCGCTGCACCAGCCGGGAAATTCAAGACGCGATCAGAGCGGCCCTCGAAGCTCAGCGAGTAGTTGACCCGGTCTGCAAGGCACTGCCACGCAGTGGCCTCGGCGCGGTTGAATGCGATCCACCCCGTGAGGTTGGTCGGGTCTACGACCTCATCCCACGAGTTGTAATAGAAGCTCCGCCCCGACGGGTTGCCGTCGATGAAACGATCGTGAAAGTGGCGCAGGTGGCGCACCGCGTCTTCGTAGCGGGTCTTGCTGAGCAGCTTGTGGCCCTCGGCAATAAAACAAACGTCGTATGGCCCCGCGACGGTCTGCGGCGTAAGAAATTCTGCGATGACGCTCATGCCCTCATCGACGCGATTACGGCCTGTGCTGTAGCCCGGAAAGTGCACAAAGTCTGCAGGGTCATCACCAGCAGTGCGGGGCCGCAGCGGGCTGCCGTTCACGATCTGCTGATTCCACTCGTTCGAGAGCGCGGCAGCGTCAGCCAAGTCTTCAACCCAATCTAACAACGGGTTGTCGGTGAGGCTGTGGCCAGTGGCAAAGACGATCGCCGAAGACAACGGCGAACCAAAGGCCCCCGAGCGCCGAATTCGCTGGGCCATGCGCATGCGAAGCTTGTCCATCAACACAACCGATCTGCAAAAAGGAAAGCCGGCGCCTCTTCGCAGAGACGCCGGCTTGTGGCCGGACGGGGAGCCGGGGAGTTACGCGGGTGGGTTGGCAGTCGGGGAGAGGGACGGGCTGCCCAGCACCGCGACAGCCGAGAGCACCGCTGCAGATGCGTTGGCCACCGGCGTGATGGTGAGGCGGGTGTATCGCTTGCTGCCCTTGTAGCCAAGCTTGAAGCACTTGTTGTCATCGCTGAAGATGAACGCAGCCAGGGCTTCAGTGCCGATCAAGTCGGCGTCGGGCACGGCAGCAGCGTCGCTCAGGTTTGCCACGTCGCCTTCTTCGAGCAGCACAGTGAAGGTGGCATCAGCATCGGCGATAGAGCCCGTGGCGATGATGTAGGTCAGGCTGTCGAAGCCGCGACGGTCGATGATCTGGCCCACCTGGGCGGTGGTATCCGCAACGGAGACGGGACTCAGCACCCGCTTCACGTCGATGAGGTTCATCAGGTCTTTCATGATTGGTCTTCCTTTGAATGGTGTGGAAGGGATCAGCCAGCGCAAGGCTGGCCGATCACTCAGAGGTCAGATCAGTCTTCGCACTTCATCAGCTTGAGGGCCTCGAAGTTGGCAATGCCGCCACCGACGCGACGGCGGCCGATGAACTTCACGTATGGCACCGCCGTGAACGGGTCGCGGAGGACGGCCATGCCCTTGCGGTCGATCAGGTAGTACGCGCGCTGGAAGTCGCCGAAGCTGATCGGGTAGGCGTTGGCGCCCAGGTCCGGCATGAAGTCGTCGGTGACGACAGGGTGGCCCAGCAGCTGACCGACGGCACCTTGCATCAGCATCGACGGCGCCCACAGGTAGAGGCCGTTGCCGTCCTTGAACTTGCGAATGGTGCCCAGCGTGGCGTCGTTCATCGTCCAAGTCGCGTTGCCGCGGTACTGGCGCTTCAGTGCGTGTTGCACGTCGATCAGACGGTCGGACGGGTTGGAAGCCGCGAAGCCGGCGGCACCCGCCGAGGCGATGTAGCCCACCCTGCCCCACTGATACGAGGCATTGGCCACGATGTCGTACGCCAGGATGCCGCGCGGGCCGTTCACGCCTGCCCCGTCGATGACGTCTTGGCCTTCCATCTCGGCAAACTCGATGCCCATTTCCTCCATCAGGTCGGACTCGATGTCCTGCACCGCGTCTTCGAGCGCTTCTTGGGTGATGCGCTGGTCCGACAAATACGTGCCCGGGCGGAACTCCAGCTCGCTCCACTGCGGCGAGGTGCCGGCCGTGGGCGCGGTCGTCTCATTGCCGCGCGTGCCACCGGAGGTGCCGCCGGTCTTGACCAGCTTCTTGTAGCTGGCCGAGCCAATCGGAATGACGCGGGCGAGCTGGCGCATCGCGCTGTAGCGCCGCACCACGCGGTCGATGCCGGCTTCGAGTTCTTCGCCCACCAGGTAGCCGCCTTGTGAGGCGGTGCCGACGTTGATGGCCTTCATTTCGTCGGGGCTCATCTTCTGCTCGCCACGACGAAGGTAGACGCCGACCACCGACTTGTAGCTTGCATATGCGTCAGCAGACAGCGGCGTGAAGCTCTTGCCCGATTCAATGGCGGCAGCCTGGGCCTTAGCATTGAACGACTTCAGTTCCTTGGCGGCCTTCTCTTCTGCATCGCCGGAGAGCATGGGGCGCTGCGATTTCAAGGTGATCTGCTTGAGTTCGGTGCCGACTTCCGTCAGCGCTTCGTTCATCTTGGCAAGCTTCGCCTCGAGGTCGGTAACGGACTCGCCCTTGGCCAGCTTGGCAAGGCGCTCGTCGTTGGTTTTCTTGAACTCTTCCCAGGCGGTGCCTTGGGCGGTGAGGAGGCTCTTGACTTCGGAGAGATCCATGACGGATACCTTTCAGGATTGAGAAAGCAAGGAGGTGTTCCGCTTCAGTGCGGTCACCAGATCGCCCAACTCGTCAGAATCCCTCTGACTCGACAGGGACTTGAAGCGGCTGATGAGAGCCGCCGCCTGCGCATTGCTGAGCCGGCCCACATCCCGCAGGAAGGCCTCGGCATCACGCACGGTTTCGATGGCGTCGATTGCGCTCTTGACGGAGCTGATCTGCGCGGATGGGTTTGCTGGGAAGGTGACGATTGACACCTCCCATAGGTCGACCTTTTTCAACGTGCGGACGCCCGTCACGCGGTCGTAGCTGTCTTCGCGGGTGACGAAGCCGATGGACAAGCCATTGACGGCCTTGGCTTTCACCAGTGCACGGGCTTCTTTCGCGCGCTGAACGTCGTCGACGAGTAGATGCCCCTTGCACCAGAGGCCGATCGCGCGCTCTTCCATCTCAAGGAACGGCCCGATCGGTTCGCCGCTGCGGTGCTGCCACAGCACCGGCGGCAGTCGGCCGGAGGTCTTCCAGGACAGCAAGGTCTCGGCAAACGCGCCTGGCGCGACGATCTCTTTGTAGCTGTCGACGTTGCCGAAGACGGAGCCGAGGCCTTCGAAGATGCCATCTTCCTGCACCGCCTTGATTTCAAAGGGGCGCTCGATGTAGCGGATGTCCATGGGGTTGCCTTTCAGGGCGTTGGTGCAGGTGGCGCAGGCGCCTTGTTGATCAGCGGCGGCAGCACGGCTGCGGTGCCGCCCATCGGGTCTAGCTCTTCAAGGGCGCGGACTTCGTCTTGACTCATCCAGGCTGGAGAGCCCCCGGAGCCCAAGGCCTTGGCGTAGTACGCTGATCGG
>JAYSYW010000244.1:0-8544 GCA_043727255.1 Rhizobacter sp. | reverse complement strand
CCCATAGCTACGGCTATGGGCCTGCGAACCCGGCAAAAACTGTCCTCGCTGAGCCCAAATTTCGCTTCGACGCCCCAAGCCCGACAGGCTCCTAGGCGTCACTTGAAAACGATGAACAAATGGGCTGCGATCGCTGCAATTGGTGGTGCAGCCTGCACCGAGGCAGCGGCGCAGTTCGGCGGTTCCACCAGTCCGAACCGGGGAATGGATGTTCTCGTTCTGCTTCCATGGGCTGTCGTCATCGCAGTTCTTGTGCTTGCACTGCTTGGCCCCACATCGCTGCGTCCGAGACTTTGCCGAGCGTCAAAGCATGCCTTCGTCGTGTACATGTGCATAGAGGCAGTCCTGCTAATGCTCTCACTCATCCTGAGCGCCTCACTTGAGCCAATGGCGAAACCACTGCTACTGGTGGTCACCCTATTCGTGGGCGGACTACTCCTTTCCGGATTCTTCATATTGGTGTTCATGGTCACTTCGCTGGCAGCCTCCCATGTCTACGCCATTCTTCTGAGACATAGAGTTCCCAAAACGACGCACTACACAGTCGAGTAAGCAGGGCTTCGACAGGCTCAGCCCGAACGGGGTTGGGTGGCATTCACACCACGAGGCCTTGCATCCAGTCCATGCCGTAGAAGTCAATTCCGGCCGGTCGGACCACACGTAGCGAGCGAACAGGCGTTTGAGCGCCGGGCTCGCAAGAATCAGCGCGAAGCCAGCAACGGCGCGATGCGCCCCGCCATGCGCTCGGCCGCGCCACGGTGGGCGCCCGCGAAAGCCAAAGCGGCTGCGGCTTGGCGGTCGCGTTCGGGGCCTTGCAGCAGATGGATGGCGCGTGCCACGCCTTCTTCCATGTCGGCCACGCGAATCGCCGCGCCTGCGGCGAGCGACAGTTCGGCGGCGTCAGCGAAGTTGAAGGTGTGCGGGCCCATCACCAAGGGGCAGCCACAGGCGGCCGCTTCGATCAGGTTGTGCCCGCCCAATGGCGCGAAGCTGCCGCCGAGCAGGGCCACGTCGGCCGCGCCGTAGTACAGGGGCATCTCGCCGATGGAATCGCCCAGCCACACGTCGGCGAGGTCGGCATCAGCGGCGGGCCGATCGGGCCGCCACGCGCTGCGCCGGGCGAGCTTGAGCCCTCGGGCCCGCACCAGCGCGGCCACCTCATCGAAGCGCTGCGGATGGCGCGGCACGATGAGCAGCAGCGGGCGCCCCTTGGCGGGCAGCCGCTGCCAGGCGTCGAGCAGCAGCGTCTCTTCGCCTTCACGCGTGATGGCACCCATGACCACCGGCCGCTGCAAGGCAGTGCGCCACACCCTGCCCCGTGCAGTCAAGGCGGCATCGGGTGAGATGTCGTATTTCAGGTTGCCGCAGACCAGCACCTGCGGCGCCCCGGCTTCGCGCAGGCGCCGCGCATCGGCTTCTGTCTGCGCAAGCACCAGGGCCAGCGATTCGACGGCGGGGCGCAGCACGGCATCGAGCCGCTGGCCTTGGCGCTGGCTCTTGGCGCTGAGCCGCGCGTTGGCCAGCACCATGGGCACGCCCGCCTCGCGCGCCGCATGCAGCAGGTTGGGCCAGACCTCGGTTTCCATCAGCACGCCCACGCGGGGGCGGAACTGCGCAAAGAAGCGTTGCACGACAGCGGGCGTGTCGTAGGGCAGCCAGGTTTGCACATCGCCCGCTTGCAGCAGCGATTGGCCGGCTTCGCGGCCGGTGGCGGTGCTGTGGGTCAGCAGCAGGCGCAGGCCGGGGTGTTGGGCACGCAAGGCGTTGATCAACGCGGCGGCCGCCTTGGTTTCACCCAGAGACACGGCATGCACCCACACGCCGCCCGACCAGGCGGCGCCGGGGTAGTCGCCCAGCCGCTCGCCGATGGCGTGGCGGTACATCGGCTCGGCGCGGCCGCGCCACCACAGCTTCAACAGGTAAGCCGGTTTCATGAGCCCCAGCAGCGCGGAATAGGCGCCGCGCGCCAGCCAGTGGCGGGGTGAGCTCATGCGGCCACGCTGACCGCTTGCCAAGCCGCCCACACCTCATCGACCGTGGGCGTGGGCTGGTGTTCGACGGACACCTGGTGCCTGTGGCCATGCGCCACCTGCGGGCCGGTGCGCCAGGCGGTGGGGAAGTTGTAGAGCTGTACATGCGGCAGGCCCAGGGCGACGGCGATGTGGCTCAGGCCGCTGTCCACCCCCACCACGCCGTGGGTGGCGCCCATGCGATCGACCAGCGCATCGAGGCTCATGGCGGGCCACACCTCGGCGGCGCTGCCAAGTGCGTGCGCCAGCCGCTGCGCGCGGGCCAGTTCGGTCGCGCCGGCATGCGGCAGGGCCAGGTGAAAGCCGGCGTTCAACAGGCGTTGGCCCAGGGCCACCCAATGCGCTTCGGGCCACAGTTTGTCGTCGCGCGAGGTGCCGTGCACCAGCACCACGGTGCGTTGCGCCAGCGTTGGCAGGCCGCCGCGCAGGCCGAATTGCGGGGCGCCTTGGGCGGCGTAGTTCAAGGCCTGGGCGGCCAATTGACGAGACCGATCGAGCGCGTGGATGTGCGGTTCGATGGCGATGGTTTCATCGAGCAGCCAGCGCACCGGCCGCTCGTAGCTTGAGCCTTCGGTGCGGTTGGCGAGGCCGAAGCTGCGGCCATCGGCCAAGCGCGCCACGAGCGCCGCTTTGGTCAGGCCTTGCAGCTCCAGCACGGCGTCGTAGCGGTGGGCGTTCAGCCGTTGCCGAAAGGCACGCCATTGGCTGCGCACAGGCGCCGTCCACCACGCCTTGCGCCATTGGCGCTGCGCGCATTCGATGACGTCGCCGATGCCCCGCACCCGCCGCACCAAGGGTGCGAAGGCGGGTTCGACCACCCAGTCGATCTGCGCGTTCGGGTAGGCCTGGTGGATGTCGCGCACCACCGGCATGGCGTGCACCACATCGCCCAGGGACGACAGCTTGACGATCAGAACGCGCACGAGAGCCCGTCGCCGCGGGAGCGGCCCCTCAAGGGGCTGGAACGAAGTGCCGTGGGGGGTGTCATCCCTTCAGTGCGACGCTGCGGCAATCTTCGCGTCGGGCTTGACCTTGCGCAGCGCTTCCATGAAGTCGGTCTCGATGCGGTGCAGCGCCTCGGGCGTGTGGCCCTCGAAGCGCATCACCAGCACAGGCGTGGTGTTGGACGAACGGATGAGCCCGAAGCCGTCTTTGTAGTCGGCGCGAATGCCGTCGATCGTGCTCACTTCAGCGCCCGGGAACTTGGCCGTGGCCAGCAGCTTGTCCACCAGTTCTTTCGGCTCGCCTTCTTCGCACAGCACGTTGAGTTCTGGCGTATTGAAGCTGGTCGGCAGGCTGTTCAAGACCTTGCTGGGGTTCTTGCCGCGCGACAGGATTTCGAGCAAACGGGCTGCGGTGTAGGTCGCGTCATCAAAGCCGTACCAGCGTTCGCCGAAGAAGATGTGGCCGCTCATTTCACCGGCGATCGGCGCCTTCATTTCCTTCATCTTGGCCTTCACCAGCGAGTGGCCGGTTTTCCACATCAGCGGCTTGCCGCCGGCCTTCTTGATGACGGGTGCCAGGCGCTGCGTGCACTTCACGTCATAGATGATCGTGGCGCCCTTGTTGCGCGAAAGGATGTCGGCCGCGAACAGCATCAACTGCCGGTCGGGGTAAATGATGTTGCCTTCTTTGGTGACCACGCCCAGGCGGTCGCCGTCGCCGTCAAACGCAAGGCCGATCTCGGCACCGGTCTCTTTCACCGTGCGAATCAAATCAGCCAGGTTCTCGGGCTTGCTCGGGTCCGGGTGATGGTTCGGGAAGTCGCCATCGACCTCTGAATACAGCTCGGTCACGTCGCAACCCAGCGCCCGCAAGATGCCGGGGGCCGATGCACCGGGAATGCCGTTGCCGGAATCAACCACGATCTTCATGCGGCGTGTGAGCTTGCAGTCGCTGGTGATGCGGCGGGCGTATTCGGCGACGATGTCCATCGTGGCCGAGCGGCCCTTGGCCTTCACGTAGTCCTCGGCTTCGATGCGCTGGCGCAGCTTTTGAATGTCGTCGCCGTAGATCGCACGGCCGGCCAGCACCATCTTGAAACCGTTGTAGTCCTTCGGGTTGTGGCTGCCCGTGACCATGATGCCGCTGTTGCAGCCATGCTTGCCACGCGTGGCGGCCACGTAATACAGCATCGGGGTCGTCACCGCGCCGATGTCCACCACGTCAAGGCCGGTCGATGCCAGCCCGCGCACCAGCGCGGCCACCAGGCCTGGGCCTGACAAGCGCCCATCGCGGCCCACGGCCACGGCCTTCTCACCGGCTTTCACGGCCTCGCTGCCGAAGGCTCGGCCCAGGTGCTCGGCAAAAGCTTCGTCGATGGTCTTGCCGACGATGCCGCGAATGTCATAAGCCTTGAAATTGGACGCGCTGACTTGCATGCTGGAATGCTCCGGGTCTGAAGGTGGGGCGGATTGTAGGGAGGGGCCAAGACAGGGCCGCACGCAGCTTCCGCGCCCGTTTCGGTGCCCGCGTTCGTACCCGTTGAACATGTCCGAAAACGGCCAGTCGGCGCGGCCCCCTTCCCGATAATCGACGCATGCCATTCGACGACGACGCCGCCTACCAAGTGTTCAAAGCCCGCGATGCCCGCTTCGACGGCCGGCTGTTCGTGGGCGTCACATCCACCGGCATCTACTGCCGCCCGATCTGCCGGGTGCGCACACCACGGCGCGAGAACTGCCGTTTCTTCGACACCCCCGCGCAGGCCGAAGCCGCCGCCTTCCGGCCCTGCCTGAAGTGCCGGCCCGAGGTGGCGCCCGGCCCCGGCTTGGCGTGGTCGGTGATGGACGCGTCACGCACCCTGGCCCGCCAAGCCGCGCACTGGCTTGACCAACGCCTCAGCGATGACGGCGTGCCCTCGATCGCCGCGCTGGCCGAACACCTGGGCGTGAGCGACCGCCACCTGCGGCGCATCTTCGCCACTGAACACGGCGTGACGCCGATGCAGTACCTGCAAACGCGCCGCCTGCTGCTGGCAAAGCAGTTGCTGACCGACACCAGCCTGCCCGTCGCCCAGGTGGCGCTGGCCAGCGGCTTTTCGAGCCTGCGGCGTTTCAATGCCGCCTTCGCCGACAGCTACCGCATGAAGCCAACCCAACTGCGGGCCGACGCGGCCGGGGCGATCGAAGCACCCCGCCCACCCCAACAGGCGGTGGAGGTGCTGCTCGGCTACCGCGCGCCCTACGACGTGGCGGCCATGCTGCGCTTCCTGGCGCTGCGGGCCATTCCGGGCATTGAGCATGTGGAAGGCACGGTGATTCGGCGCAGCGTGCGGGCCGGCACCATGGCCCCGGTTGCGGGTTGGTTGGAAGCCGAGTTCCTGCCTGAAACGCCCACGGGCGGCACGCGCGTGGGCCTGCGTTTTGCGCCGGAATGGGCGCCGCACAGTGGCCGTGTGGTGGCGGCCGTGCGGCGCTGGCTTGACCTCGACGCCGCGCCCCAAGCCATCGACGAAGCCCTGGCCGACCTGCCCGGCGAGCCCGGCCTGCGCCTGCCCGGCGCGGTGGACGCCTTCGAGCTGGTGGTGCGCGCCGTGCTCGGCCAGCAGGTCACAGTGGCGGCCGCGCGCACCTTGGCCCGTCGGCTGGTTGATCGTTTCGGCGAGCCGCTGGCCACACCCTGGGGCGAAGTCACGCGCGCCTTCCCGGCGCCGCAGCGGCTGGCCGAAGCACCGCTCGAACACATCGCTGAACTGGGCATCGTGCGCACCCGCGCCAATGCCTTGATCGCCTTGGCGCAGGCCTGGCCGGCGTGGTCGCAAGAACTGGGTTCACCGCGCTCACCCGAACCGCTGATCGAACAGTTGTGCGGCGTGGCCGGCATCGGCCCCTGGACGGCGCACTACATCGCCATGCGCGCCCTTGGCTGGCCCGATGCCTTCCCGCCCAAAGACGTGGCCGTGTTGAAGGCCATGAAGCAGTTGTTCGGCACCACCACGCAACGCGAAGCCGACGCGCATGCCCAGCGCTGGCAGCCCTGGCGCGCCTATGCGGTTCTGAGGCTCTGGAACAGCCTCTCGACGCCGCCACAGCCCCAGCCGCAAACCCGGCCTCTGACGGAGACCTTGCCATGATCACCACCCACCGATCACTCGCCACCGCCTGCACGGCGCAGGCCGTGTGGCAATCGCCCCTCGGCCCCATGCTGCTGGCCCGCACGCCACTCGGCTTGGCCGGCGCATGGTTCGTCGGCCAGAAAGACTTCCCCGTGACGCTGGCCGCGCCCGACTGCCCCGGCGACACGTTGCTGAGCCAAACCGTGCATGAGCTGAGCGACTACTTCAACGGCACGCGCCAGCACTTCGACCTGCCGCTCGACCTGCACGGCACGCCCTTCCAGCAAGCCGTGTGGCAAGCCCTGCTGGGCATTGGCGCCGGTGCGCTGAGCACCTATTCCGACATCGCCCGGCAAGCCGGCACGCCGCAAGCGGTGCGTGCCGTGGGCGCCGCCATCGGCCGCAACCCGGTCGGCATCATCGTGCCCTGCCACCGCGTGATCGGGCGCGACGGCAGCCTGACGGGCTATGCCGGCGGGCTGGACCGCAAGCGCGCCCTGCTGGCGCTCGAAGCGACCCACGCGCCGCAGCCATCGGACCGCCTGCTTTGAAAACGCAGCATGTGCTGCGCCTGCTGGTGCTGGCCGCACTGTGGGGCGCGTCGTTCTTGCTGATGCGCTTGGGCGCGGCTGATTTCGGGCCGGTGGCGCTGGCGGCCGTCCGCGTGACAGGGGCCGCGATCTTTCTCGTTCCGATCATGTTGTGGCAACGGCAAGCCGCCACGCTGCGCGGGCACTGGCTCGACGTGTTCGTGATCGGCATCACCAACTCCGCCCTGCCCTTTCTCTTCTTCAGCTACGCGGCTTTGTCGATGCCTGCCGGCCTGTCGGCGGTGTTCAACGCCACCTCGCCCTTGTTCGGCGCGTTGATCGCCTGGGCATGGCTGGGCGACCGGCTCACCGCCTCTCGCGTCATGGGCCTTGCCCTCGGCTTTGGCGGCGTGGCATGGCTGGTCGCCAGCCGGGGCGGCCTCACGGGCGGGCCCGTCGAAGGCACCGCCTTGGCCACAGCGGCTTGCCTGGGCGGCACACTGTGCTACGGCTTTGCGGCCAGCTACACGAAGCGGCGCCTGCAAGGCGTGCCCTCGATCGCAGTGGCCGCGGCCAGCCAGGTGACGGCGGCGGCGGTGCTCGCGGTGCCCGCCTTCTTGATGTGGCCCACCGCGCCCATCTCGGTGAACGCCTGGGCCATGGCTGCGGTGCTGGCCATTGCCTGCACCGGGGTGGCCTACGCCATCTACTTCAGGCTGATTGCCGAGGTGGGCCCGGCACAAGCCATCTCCGTCACCTTTCTGATACCGCTGTTTGCCATGCTGTGGGGCGGCCTGCTGCTGGGTGAAAGCGTGAGCGCCACCATGCTGCTGAGCTGCGCCACCATCTTGGCCGGCACCGGCTTGACAACCGGGCTCGTGAAACCACCCTCGCGCCGGCAGCTTCCGTTGTGAGCCCTCGACACCTGCCCCTTCTGCCATGACATCGCCCCGCAAGATCAAACTGAAACTGTCGCAGCCCAAACCGCGCAACCCGCTGGTGGCGCCTGCCTTGCAGCGCCAAGCCGGTTCGCACCGCAAGACAGAGCGGGCGCAGCGCCAGCAGGCTGAACAGGCGCTGCGCAAAGCGCTCAAAGAACACGTCAAAGAGCGCAGCTGACAACGCGGCCTACCCATCGGCCCCGCGTCTGCGCCAGCGCAAACCCGACGACCACACGCGCACAAACAATCGGCACTGCCCGCGCGGTGGCCGGCGGCGGGCACTTCCTTTGACCGGCCCGGGAGAGTTCCGCATGTACAACCGAATCCTTGTTCCTGTGGATGGCAGCCCCACCGCCGAGCGGGGCCTGCAAGAAGCCATCGGCCTGGCCCTGGGGCAGAACGCGAAGTTGCTGTTGCTGTACGTCGTTGATGACTTTCCGATGCTGGTCGAAATGGCCTCGGCCACCAGCTTTCAAGAAACGCTCAAGAACATCCGCACGTATGGCGAGGGCCTGCTGGCCAAGGCCAAGGGCGTGGCCACCCAAGCCGGCGTGGCCGCCGACACCTTGCTGCGCGACGTGACCCATGAGCGCATCGCCGATGCCATCGTCGACGAAGCCATGAAGAACAACTGCGACCTGATCGTGATGGGCACGCACGGCCGGCGCGGCTTCAGCCGCCTCACGCTCGGCAGCGACGCCGAACTGGTGTTGCGCCACACCCCGGTGCCCGTGCTGCTGGTGCGACAAGAAGAAACCACCGCTCCCGCCAAGGGCTGATTGCACGAGAGGAGCGTTGCCGCCCCTCGCGCCGTGCTTGGCACGGTTCGCGCCCTTGTTTGCTGATCCAACGCAACACCTGACCACCTCGGATGCCTAAAGTGGTTCCTGATTAGTGACGTGGCTCAGCCGACCCCTTACTCCGTTCGGGCTGAGCCTGTCGAAGCCAGCGCAGTACTGGACGCACCCTTCGACAGGCTCAGGGCG
>JAYSYW010000243.1:0-4143 GCA_043727255.1 Rhizobacter sp. | reverse complement strand
CCGGGTACGCGGGCTCGGGCGAGGCGATGCCCAGGCCCAGGCTCGGGCACCAGTCGAACTTGAACCGCTGGCCAGGCACGCTGCGCATGGCGGTGACGGCCGAGCGCCAATAGAGCACCCAGCTTTGTGGGTCGCTGAGTGCGCTCCAGCGGAACCAGGCGCCGTTGAATTCAGGGCCGAGGCGCACGACGGCCTGCGATTGGCCCAGCTCGATGAGGGTCTGGGCGATGTTGCGGAATTGCGCGTCGTAGGCGCCCCTGGCACCCTCGACGATCGTCGAGATGCCGTCGCTCGGCAACATGGGCACCGTGATCGTCAACTTGCGGTTGGCGGGTTGCCAGCAGCCGGCGATCCAGCGGGTGGTGCTGAGCATCGCGTCCCACGACTGGCTGGCCAACGAGTCGAGCACCCGATCGACCTTGCGGCCCAGCCAGGCCTCATAGCCCGGCAGGCGGTCTCGCCCGGTGCAGCCGGCGCCCAGGTAGACGCCGAGTTCGGCCCGTGGAAGCGGCAAGGGTTCAAGCCAGCAACTCTTCGAGGCGCCGACAGAAGGGTCGCCGAACACGCTGTTGCCACAGTGCACTGGCCCGCTGACCTGTCGGGTGACGTAGACCGTGGGCGTGCCATAGCGCACGTTGCGCGTGCCGGTGAACGGACACCACTGGTACTGCTGCGAACACAGCGGCCAGGTGTCGACTCTGGGCGGTGGCGGCGTGGCCTGGGCCTGCACGGCCTCGGCCAGTGGAAGTGAAGCAGCCATCACCAGCGCCCCCCCAACGGCAATGGCGACAACAAGGCGACAGGCCGCGCGCAACGGGCGGCAAATCCAAAGGACGTCCATGAACTGATCCCCACGATGAATGAGAACGCCTGGACGGATCGATCACTTCGCCCCTTTTTCGCCATGCGATACACGGCGCGAGACACAGCCGCCAGGCTACCCGCCCCACAGGGCAAGCCACATGCCCCGCCCTGATCAGCAAGCAAGTTCAACAACCTCCGTTCGCGCTGACCCTGTCGAAGTGCCGCGTGGGGCTTCGACAGGCTCAGCCCGAACGGTTTTCTGTGCCCGGTTGAGCTTTCTTGCTGACCCGGCGATGTGATGTGCGTTGACGGCTGCGCCGACAGAACCGAACTCAACGCGCGCCTCCGAAGGCTTTCAGAAACGCGGCGCCGGCCTGCGGCTTGCTGCCGTCGGACAACTTGGCGTTGAAGTCGCTGGCGGGGTAATCCCAATACACGTGATAAAGCACGTTGTTGGTGTGGATCCACTCGGCCATGTTGCGGATGAAAAGTGGGTCGTCGCCCCCGCCAAAACCATCGGGCCGCGTGCCCGTTCCCCACTCGGGGTAAGACATCGGCTTGCCATGCTCAGCGGCAAAACGCTGGTGCCACTTCAGGCCAAAGGGCGCGGCAAGCATCAAGCCCCACAACTGGGGTTGGCTCACCTTGCTGGGGTGGAAGTTGGCGTTGTAGAAGTCGCCGCCAATGATGTCCACGTACTCGTCACCGGGGTACGCGGTTTCGGGTGAAGCAACGCCAAGGCCCAGGATGGGACACCAGTCGAACTTGAACTGCTGCCCAGGCACGCTGCGCATGGCGATGACGGCCTTGCGCCAGTAAGCCACCCACAGGTCAGGTTGCTTCAATGCCGTCCACGGAAACCACTTGGCATTGAACTCAGGCCCGATGCGGATGATGGCCTCGGGGAACCCCTTGTCCACCAGCACCTTTGCAATGCCGGTGAAGTGCTTGTCGTAGGCACCCTCGGCACCTTGAGCCAGGGTGGAGCTGCCGTCACGCGGCAGCATGGGAATGGTGAGCGTGAGCTTCACGCCCTCACGCTGCCAGCAGCCGGCGACCCATGAGGTGGTGGCCACCATCTGGGTCCACCCTTGAGGGGCCAGCCCATCAAGCACCCGATCGACCTTGCGGCCAAGCCACTTCTCGAACGCCGGCAACCTGTCTCGGCCCGTGCAACCCGCCGCCTGGTAGGTGCCCAACTCAGCCGCAGACGTTGGGGCGGCTTTCGCCTCAACAGGTTGCGAGGCGAAGGCCAGCGCGCTGGCCGATGTCACCACGAAGGCTCGGCGAGAGATGAAGCCGTTGGAAGCTGCGTGGGCCATTTGACTCTCCAAATCGAGGTTCATCGCGGGGCTTGCAAGGGGGTGTGTTGCGCTCATCGGAACTGCCCTCTCGGCGCCAGCGCGGCGCCAGATGCGTCGGGTGAATTCCAGACCAGCAACGTCAGCGCCAGCCCGTGGGCAAAGGGAATGTGAATGCCGCTGAGCATGAAGATGAAGCCCACGGCGAGGCGGATGATTCCTGGCGCGGTGGAGTTCTTGACGCAATAAAACAGAAAGCCGAAATAGGCCGCCGCACCCACGATGCCGAACTCGAAAACGATCTTGAACAGCGTGGTGCCCGAGGCGGCGAATGTGGCCCGATCGGCATAGGCCTGGAACGAGCCGGCACCAAACCCGAACAGCGCGCGCAAAGGCTCGGGCCACAGAAACTGCTCGAACAGGTAGAAGCCGCCCACGTAGCGCGCAAACCCGCTCGATCCCTTTGAAGTGAACTCGTTTGAGCGCTTCAAAAAGATGTCGAAGAACGGCACGTCACCCACCAGCCCCACAACGGCCAGCCCCACGGCCGCCAGCAGCCCGGCGCCGAAGATCAGGTCCCATCGCTTGGTGCTGAGCAGCACGAAGGGCAGGCACAGCGCCAGCAACATGATCCCGGTGCCTGAATACGAGAGGATCAACGACACCGTGAACACCACGAGGTGCAGCGGCCGCCTGAACTTGACCAGCTCGACGATGATGCCCAGCGCCACCAACTGGCTGAAGAACGAAGGCTCCAGCATGAAGACGCCGTTGGCGCGGTAGATGTCCGAGCCGTACTCAAGCCAGCCCTGCATGTTGAAGTGCGACACCAGGAACATGGGCGGCAGGAAGTTCTCAATCGGAAAGGCCAGCTCGGGGCCGATCACGAACTGAAGCACGTACTGCGCAATGCCCAAGCCGGCAATGACCGTGGCGATGCTCTGGAAGTGGTGCAGCGCCATGTCGTACTGCTTTTCTTCCTGCGGGATGTACATCACGTAGGGCAGATGAAGCGCCGTCAGCAGCAACAGCGAGGCGGCCGAAAACGGCTCGCTGCGCATCAGCTGAATGCCCCACAGCACCAACATCATGATCACGAAAAACAGCAGGCGCCTCACGGCCACATGCAGGCGGCCAGTGGCCACACCCGCCACGCTGACGAAGGCGATCAACGGGACCGCGAGCGTGAGGCCCATGGAGCCGAACGGCGGCACCGAGAGCTTCGACAGGTAGGTGACGCTGATGGCCGGCACGCGGCCGATCCAGTCACCAGGGGCGCGCGACTCGGCAGCGCTGTCGTCCGCGACGACCGCTTCTTCTTCCGGCAGGGAACCGGCCGTGGCTGTGGCCACAGCACTCATGGCGTGCGTCCCCGCGTCGCCTCCCACAAGGGTCGGGAGGCGGCACGCTGCCAACGACTCTCACGGACCAGCAGCAAGCTGGAGAAAAACCCCAAGGCCCAGGCACTGTGCATCAGCAGCGCCGCGGGGCCGGCCAACAAGCCGCACAGCGAGCGGTGCTTGACGGCCAGCATGACCGACACCGCCGCCAGGACCGCGAGGTAGAGCGCGGGCCACAGCAGCAACCACGGCGCCACCGTCGCCATTGCCACGGCAAGCAACGAGAACGACAGGTGCAGGGGAACGGCCAGTTGCCTTGCGCGCAGCGATCGGGGGTGGCGCCGCGCCGTGCGGGCACGGCCCTGGCCGTAGCTGAGGTACTGGCGCCACAGGCCCCGCCAACTGGCGCGGGGTTGGTAGCTCAGCCGGATGTCGGCGTCGAGGTAGATGGTGGCGCCGAGCGCGCGCTGGCGGCAGTCGAACTCGGCGTCTTCGTTGTGGCTGAACGAGGTGTCGTAGCCACCAGCGCGGCGGAACGTATCCATGCGGAAGGCGGCGTGGTGGCCGTGGTCCACAAAGCCGCTGCGGTGGCCGCCCCGGTGTGCCGAACCGCCCGAACCCACTGGCGTGTCGGACACCCAGCCCACGGCGCGCTGCAGGCAGGTGTCGCCGGTCGAATCCATCGGCACGACCACCGA
>JAYSYW010000242.1:0-8545 GCA_043727255.1 Rhizobacter sp. | reverse complement strand
CTGGAATGTCGGCTATTGGGCCGGCTTGGGTGATGCGATCAGGTAGGCCTCGACCGTTTCGCTGACGCGCCGGTCGATCTGGTCTTGCGTCTCGGTCTTCTCGCCATCGGCCACCGACTCGGCGTATTCGTAGATCGGCAGGAAGAGACCGTCTTTGTCGGGCGAGCCCTTCAGGCGCAGCGTGCCGCGCTGTGCGAACAGCTGCTCCCACTTCTTGCGGACGGCCTTCCACACCGCGTCGGTCGCCTGGATGTAGCGGTCACCCGCACTCCAGTCGACGCCTTCGATGCGTTCGTAGCGGTTGAAGCCCAGCTCGCGGCCGATCACCGATGTCACCGAGCCAGTCTTCGCGTCCACCACCGCCTTCAGGTTCTGCTGCTCGTGCACCCAGCCGGTGGGCGTGATGGTGTGGCGGTTGTTGCCAATCAGCACCTGGTAGTCCTTGCGCACGCTGAACTCGCGCCGAGGCAACGGGCGCCAGCCGTCTTCGTCGCCCCAGGTCGAGTAGTTCGCCACGTGCGACCACTTCGCCACGCCCGAATAGCGCGGCGAGTCGTCCACCTGGTACACGGTCTGCCGCCACTGGCCTTGGCGCTGTGCGCGGGGCACGTCGATGCGCTGCCAGGTGTTGCTGCCTCGGAAGACAACCTGCGTCGCCGGTTCGTAGTGCCAGTCTTGCCGCCAGTGCTTGGTGACGAACGGTCCTTCGACCTTGCCCTCGGCGTTGACGATCGACATCACCAGCAGGTGTTGCAGCACGATGGCCGTGCCCTTGTCTTCGAGCACGTAGACCTTCTCGGTGCCCCAGCTCTGGTAGGGCCGGTCGGGCTTGAAGCTGGTGTTGAAGCCGGCAACTTCGAGGAAGTCGAAGCTGGCGCGGTATTCGCCCGCCATGGCCAGGATCGCGCGGCGGTCTTTCTCGAAGGGCGTGAGGCCGGGGGCTTGCAGCCGCTTCCAGGCCCCGGTGGGTTCGGTCACCAACTGCACCGACGTGCCCTTGGTGCTGCCACCGCGAGGCGCGAGGGTGGACCCGTCAAGGAACTGCCAAGCGAAGGTGTATTGGCGCTGGGGCACCGTGCTGGCCGGTGCGGTGCTGGCCGATGCCGCTGCGGCCGGCGCGGCGGGAGGCATCGCCTGCGCCGCGGTCACTGCACAGAAGTTGCCGACGAACAGCGTGAGGGAAAGAAGGCGCATGGGGCGTTCCGTCATGTCATGGGCTCGTCACAAAGAGGAACGCGGGAGGTTACCCGAACGACCCCCGGCCAGCGCCCCCGATATGGCCCGTCAATGCACTGGGTCCGGATATGCAAATTCAACGGTCGAGCATCTTGCGGCGTTCGTCCTTCGGCAAGGCGGCCAGCCGCTTGACTTCGGCATAGAAGCGCGGGAAGTCGCGCCCCTCGCGCTCGAACAGGCGCTCGAACTGCGGCACCAGTTCGTTGTAGGCGGCCAGCACGCCCAGCGACGCGTTGTTGGCGGTCTCGAACCAGCGGTCGTAGCCGGCAAAACCATTCCACTGTGTGGCCTTCAGCGCCGCATGGTCGCTGCGCATCTTGGCCATCACCTCGGCCTTGACCGCGCGCTTGTCGCCGTCCGGGCGGCTGCTGTGGAAGACGGCGTCCAGCTCGGCGCGGGTGCGCATCGTCAGCGTGCGGAACTGCTGGCGGCGCAGGTCGTAGCGCGCGTACTCGTCGCGCGCCTCGGGCGTGGCGCGCTCGGCCAGCCAGCGCTGCCCGCCGATGCGTTCAACGGCGGTGGCGAACGACTCGTTGAACACCGTGTCGCCGGGGGCATAGGCCACCTGATGGGCCAGCTCGTGAAAGATCAGCCGCGCCAGTTCGCCGTCGGGGTAGCGGATGAAGGTGTTGAGCAGCGGGTCGCTGAAATAGGCGCCGGGGATCTTGCCGAGCGTGGAATACGCGGGCACGCCGTAGACCGCGACTTCGAGCTTGTCTTTTTGCAGGTCGGCTGCCCATGCATCGGCAGCGGCGCGGTCGAAATAACCGCGATAACCCACGCAACCGACAACCGGGAAGCACCAGGTCTTGAGCGTGAGGCTCAGCTCGGGCGCGGCCACCACGTTCCACACCGCGGCGTTGCGCTCCAGGTCGGCGTAGCGGCGGTAGCTGGTGTTGTCAGGCAGCTTGAGTTCGGTGATGGCGTAGTCGCGTAGCCGCTGTGTCAGCCGCAGCCGTTCGCGCAGCGGCTCGGGCGTCTTCGGGTCGGCGATGACCTCGGGCACCGGCCGCGCGCGGTTCAGCAGGTCGAAGTGGCCGGTGGCCGATTGGGCGTAGTAGCCAAGGCTGCCGCAGCCCGACGTGAGGCAGAGCGTGGCGGTGGCCAGGACGGCGACGCCCAGGGTGCTGGCAAGGCCCATCAGCAGCGGGCGCTTCACGTTGCGGTGCGGTTCATGTGGCCGGGCATGGTAGCGGCTGGCGCGCGAGCCAGCGTCGAAAGGTCATGAACCGGCGGGAAGTCCGGGCTGCGGCCTCCGACATCACGGCCATCGCGCGGACGGCGATTCGGATCGGCCCACCTCACCCACAGGCCGTCGCAACGCCGTCATGCGGCATGCCGATGATGAAACCTCCAAACCATCGAGGGGAGAGGGGATTCATGCACATCACGACCACTTGCGAGTTGTTGTTCAGGGCGCCTTGGCGCGCGGTTCGGCCCCTGATGGCCGTTGTCGGGGCTGCCTGCTTCGCCCTGCCGACGATGGCCGAAGCCGCCACCCAGTTCACCTACACGCTCGACGCCGAATACACCACCAGCGCGGCGATCTACAACCAATGGGGCAACCTCGTCACCACGTTGTGGCGCGCTGAACGGCGTGACCCCGGCGTGCACACGTTCACTTGGGACAACCTCGATCGCAACAGCAACCCTGTTCAGGCCACCTGGGTGTTGAGCACAGACGACATGACGGGGGAGCAGGACGTGGCACCCGTCGAGTACCAGATGAAAGTGCTCCGGCACAACATCGACTACGCGTGGGAAGGCGTGATCGGCAACACCTCGGCTGAGTTCAATGGCCCGGGCGTGTTTCGTTCGCTCAACCCGCCACGCAGCCTTGCCATTGCCGGCGACACCCTGTTCATCGCCGTTGGCTACAACGAGGGTCAGACGGGTGGCCACGGCCTCCGGGTGTCTGACCCGCAGCGCAGGCTTCAGCCGCTCGATCCGCTGCAAGAACCGCCGTGGTATCGGGCCAAGAAAGGCATCGACCCGTTCATTTCGCTGGAGATGGTGGCCACCGACGGGCAGCGGCTGTATTGGGTGAACGGCGGTAACGCCGCCCCGAGTGCGCACGGACACCGCAGTTTCGTGCTGGTTTCCGACATCGCGAGCGGCGACTACGTGAGCCTTCCAGCCGGTGAAATGGTGTGCCTCAACTACCGCGGCGACGGCACACCGCGTCCCATCGACCCGGCCACCTACCACGGCCACATCTGCTATGAAGACCCGTACTACCCCAGCGTGATCGACATCACCACCGACATGCACTTCCAGCCGACGGGCATCGCCGTCCAGTCGCACGGGCCCATCTTGGCGGTGGCGCATGGCGTGCAAGGCCAGATCAAGCTGTTCGACAAGACGACGGGTGCGCTGTTGAACACCCTGTCGATCCCGGTGGGCAACTTCTCGGTGCTGCAGAACAACCAGCTCGGCATGGCCCCCAACGGTGACCTGTGGGTCATCGTGGGCACCACGGTGCGCCGCTACACCAACCTTGCCACCACGCCCACCCTGGCGGCCACGGCGCATGGCTTTTCAAGGCCGCTCGCGGTGGCGGTGCACCCAGAAAACGACGACCTCGTGTTCGTCGCCGACGGTGGCACCAGCCAGAAGGTGAAGGGCATCAACCGCCATGGCAATCAACGGGGCTGGGGGTTCGGGCAGCCGACGGGGCACCCCACCACCGACCCCGAGGTGCGGCCGGACCGGTTGTCGTTTGCGTTTCACTACACCAACGCGTCCGCCGGCAGGAGCCCGGCCGACACGTTCGCCATCACCGAGTCCGCCGGCCTTGCGGTCCAGGCCGACGGTTCGATCTGGGTGACCGACACCATCAACGGCCGGATGCTGCACGTTGGCCCTTACGCCAACTTCATCGAAGACGTGGCTTACCGCCCTATCAGCTACGTGGCAACGGTCGATCCGAACAATCCGAAGCGTGTGTTCTCCAACTTCCTGGAGTACGAGGTCGATACGAGTGCACCCTTGCAACCGGGCGCGGGGCCGTCATGGCGGCTGGTGCGCAACTGGCTCCACGGCTTTCCCCACACCCAGATTGCTTCGACCAACTTCCCGTGGGCCGGCTTCGCCACGGTCACCACCCTTCACAACGGCCGCACCTATGCGCTGGCCGGGGACCGACTGTTCGAGCTGCCAGCCTCGGGACCGGCACGCGACACCGGCATCACGCTGGCGAGCGTCTGTCCCCCGGCCGGAGGCCGCTGCGTGCTCTATGAAAACGGTGATCTTGGCTATGCCACCAGCTCCAACAGATACCAGACGGTCTACCGCAGGCGATTGATCGCGTTCTCAGAAAGCGGCAATCCTGTCTGGAACTTGCCGGAAGCGACGGCGCTCATGCCAACCGTGCACCCCTATCCGTATGTTCACGGCCACCCCGGCTTCGTGGTCGGGCCTCGTTTCCCCAAGACCAAATCGGATTACGTTGTCTGGTTCGATCCCTCCGTGGGCGGGGACGTCAATGCCGTCCCGAACCCGTTCCCCGCGTCGCTGCTCAACCAGGGGTTCCATCTGGGTGCCACGCTGGCGGGTGGTTACTACAGCCATTGGCGGCCATCGTGGGTCGAAAGCCCGTCGGGCCTGCTCGATGGGAAGGGCCGCTTCCAGACTTGGCAAGATGACCGCAAAGTCAACTATGGTGGCTCGAACGTGTGGGCCGTGGACGAGCACATCGTCTACGGTTATCACGGCGAATTCCACATAGATCCACACACGGGGTGGGTCGGCCAAGCCAACCAGTACATGCACTTTCTGGAAGACGGCCTGTTCATCGGGCAGTTCGGCAAACCGCTGCTGGTGAACGACCCGGTGTCGGTGCACGCCTCCCCAGAACGCGCCGGCAACGCGCTGAGCAACATCCTCGTCCGCGCCGACGCCAACGCCGATGCCCTGTACTGGTACCACAACGACGAGTCCCATCACGGCGGCGTGCACCGGTGGCGCATCGGCAACCTGAGCAGCGCAGTGGTCTTGACGGGCCAAGGGGTGCTGGATTCGACCATTCCTTTGCAGCCGCGCCCTTGAGGGCCTGTCCCCCGGTGGCGGTCGTCACCGGGGGGCTCGGGAGGTTCGAAAGGGGATGGGCCGGCGGGTAAACTGACCCGATCCCCTATGTCACTGGGCGGCTTCGCCCGGGAGCCGAGCATGCAGCTGATCGAATCCATCCTGGCCGACAGTGCGGCCGCCATCACGATCCGGCGCGACATCCACGCCCACCCCGAACTCTGCTTCGAAGAGACGCGCACCGCCGACCTGATCGCCCAAGCGCTGACCGACTGGGGCATCCCCATCCACCGCGGCCTGGGCACCACCGGCGTGGTGGGCATCGTGAAGGGCACGGCCGGCGACAGCCCCCGCGCACTTGGCCTGCGGGCCGACATCGATGCCCTGCCCATCACCGAACACAACACCTTCGCGCACGCCAGCCAGCACCCAGGAAAGATGCACGCCTGCGGCCACGACGGCCACACGGCCATGCTGTTGGCGGCGGCACGCCACTTCTCAAAGCACCGCAACTTCGCCGGCACCGTCTACCTGATCTTCCAGCCGGCTGAAGAAGGCGGCGGTGGCGCGCGCGAGATGATCAAGGACGGCCTGTTCGAGCAGTTCCCGATGGAAGCCGTGTTCGGCGCCCACAACTGGCCGGGCATGCAGGTGGGCCAGTTCGCGCTGAAGAACGGGCCATGCTTCGCGTCGAGCAACGAATTCAAGGTGACGATTCGCGGCAAGGGTTCGCACGCGGCCATGCCGCACGACGGCATCGACCCGGTGCCGGTGGCTTGCCAGATGGTGCAAGCCTTCCAGACCATCATCACGCGCAACAAACGGCCGATCGATGCGGGGGTGATCTCGGTCACGATGATCCACACCGGCGAAGCCACGAACGTGGTGCCCGATCACTGCGTGATGGAAGGCACCGTGCGCACCTTCACGCTCGAGGTGCTGGACCTCATCGAACGCCGCATGCGCGAGGTGGCCGAGCACACGGCCGCCGCCTTCGGCGCCACCTGCGAATTCGAGTTCTTGCGCAACTACCCGCCCACCATCAACCACCCGGCCGAAACCGAATTCGTGCGCAGCGTGATGGCCGAGGTGGTGGGCGCTGAGAACGTGCAGGAATTCGAGCCCACCATGGGCGCCGAAGACTTCAGCTACTACCTGCTCGAAAAACCGGGCTGCTACTTCCTGATCGGCAACGGCGACGGCAGCCACCGCATCGGCGGCCACGGCCTGGGGCCTTGCATGCTGCACAACCCAAGCTACGACTTCAACGACGACCTGATCCCGCTCGGCGGCACGCTGTGGGTGCGGCTGGCCGAGAAGTGGTTGGCGTCGCCGCGCTGAGCCGGTCATGCCACCCGCCGCTTTTTTCAGCGACACCTACGCGCAGGCCCGCGCGAAGTTTTTCGCTGCGGCCGATGCGGCGGGGCTCGACGTGCACGAGCACCCGCACCCGATGCTCGGCCGCGAGGGCGAGCCCTTGGCGATGGACGTGGCGCGTGACGGCGCGGCCGGGGCTGAACGGCTGTTGATCATCAGCAGCGGCTGCCATGGCATCGAAGGCTTCGCCGGCTCGGGTGCGCAGATCGCCTTGCTGCGTGACGCCGCCTTCCAGCAAGCCGCGCACGCGGCCGGCGTGGCGCTGCTGTACATCCATGCGCTGAACCCCTATGGCTTCTCGTGGGGCCGGCGCGTCACGCACGAGAACGTCGATCTGAACCGCAATTTCATCGACTTCTCGCAGCCTCTGCCGCAGAACCCTGGCTACGACGAACTGGAGCCGCTGCTGCTGCCGCAGACCTGGCCGCCTTCGCCTGACAACGCCGAGCGGGTGGCGGTCTACATCCAGACACGTGGCCTGCCGGCCTTGCAGGCGGCGGTGTCGAGTGGGCAGTACAGCCACCGCGAGGGCCTGTTCTACGGCGGCGTGAACCCGACCTGGTGCCAGGTG
Organism: Rhizobacter sp.; assembly: GCA_043727255.1. GTDB lineage: Bacteria > Pseudomonadota > Gammaproteobacteria > Burkholderiales > Burkholderiaceae_C > Rhizobacter. Next base: position 1,335 of record JAYSYW010000242.1, on the reverse strand, counting down.
CGACTGCGCCAAGTGCTGCGCGACGAAGCCCGGCGCGCGTCGCACATCGCATGGATCGACCTGCACACCGGCCTGGGCCCGAGCGGCGTGGGCGAATGCATCCTGGCTGCCCGCGACGATGCCGCCACGCGGGGCCGGGCGCGGGCCTGGTGGGGCGATGCGCTCACGTCCACCGAAGACGGCAGTTCGACCTCGGCCGCACTCACCGGCGAGATGTGGAACGTGATCTGCGAGGAATGCCCGCAAGCCGAGTACACCGGCATCTCGCTCGAATACGGCACGGTGCCGCTGCTGCAAATGCTTGACGCGCTGCGCGCCGAGCAGTGGCTCGAAAACCACCCCGAGGCGCCTGCCGACCTGGCGGTGTTGATCAAGCGGCAGATGCGGGAGGCGTTCTTCACAGACACCGAGGTCTGGAAAGAGCAGGTGGTGGAGCAGGCGGTGATGGCCGCGCGGCGCGCGGTGAAGGGGTTGAGCGCCAGCCAGCTTCCGCACCGTTCGGGCTGAGCCTTCCTTCGACAGGCTCAGGACGAACGGGGATACAGGGTCAGGACGGGGTTCGCTTGCGCGAATCGAAGCCCCTTCCGTACCTCGAATCCCGTTCGGACGGAGGCGGTCCGGCTGAAGCCGGACTGCTCTGCGGTGCTCGGTCTTTGGGGCTCGTGTCGAACTCGCTTCGTTCGCTTCGCTCACTGCGCTCAGACAGGCGCCACGAAGTCAGTTTGTTGAGGGCGCTGCGCGCCTGCCCCAAAGCCCTGCGCTCCTCGACGCCTCCCACGGGGCCCTGAACACCAGACTCGGCTCGCTTCGCTTTGCCTTGGTCGTTGGGCTTCGCTTTGTTAAAGAGGTGCTTTGCCCTTGCCCCAATGCACTTCTCCACCCCGTTCGGGCTGAGCTTGTCGAAGCCTGGCTGAGCCACGCGCTGCACTTCGACAGGCTCAGTGCGAACGGAGGTTTGTTGAGTGCTGGTGCCGGTGCTATGACCACTGCCAGCACCCGCACACGCAACTGCACCAGCACGAGCGCAGCGACGTGCCCCCAACCCGATGCGAAGCGAGGCGTGGCTGGTGTTCAGGGTCCCGTGGGCATCGGCGAGGAGCGCAGGGCTTTTCGGCAGGCGCGCAGCGCCCTCAACATCTGACTTCGTGGCGCCTGTCTGAGCGCAGTGAGCTACGCGAACGAAGCGAGTTCGACACGAGCCGAAAAGACCGAGCACCGCAACGTACCCCTCGCAACGCGAGGGGCGATGCCGTCGGGTCGGTTTTCTTTGCTTCCTTTCTTTGGCGACCCAAAGAAAGGAAGTCGGCCGCCGGGCCGAAACCCCGGCGCCGAGCA
>JAYSYW010000241.1:0-20591 GCA_043727255.1 Rhizobacter sp. | reverse complement strand
GGAGTGGAGAAGATGAACCTTGCAGTCTGGATGTGGCGGCGCGTGCTTGCGCTGGCCCTGGTTTCGCTTGTCAGTGGTTGTGGCGGGGGCGGAGGAGGTGAGCGTGATGTCCAGGCCCCGGCGGGGCAGGGCAATCCCGGTTTCACCATCAGCCGAACGAGTGTGGCGTTCGTGGCCGAACAGGGGCAGTCACCGCTGCCGTCTGAAACCATTGCCGTTTCGATCAATAGCTCGCAAGTGGCGGGTGTGGCGGCCGGCTACCGCGCAGGTGTGTCTCAGCCCAGTTGGCTGCAGGTAAGCCTGGTTTCTACCGGCGGTTCCACCTACGCGCTGCAGCTCAGCCCATCGGCACCTCTGCCGGCGGCGGGCTCATACAGCACCACGCTGACCATCGGCTCGGCGAATGCCGACCAAGACATCCTCGGGTACTACGACATCAGCGTCACCATGGCCGTATCGGAACTGACGACTGTTTCCAGCCCGACGCTTGCGTTCACGGTGACGCAGGGAGCGCCCAACCCGTCGCCGCTGATCTTGTCGCTGGTCATGCCTTCGGCGCGCTCCTGGCAAGCGCAGGGCAGTGCCGACTGGCTGCAAGTCACGCCCGCATCGGGTACGGGCAGTGGCACGGTCGCAGTGGCGGTGAACCCCGCTGCATTCGGCCCAGGTACCTATTCGGGTCAGGTGTCCATCGTTGCAAACGGTCGCACGCAGACCCGGCCTGTCACGCTGACCATTCGGCCGCCATCGCTGGTGGCTGAGCCTGCAGCCCTTGATGTGGCGCTGCTGACCGGCGGCGCCTTGCCCGCGTCCACACCCTTGCAGATCAACTTCAGCAACGGCGGGGCGACCAACTGGACGCTGGTCTCCAAGCCTGACTGGGTCAGTCTGGACAAGACCTCGGGGACCACACCCGACGTGCTGCGGGCGGCGGTGGATGTGCCCCGCACGGCACCCACCACCCGCAGCGGCGAGATCGTGCTGTCTGGTAGCACCGGGGTGCAGTTGCGCATTCCCGTCGCAGCCGCGGTCACAGGGCCGGTGATCAATCTCGGCGCCTCGTTCCTGGGCTTCAACGGCGTCAACGGTTCGGTGCTGGCGACGCAGAACCTCAACATCGCGTTGAGCGATGGCGGTGCGGCCACGTGGACCGTGTCGCCCTCGGTGAACTGGCTGCGGGTTGTTTCCACTTCGGGGAGCACCACGTCGCAGGTGCAGGTGTCTGTCGATCCCGACACTCCGGCGCTGGCCAGTGGAACGTACACCACACAGTTGCCGATCAGCGTGAGCTGGAGCGGGCGCACTTTGAGCACGTCCGTCCCGGTGACCCTCACACTGACGCGGCCGTCGTTCAACTTGTCCAGCGCCAGCGTCACGCTGGGTGGAGCCAACGGTCGTGACTTCTCTTCAGGCAATGTGACGGCGTCGCTTAACACCGGCACTCGGACTTATCCAGCTTCAGTCACCGGAGCGCCGGTTTGGTTGTTGCCGTCGCTGAGCGCTGCGTCGGTGGGCGCCACGTCTATCACCTTGTCGCTGCCTCTCAATGAGATACCGGCTTTGCCAGGCGCCAACACCGCAGGCCTAACGCTGACGTCCCAGGTCAACGGAGACACGGTCACGGCACCCCTCACCGTGAACTTCAACCGCGACACGCAGCGACTGCTGGCTTCGGACAACGGCGTTGCGCTCACGAGCACGCCCGGTTGGTCGCGTCTGACGCGCACGCTGCAGATGCAGGACAACTTCTATCGCATCGGTACCTGGAACGCGACCGCTGATCAGCCATGGCTTCAGGTCACACCGACTGGTTCGCTGCGTGCGGGCAACCTCACGCTCACCGCCAACCCGGTTGGCTTGACGGCAGACAGGCTCTACACCGCCACGGTGACCGTCACGTCCAACGACGGCAACCGGGCGACTGAACTGATTCAAGTGGGTCTTTGGGTGGGAGCAAGCACTCCGAGCACGGTCACGTCGGTTGCGCAGGTGACGGCCCGTGCGTGGAAGCAAGTGGTGCCAGATCCCGTGCGGCCCTATGTGTATGTGCACGATGGCGGCACCGATGTGCTGGTCTACAACATCTACACCGGCGCCTTGGTGGCAAGCGTCGCCAGTGTCGGCACGGTGCTTGGCCCTATGGCGGTGGCCAGCGATGGCGGTGCGTTGTATGTGGTCGATGCGACGGCTCAACGCATCGTGCCGGTGAACCTGGTGACGCGCGCCGTGGGCGCACCGTTCACAGATGCCACAGGCTCCCAAGCGGCTCAGTACAACCTGGCCTATGGGCGAGTCAATGGCACGGGGGTCTTGGGATGGACAGGGACCGCCTGGCTGGCCGTGGACGGCGTCACCCGCGTGAAACCGCTTTCCTTCGTTGGCAGTGGCAATTTCAGCTTCAGCCGCGACGGGCGAACGGTGGCCAGCATCAATGAAGGCATCAGCCCCGCCTCGGTCAGAAGGTATGCCGTTGACTACACCACGCTGGACAACGGCACCTTCATTGCCACAACCACAGGCACTCTCAATGACGTCACGCGCTTAGGCTCAGACGGCGCGGACATTGCAGCTTCGGCTGACGGCAGCGTCATCTACACGGCTGCGGGGGCACCCTACAACTTCCCCCGCTTCAGTGGCACACCGCTGGCGTATGCAGGCGCCTTCACCGGCAATGCCTTCCCCGTGAGCGTGAAGGTGGCGAGCGACGGGCGCATCTTTGCGGCCGCCAGCGTCTGGTACGGGCCGACCGACGTGTGGGTCTATACACCGAGTGGCACGTTGGTCACTTCGGCCTATGTGAGTGGTTATGCGCGCAGCGTCTTGCGTCGTCAGTTCTGGCCTTCTGGTGACGCATTGATGGGCATTGCGTTGACGGATGATCCAGTCATGAAGTTCATTCCTGTCGGGCCTTGAACTCAGGCCCCCATCGACGTTTTTTTGCGCATCGCCTGATGCCGGCGCTGGCCCTGTGCGCCAGCGCCGTGGGCGCTCAGCCCGCCGACGAAACAGACACGCAGTCTGCCCAGGCCTTGACCCAGGTCTTTCGTCAGGCCTGCATTCAGACCGAAGGCCAGACCTCTCTTGCCATCGACTGGGCGCTGTCCCAGGGCTTCGAGCCGGTGGACCCGCTGCGCATGGGTGCCGAGCACCTGTTGGGTGGCAAGCCGGGCACGGTGATGGCTGCGCCGGCCAGTGGGGGCCGGGTGTTGCTGGCCGCCGCTGTGGATGGCGCCTGCAGCGTCTGGTCCGAGCAGGCCTTGGGCCCAGCGGTGCGGGCGGCGTTTCTTTCGATGGTCGATGCGTTGGCCTTGCAAGGCGCCCGGCTGAAGCCGCAGCTCGACCGCAGCATCGAACGTGCCGGCGCCTGGCGCAGCCAGCTGCAATGGCGCTACCGGCGCGTGGGTGGCAGCCACGACTTCGCGCTCAGCGCCGTCACCACCTTGTCCGCCAGCCCCGGCACGCAACTGCTGCATTTGCAGCCTCAGCCGCCGGCGGTGAACCACTCGCCGGACGGCCTGCCCACGCGCTGAACCTCAGGCGTAGCTCAGCGCCCCGGCCTTGCCCCAGAACACGCGGTAGGCGAAGACGGTGTAAGCCGCGATCATTGGCACGGTGAGCGCCACGCCGAACAAGATGACCTTCAGCGATGCGGGCGCACTGGCCGCTTGCCACAGCGTCATCTTGTCCATGATGACAAACGGGTACAGGCTGTAGGCGAGGCCGAAGAAGCCGAGCACGAACACCGCGACCATCAGCACGAACGGCACCCAGCACCAACGGCCCAAGATGCGCTGCGCGTTCAGCGACACGCGCAGCACCACCAGCGCCGCCACGGTCATCAGCGGAATGGGCAGCAGCGCGATGAACTCGGGCATGCTGAACCAGCGCTCGCGCACGGTGGCGCTGACGACGGGTGTGGCGATCGAGATCAGCCCCATGCCCACCACCACCGGCAACCAAGCCAGCTTGGCCCAGCCGACTGCACGCCGTTGCAGTTCGCCTTCGGTCTTCATGATCAGCCAGCCAGCGCCGATCAACACATACGCCGCCGGCAGGGCGAACGCGATGGTGGCGGCGAAGGCGGTGAACTGCCAGCCTTCTTCCAGGCCCGTGACGTAGCGCCCGAGCATCCAGCCCTGCGCCAGCGCGGCCATGCCCGAGCCGGCGAAGAAGGCGCGGTTCCACAGCGGCTTGTGGCTGTCTTGCGCTTTCACGCGGAAGTCGAACGCCACGCCGCGCAGGATCAGCCCGATGAGCATGAGCGCGGTGGGCAGGTACAGGGCCGTCAGCACCACGCCATGCGCCTTCGGAAAGGCGATCAGCAAGATGCCCACGCCCAGCACCAGCCAGGTTTCGTTCGCGTCCCAGAAGGGGCCGATCGACGCGACCATCATGTCTTTCTGCGAATCGGTGGCGCGGTGCATCAGCAGGCCCACGCCGAGGTCGTAGCCGTCAAGCACCACGTAGACCAGCATCGAAACGCCCATCAAGGCCATGAAGATGATGGGCAACATGTGATCGAAGCTCATCGGGTGCCTCCGGTGGTTGGCTGCGGGGGAGTGATCGCGCCAACCGGCGTGTGGGCGCGTTCCTTGGCTTCGGTGGCCAGCACTTCCTCGGGCTTTTCAGCCATGTACTTCAGCACCGCCACGTAGGCCACGATCAGGGCCAGGTAGACGGTGACGTAGAGCGCCAGCGTCAACGCGATCATGGGCGAGGGCACGTTCGACGCCACATCGGCGGTGCGCAGCAGGCCGTACACCACGAACGGCTGGCGGCCGATCTCGGTGACGTACCAGCCGGCCAAGGTGGCCACCCATCCCGAGAAGGTCATGGCGGTCAGCGCCCACAACAGTGGCCGGGGCAGGCGGGCGGCCAGCCATTGGCGACGCTGGTAGAGCAGCAGGCCCACCCAGCTCACCAGCAACATCAGCATGCCCACGCCGACCATGATGCGAAAGCCGAAGAACAGGGGCGCCACCGGCGGGTGGGCGCCTTTGAAGTCGTTCAGGCCTTTCAGTTCGCCATCGGCCTTGTGGGTCAGGATCAGGCTTGCGCCCTTGGACACGCCGAGGGCGAAGTCGTTGCTGCGGGTGCGTTCGTTCGGCCACGCGAACAGCAACAGAGGGGCGCCTTTCTGCGTGTCCCAGATGCCTTCCATCGCGGCGATCTTCTGCGGTTGGTGTTCGAGTGTGTTGAGGCCGTGCAGGTCGCCCACGAAGATCTGCAGTGGAATCAGCAGCGCCGCCACCGTGAGCCCGGTGCGCAGCACCTTCGGCGTCGAGCCATTGGCCTTGCCCTTCAGCAGTTGCCAGGCGCTGATGCCGGCCATGAGGAAAGCGACCGTCAGCCCAGACGCCAGCAGCTTGTGCGACAGCCGGTAAGGCAGCGAGGGGTTGAACACCACGTCGTACCAACTCTTCACATGGAATTCGCCGTTGATGATTTCGAAGCCGGCGGGCGTGTGCATCCATGAGTTGAGGCTCAGGATCCAGAACGCGCTGAGCGTGGTGCCGAAGGCGACGAGGAAGGTGGCGATCAGGTGCACCCGTTCACTCACCTTGCCATGGCCGAACAGCATGATCCCGAGGAAGCTGGCTTCAAGGAAGAAGGCGGTCAGCACCTCGTAGCCCAACAAGGGGCCGGCGATGTTGCCGGCCTTTTCCATGAAGCCCGGCCAGTTGGTGCCGAACTGAAAGCTCATGGTGATGCCGCTGACCACGCCGAGCGCGAAGGTCAGCGCGAACACCTTGGTCCAGAAGCGGTAGGCCGTCAGCCAAGCGGCGTCTTGTGTGCGCAGCCAGCGCAGGCGAAAGAACAGCAGCATCCAGCCCAGCGCGATGCTGATGGTCGGGAACAAAATGTGAAAGCTGATGTTGGCCGCGAACTGCATGCGGGCCAAAAGAATGGCGTCCATCACTTGCTTCCTTTGGTGTTGGCCTTGGTGCCACCCACGAGCTTCACCTTGCCGGTGAATTCAAGCAGGCGCTGCACCTTCGAGCCCATCTTCATCAATTGGGCCAGGGTCTTCTGGTCCATGCTGCGCACGTCATCGAACCAGGTCGTCATCAGCTCGATGAGGTCGTGCATGCTTTTCATGCGTTCTTGCGCGATGCGGTCTTCGTCGTTGGCGGGTTCTTCCAGCAAGGCGCTGCGCAGCATCGACAAGGTGGGTTCGATCTCGCGCCGGCGGCGTTCTTCAGCCAGCGTGCGGAAGATTTCCCACGCGTCGGTGGGTGCTTCGAAGTACTCGCGCCTGTCACCGGCCTGGTGGCGCAGCATGACCAACCGCCAAGCCTGCAACTCCTTCAATCCCATGCTCACGTTGGAGCGCGAAAACTCCAGCGCCTCGCCAATCTCATCGGCATTCAAGGCGCGGGGCGACACAAAAATCAGCGCGTAGATCTGGCCCACCGTGCGGTTGATGCCCCAGCGGCTGCCCATCTCGCCGAAGTGGCTAACGAAGCTGCGGATCAGCGGTGACATCGGCGTCATGGCGCGAAAAGAATCCAGGCGACTGTGGTGACCATGTGGCGATCCTGCGAAGCCTTTGAGGGTGAAGAGAGCGGCAACCCCGACGGGGTGGGCGCTTCTTCGAGGCCGAGGCGGCGAACGCGGCTGTCCCGATGGCCGGGATTCTATTTGTGAATATTCAGGAATTCCTGAAAACTGAGTAAATCAACTGACGCATCAAGGTTGTGCCCAGAACACGGCAAAGCCTTCTTGCTCATCCGTCCAGTGCTGGCTTTGCCGAAAGCCGGCTTCGCGCAGCAGTTGGTCGAAGCTGTTGATGCGGTGCTTGTACGAGCACTCGGTGTGAATGCGCTCGCCAGCGCTGAACTTTCGTTCGTGCGCGGGCCATTGCACCGACAGGTCTTGGGTGGCCTCCAGGTGCATCTCGATGCGCGAGAGCGGTTCGTTGAACAGCGCCACATGGCGCCACTGCGCCGGGTTGAAGTTGCTGCCGATCAGCCGGTTGATGTTGCGCAGCGCGTTGCGGTTGAACGCCGCGGTAACGCCAAGCGAGTCGTCGTAAGCGGCCTCTAGCAGGGCGGTTGGCTTCACAAGGTCCACCCCGATCAAGAGGCCGCCGCCGTGGGCTTGCTCGCGCACGCTGGCCAGCAGCCGCCCGGCTTCGTGCGGCGCGAAGTTGCCGATGCTGGAGCCGGGGTAGAAAAACACCGGGCGGCCCCGCAGCAGTTCGTTCGGCAGCGTGAGCGCGGTGGAAAAGTCGAGCCCGAGGCCGGTCACGTCGAGCTGCGGATATTTCTGCTGCACGCCTTGCAAAGCTTCGCCCAGGAAGGCGACCGAGATGTCGATCGCCACGTAGCGCGCGGGGTGCAGCGCATCGAACAGGCTCATGGCCTTGGCGCAGTTGCCAGCACCCAGGTCGATGAGCGTCGAGCCGGGTCCAATGGAGGCGGCCATCTCATGTTTGTGCGCGCTGAAAATGGCCGCTTCGGTGCGTGTGGGGTAGTACTCGGGCAGTTCGGTGATGGCCTCGAACAGGTGAGAGCCGAGCCGGTCATAGAAGAACTTGGGCGCCACCACGGCGTGTTTTGATGTCAGCCCGGTGATCAGTTCATGACGCGTCGCGGCGGCGTCGTCGTCGGCATGGGTCTGGATGAAACGGGGCTGGCGGGCTGCGTTCATGGGGTGGTTCCAGGTAAGTGAAGGTGGCCCTGTGCGGGGCGGTGGGCGAGGGGTGGGTGCCAGGTGGGAGGCCTGACGCGCCAGCCCGGGCTGGCAATGTGCATGCCCGGGTGTCCACCACAATCCGCACATGTTGCCCGCAACGTCTTTCACGCGTCGCACATGCGGCTTCGCACTCGCCGCGTTGTGCCTGTTGCCAACCCCGGCGGCGGCCTCGCCCATCGTGCGGCCGTGGCCCCAGGGCAAGCCGACACCCCGGTTGGTGTTGCACGACATGGACGGCAAGCGCTGGGACTTGCACCGCCTGCGCGGCCGCGCGGTGGTGCTGAATTTCTGGGCCACGTGGTGCGAGCCTTGCCGCTCCGAAATGCCTTCGCTCGAACTGCTGGCGACCCGCCATGCGGACGACCCGGTGACGGTGTTGACCGTCAACCACCAGGAAGGCCTGCTGGCCATTCGCCGCTTCGTCGATCAACTGGGCATGACGCTGCCCGTGCTGCGCGATGTGGATGGCACGGCAACTGGGGCCTGGACGCCGCGCATGTTCCCGACCACCGTGCTGGTCGACGCGCAGGGCCGGCCGCGTGTGAGCGTGCTCGGTGAGTGCGATTGGACGGGCCCGTTGGCGCGGGGTTTGATGCGCGATTTGCTGGCGGCTCCTCCACGCCGTTGATGGCGTTGTGGCCGATGACCGACGGCCATAATCGCGCCAGATTTCTTCCGTCAAAAAGGCTGTGCCCATGTCTCACTTCACCCGCCGCGAATGGTTGTCGCAGGCCGGCGCCACGCTGGCCGTTGGCGCTTTGCCGCTCAGCAGCTTCGCGCAGGCCGAACGTCGTTTCGAGCCACAGCCAGGTGCCTGGCGCACTTTCGAGTTGACGACGCGGGTGGAAGTGGCCAAGCCACAAGGCGTGTCGCGCGTGTGGCTGCCGGTGCCGTCGGTCGATGGCGACTTTCAGCGTTCCCTCGACAGCGCGTGGTCGGGCAACGCGAGCGCCGCGCGCATGGTGAGCGACACGCATTACGGCGCGAAGATGCTCTACGCCGAGTTCGCCGCTGACACCCCGGTGCCCACCGTGCAGCTCACCAGCCGCGTGCAAACACGCAGCCGCGCCGTTGACTGGGGCCACAAGGTAAAGGTCGTGGAAGACGCCGCCAGCCTGAAGGTGTGGACGCAGCCCACCGACCTGATGCCCACCGACGGCATCGTGCGCGACACGGCCCGCGCCGCCACCAAGGGCGCCAAGACCGACACCGACAAGGTGCGTGGCGTCTACGACTGGGTGGTGAGCCGCACCTACCGTGACCCGAAGGTGCGCGGCTGTGGCGTCGGCGACATCAAGACCATGCTCGAAACTGAAAACTTCGGCGGCAAGTGCGGCGACATCAATGCCTTGTTCGTCGGCCTGTGCCGCGCCGTGGGTGTGCCGGCGCGTGACGTGTACGGCATCCGCGTGGTGCCCTCGGCCTTTGGCTACCGCGAACTCGGCGGCAACCCGGCCAAGCTGCAAGGTGCGCAGCACTGCCGCGCGGAAGTGTTTCTTGCCGGTCACGGCTGGGTGGCGATGGACCCGGCCGACGTGGGCAAGGTGATGCGCCAGGAAACGCCAGAGTGGATCAAAGACATCAACCACCCAGTGGTGGCCCCGGTGCGCCGTGGGCTCTTTGGCGGCTGGGAAGGCAACTGGGTCGGCTTCAACACCGCGCACGACGTGGCGCTGCCGAATTCGAGTGGACCGAAGCTGGGTTTTCTGATGTACCCACAGGCCGAAAACGCCAATGCTCGCTATGACCCGCTTGATCCGGACAACTTCAAATACACCATCACCGCCCGCGAAATCACCGGCTGAGGCGCACATGAGTGAACGACTCGATCTGGCAGGCCGGCACATCGTGCTGGGCCTGAGCGGTGGCATCGCCTGCTACAAGTCGGCCGAGCTTGTGCGCGCCATCGTCAAGGCCGGCGGCACGGTGCAGGTGGTGATGACGGAAGCGGCCGAGCACTTCATCACAGCGACCACGCTGCAGGCGCTGTCGAACCGCAGCGTCTACACCAGCCAGTGGGACGCGCGCGAACCCAACAGCATGGCGCACATCAACCTCACCCGCGAGGCCAACGCGGTGTTGATCGCCCCGGCCAGCGCCGACTTCATCGCCAAGCTGCTGCACGGCCGCGCCGACGATTTGCTGAGCCTGCTGTGCCTGGCCCGGCCGGTCGAGAGTTGCCCCTTGCTGGTGGCGCCCGCGATGAACCGCGAGATGTGGGCTCACCCGGCCACACAGCGCAACGTGGCGCAGTTGCGCGCCGACGGCACCACCGTGCTCGGCCCCGGCCATGGCGACCAGGCCTGCGGCGAATTCGGCGACGGCCGCATGTTGGAGGCCGAAGAACTGCTGGCTGAATTGGTCAGTTTTTTCTCACCCAAGGTACTGCAAGGCCAGCGCGTGCTGATCACCGCCGGCCCGACCTTCGAGCCCATCGATCCGGTGCGCGGCATCACCAATTTGTCGAGCGGCAAGATGGGTTTTGCGCTGGCCCGCGCGGCGCAAGAATCCGGCGCGCAGGTCACACTGGTCGCCGGCCCGGTGCACCTGCCCACGCCACGGGGCGTGGAGCGCATCGACGTGCAGACAGCGCAACAGATGTTCGACGCGGTGCTGCCCCAAGCTGAACAGCACAGCGTGTTCATCGCCACCGCCGCCGTGGCCGACTGGCGACCGGCCGAGCTGTCTGAACACAAGATCAAGAAGAACGGCAGCAAAGTGGCACCCACTTTCGAGTTGACCGAAAACCCGGACATCCTGGCCGCCGTCGCCAACCTGCCCAAGCCCCCTTACTGCGTCGGCTTTGCGGCTGAAAGCCAAGACCTGCTGAAGCACGCGCGCGAAAAGCTGGAGCGCAAGAAGCTGCCGCTGATCGTGGGCAACCTCGGCCCGGCCACCTTCGGCCGCGACGACAACGCGCTGTTGCTGGTCGATGCCACCGGCCATCGGCAACTGGAGCAAGCCGACAAGCTGACCCTGGCCCGCGCGCTGATGCAAGAGATCGCCACGCGCCTTTCCACATTGACCCCATGACCACCACGACCATCGACCTGAAAGTGCTCGACGCCCGCATGGCCGACAGCTTGCCCGTCTATGCCACACCGGGAAGCGCCGGCCTTGACCTGCGTGCGTGCCTCGATGCGCCCCTGCTGCTGTTGCCCGGCCAGACCGAACTCATCCCCACCGGCCTGGCCATCCATGTGGCCGACCCTGGGCTGGCGGCAATCATCTTGCCGCGCTCAGGCCTCGGCCACAAACACGGCATCGTGCTCGGCAATCTGGTGGGGCTGATCGACTCCGACTACCAGGGGCAGTTGATGGTGAGCTGCTGGAACCGGGGCCAAGCCGCGTTCACCATTCAGCCGATGGAGCGCATTGCGCAACTCGTCATCGTGCCAGTGGTGCAGGCGACCTTTCGGCAGGTCGATTCGTTCGAGTCGTCCGATCGAGGCGCCGGTGGTTTTGGGTCCACCGGCAAGCACTGAAGCGGGCTGCGCTGCCGCTCAGTGCAGCGTGCTGTCGGCCGGAGTGCCGCTCATCACGCTGATGGCGGGTTCGCTGACGCTGCCGGATTCGATCTCGGCTTCGGTCGCCTCGCGCACATCGCGCACGATCACGTCCAAGCGCAAGGCGATGCCTGCCAGCGGGTGGTTGCCGTCCAGCACCACGTGGTTCGGGAACACATCGGTCACGGTGTAGACGGCATCGGCCGGCAGGCCTTCGGTTGTGGCGCCTTCAGGCGGGCCATCGAACTGCATGCCGGGTTCGATTTGCTCAGGGAAGAGTGAGCGTTCCTCGAAGAACACGAGCTGGGGCTGATACTCGCCGAAGGCGTGTTCAGGGTCGAGGTGCAAGCGGGTTTGAAAGCCGGTTTCCTGACCCGTCAAGGCCTCTTCCACCTTGGTTAGCAGGTCGTCGCCGCCAACAAAGAATTCGAGCGGCACGTCCAGTTCGTCGATCAATTGACCTTGGGCGTCTTCGAGTCGCCATGTCAGGCTGACGACACAGGGGGCAGAAATAATCATCGCGCGATGATCGCACAATCACCCGATGGACATCAGCTTGCCAACGCCCTTGCTGGGAGGGCTTTCCCCCCAAATTTTCATGCGCCGGTACTGGCAAAAAATGCCTTTGCTGATTCGTCAGGCCGTGCCCGACGCGTTGCCTTTGCCGAGTCGCAACGAGCTGTTTGCGCTGGCTGCGCGCGATGAAGTCGAGTCTCGTCTGATCGTGCGAGACGGCGCGCAATGGCGGCTGCGGCAGGGGCCCCTGCAGAGGCGCGCGCTGCCGGCGATTTCGAAGCCAGGCTGGACGATGCTGGTTCAAGGCCTTGACCTGCACCTCGATGCCGCACACAGCCTGTTGTCCAAGTTTCGTTTCGTGCCCGATGCGCGTCTCGACGACCTGATGGTCTCGTGGGCAAGTGATGGCGGCGGGGTCGGGCCGCATGTTGATTCCTACGATGTGTTTCTGCTGCAAGTGCAGGGCCGGCGCCGCTGGCGCATCGGCCCGCTGACCGACGCGACCTTGCAGCCCGACGTGCCGTTGCGCATCTTGCAAAACTTTCAGCCCGAAGAAGAATGGCTGCTCGAACCCGGTGACATGCTGTACCTGCCGCCGCTTTGGGCGCACGACGGCGTGGCAGAAGGCGAGTGCATGACGGCATCGATAGGCTTTCGCGCTGCACCGCGCAGTGAGCTGGGGCGCGAGTTGTTGCAACGCCTGCTTGACGACGCCGAGCCGCCCCAGGGCGACCCGCTTTACCGCGACCCCGCTCAGCACGCGACCGACGAACCCGGGCGCGTGCCCTTGGCCCTGCAAGCTTTTGCCACCGACGCCGCGGCGCGCTGGTTGCGCGATTCAAAGGCGTTGGCTTGTGCCCTGGGCGAGGTGCTCAGCGAACCCAAGCCGCGCGTGTGGTTCGAGGCTGGAGAGTCGGTGGCCGACGGCCTCGGTGTCAGGCTCGATCGCCGAACAAAGATGATGTATGACGATCATCATGTATTCATCAACGGCGAGTCGTTTCAAGCTGGCGGACGCGACGCGCGCCTGATGCGCAGCCTTGCCGACGAGCGCAATCTGCCTGCCACCAAGGTGCGCCAACTGAGTGAGGGCGCGTCGGAACTGTTGGATGACTGGGCTCAGGCCGGCTGGCTTCACCCGCTGACCACGGCGAAGGAGGCAAAAGATGAATGAAGGCAACCCGACCCATCGCATCCTCACGTCGCGCAGTGATTTTTACGAGGCGGTGCGTGAGGCTTTCGCTCAGGCGAGCGTGGCGGGCAGCCGCGAAATCTTCATCAGCGACATCGACTTCGCCGACTGGCCGCTGGGTGAGCAGGCGGTTGTTGAAAATTTGAAGCAGTGGGCTTATGCACACCGCAAGTTCACGGTGTTGGCACTGCATTACGACGAGGTTTCGAGGCGCCACCCGCGCTGGGTGGCGTGGCGGCGCCAGTGGGCCCATGTCGTGGAGTGCAGGGCATTCACCGAGGCCGAAGCGGGCCAATTCCCCAGTATGTTGATCGTGCCCGGGCTGGTGACCCTCCGTCTCATCGACCCGGTGCACTACCGCGCGATCGTCTCCAGTGAGACTGTCGACTTGGTGCATTCGCGAGAGTTGCTTGATGCGTGTCTGCAACGGTCTGAAGCATCGTTTCCATCAACTATTGCTGGGTTGTAGGGAGGTTCCCTATGCCGGGTATACTCGCAGGCTGACATCGGAACGCTCGAGCTTTTGATGTCTGAATGAGCTGGGGATCGGCCGCTAGGAGGGTTCCCGCAATTACCGGTAATTGTCTGACCCTTATTGAGGATAAGTAATGAATAAGTCGCTTGTGTTGGCTTCCCTGGTTGCTGCTTTCGCCCTGGCCGCTTGCGGCAAGAAGCCCGAAGAGGCGCCTGTTGCTCCCGCCGCTGTTGTTGAAGCCGCTTCGGCTGTTGTTGAAGCTGCATCGGCCGTGACTGAAGCCGCTTCTGGCGCTGTTGCTGCCGCTTCTAGCGCTACTGACGCTGCCGCTTCGGCTGTTGACGCTGCCGCTTCGAAGTAATTCGAATCAGCTCATCAAAAAAGCCGCCTTCGGGCGGCTTTTTTTCGTCTTCGTTTTTCTCGTACCGGCCAGGCTTGGTTTCCCGTGGGCACCGATTAACTCAAAGCCAGCCAGTCGAAACCCCGAGAAGGGTCAGCCACGATCACCTCGTGCGGAGAACCGCCGGTGACGGCTGCAAGAGTTTCTCGCGCCAAGTCGGGATGATTGTTTTGCGTGCTCAGGTGGGCAGCCACGAGATGCCGCATTCCGGGGTGAAAGCAGCCGCGAAGAATCTCCGCCGCCGCGTCATTGGCCAGATGCCCCAGCCGGCCGCCGATTCGCTGCTTCAATGAAGCTGGGTACGGTGACGCGGCCAGCAGCGCGCGGTCATGGTTGCATTCCAGCAGCAAGGCATCGCAGCGCTGCAGGTGCGACAGCAGATGGGGTGTTGAACAGCCCACGTCCGTCAGAACTCCCAGGTGCGATTGACCGTCAGTAAGGCGCAGTTGCAGGGGCTCATTCGCGTCATGCGGCACGGTGAAGGGCGTGAGGCGAAGGTCGCGCACGTCCAGCATTTCACCGTCGCGTGCGAAATGCACCGGGGTGCCCTCTGGCTCACCCAGGGCTCGCCACGTGCCCCGGCTCATCCACAACGCGCAGCCATGTCGCCGGGCCAGGGTCAGTGCGCAGCCGACATGGTCGCCATGCTCGTGGGTGATGAAGACGGCGTCGATGTCGGCGGCCGACAGCGAAATGCGCGCGAGGCGCGATTCCAGTTCGCGCAGCGAGAACCCGCAGTCGATCAACACGCGGGTGACCGTGCTGCTGTTACGGGCCTCCACCAAGGTGGCATTGCCCGTGCTGCCGCTGCCCAGGCTGCAAAAGCGCATGTGTGCGCCGATGCGCCAAGTTCTAAGCAGCGGGGCTTACTTCAGGTCTTGCACCAGCAGCGCCACGATGCGCTGGCCGGCTTCACCGTTTTCAGGTGCGCCTTGGGCGTTTTGTACCGAGACCGTGCTGGTATCGCCCGTGGTCTGGACCGTCACGCGATAGCGCACCGGGCCGGTCGGGCCCTTGTCTTTGCTGCTGAAGATGCGGCTGAAGAAGCCCGGCTCTTCCTTGCCGGCCTGCGCCGGATCGACATAGCGCACGAAGTACACGCCTTGCGCGCGGTCACGGTCTTCGACGGTGAAGCCGCTGCGGTCCAGCGCCAGCCCGACTCGGCGCCAAGCGCGGTCGAAGCCGTCATCGACTTGCAACGTTGCTGCCGGGCGGCCTTCGAGCACCCGTGCGCGGGCTGTCGCCGTGGCGGCAGCAGCCGGTGCAGCGCTGGCCTCGGCGGTGCGCGCTTGATCAGGCGTGGCGCCCAAGCGAAGCATCACGCGCGACAGCATGTCTGCTTCGAGCTGCGGGTCCCGCGCTCGGGCTTGCCACACCGTGGTTTCCTTGGCGGTGCCGGAATAGATCTCTTCCATGCCCTTGTGGGTGATGAACACCTCGGACCCGCCGGTCACGCGCTCGACACGCACGCGGAACTTGTCGCGTTCGCCGGTGGAGTACAGCGAGTCGAGCACCCTGCCGAGCGTGCGGCGAATGATGTCGTTCGACAGCTTGGCTCGGTTCTCGGCCCACTCGGTTTCCATCGTGCCCACGTCGGGCTGATCGACCACCAGCGTCATGCCGCGCTCCTTGAAGAACGCCTGCAGTTGCGGCCACAGTTGTTCAGCCGTCAGCGAGGTGGCGAGCCAGCGCACGTTGCCGCTGCGTTCGATGCGGAACAGCCCGGCCGCCTGGGGTGCCACGAGTGAGCTGGCGGCAGCCGCTGCGGGCGTGTTGGTGGTCGACTGGAAATTGGTGGCGCTGATGACGCCGCCCTGCGGTTGGAAGCGACCGGCCTCGGCGCTGAGTTGCGTCAGGTCGGGCGGCACGTCCAGCGAGCTTTGCTTGATCTTCGTTCCGCGGTAATCAATCTTGTTGTCGGCGACGCCTTGAAGCGATCCGCAGGCGGACAGGCCGACCAGGGTCAAAACTGCGGCGGCAAGTGCGGGGCGGGCGAGGGGGGAACGGGTCACGTTGAGCATCTCCGGGGGAGTGGCAGCGCAGCGGCTGCCATCGGGCTGGGCGGGTTGCGAGCGACGGCGCGGGTGGTGCCCGCGCCGTGCAGAGGTCAGATCAGACCTGCTTCGCGCAGCGCTTGTTCCATCACGGCTTGGGCCGAGGTGCTGATGGGTTGAATCGGCAGGCGCAGCGTTTCGCCGCAACGGCCCATGCGCGCCAGTGCCCATTTGGTGGGTCCTGGGCTCGGTTCGAGGAAGAGGTTCTTGTGCAGCGACAGCAACTTCATGTGGATCTGCATGGCTTCGTGCGCTTGGCCGGCCAGGGCCGCCTTGCACAGATCGTGCATCGCACGTGGGGCCACGTTGGCCGTGACGCTGACGTTGCCATGGCCGCCCAGCAGCATGAGTGCGATCGCGGTCGGGTCGTCGCCCGAATAAATCGCGAAGCCCTTGGGCGCGTTCTTGATCAGCCAGCAGGCGCGCTCGATGTTGCCGGTGGCTTCTTTGATGCCGATGATCCCGGGGATCTGCGCCAGCCGCAGTGTGGTTTCCGGCAACATGTCGGCCACCGTTCGGCCGGGCACGTTGTACAAAACCATCGGGATGTCGGCTGCTTCGGCGATCGCCTTGAAGTGCGCGTAAATGCCTTCCTGCGACGGCTTGTTGTAGTAAGGCACGACCGACAGCGTGCAATCGGCGCCGGCCTTCTTGGCATAGAGCGACAACTCGATCGCTTCGCGTGTGGCGTTCGCGCCGGTGCCAGCCATCACGGGCACGCGGCCCGCAGTCTGTTCCACCGCCACGCGAATGATTTCGCAGTGTTCTTCGACCGACACGGTGGGCGATTCGCCTGTGGTGCCAACCACGCAGATGCACTGGGTGCCTTCGGCGATGTGCCAATCAATCAGGCGACGCAGGGCGCCGAAGTCAACGCTGCCGTCTTCCTGCATCGGCGTGATGAGCGCGACGATGCTGCCAACAATGGGTTTCATGGGGTGATCCTTGGAATCGCGCGATTTTAGCCACCGACCGCAGGGGCTTTGGCGATCAGGGGGTGGTGTGTTTCAGGGCTTTGGCCCGCTGGCGTGCGCACGGCCGCCAAGCGTTGCACACAACGCTCGGGCGCGGGCAGAAAGCCGTCCTCAAAGGCCACGACGCGCAGGTCGCTTGCCAGCGCCAGCAGTTCGCCCCGACGCAACAGGAAGTCGGGGTTGCTGGGGCGCCCGAACGCCTGGTTGCCCTCGGCGAAGGTTTCGTAGATCAGCACTCCGCCTTCGTTGACGGCCTCAAGCAGCGTGGGCAGCAGCGGGCGCCACAGGTAGTTCGTAACCACCACGGCATCGAAGCGCCGGCCGGGCAGCGGCCAGGGGCCGTTCTCGATGTCGGCCACCACGACTTCAGCGACCGCGCGCAAGGGCTCTACCGCTTCGGCGTTGCGGTCCAGTGCCGTCACGCGGCAGCCACGCTCGGCGAACCAACGCACATGCCGGCCCGCCCCGCACGCGACGTCGAGCACGTGTGCGCCGGGTGGCACCAAATGCGACCAGCGTTCAACCCAGGCCGAAGGGTTGTTCATTGCGGCCGGGCGTGCTGGTTCAGCGCCTTCAGCGCCAAGTGGTCCACCAGCCGGGGTGCGATCAGCTTCAGCCAGCGGCCGAGCTTGCCCTTGGCGCTCATCACCACGTCACGGCGGCGTGCTTCGCTGCCTTTGATGATGAGCCGGGCGCAGGTCTCGACGCTCATGGCCCCGGCTTCGTCGAGCCCACTGCGGCCGGCTGCCTGGCCTTTTGCGTTGAAGCCCCGGTGGCGGATGTGGGTGGCCACCACGCCGGGGTAGGCGATGGTCACGCTGACACCTGCAGCGGCCACCTCGACACGCAGTGCCTCAAAGAAGCCCGTCATGGCGAACTTGCTGCTGCTGTAGGCCGTGCGGCCTGGCACGCCCACCAACCCGGCCAGGCTCGACACCGCCACGATGCGCCCCCGGCTCGCCGTCAAATGCGGCAAGGCCGCGTGGGTGCACCACACGCTGCCCCAGTGGTTGATGCGCATCAGCGTTTCGTACCAGCCCAGGTCGGTGACATCACCCAGCAGCGCCTGGGCCGACATGCCGGCGTTGTTGAGCAGCGTGTCGATGCGGCCGAAGGCCCGCACGGCGGCGTTGACCAAGGCGATGCAGTCGGCTTGCACGCCCACATCGCAGCGTTGCACCTGCACTTGCGCGCCATGCCGCCGGCAGGCCTGCGCCACGCCTTCCAGCTTGACGACGTTGCGCGCGGCCAGCACCAAGGCCACACCCGCGCCCTCGCGTTCGGCCCACTGGCGGGCCATCTCGGCGCCAATGCCGTCGGACGCGCCGGTGATCACGATGACTTGCATGTCAAAAACAATTCCACAGTTGGGTGGCGAGGGTGAAGGCCATGTCGGGCCGAAGGTAGGCGGCAAACACCGCGACCAGCGCGACCGCAGCCACCGACCACGCCAAGATGCGACGCGGCTTCATCTCATGCCGCCTGCGGCTGCGGGCGCACGATGGCCGTTTCGCGCACCGGCAGGTTGATGAGCGCGGCAAACACGCCCAGCGCCACGGCGATCCACCACACCACGTTGTAGCTGCCGGTGGTGTCGTACAGCCGGCCGCCCAGCCACACGCCGAGGAACGAGCCGATCTGGTGGCTGAAGAACACAAAGCCGCTCAGCATCGACAGGTACTGCACGCCAAAAATCTGCGCCACCACCGCGTTGGTGGGCGGCACGGTGGACAGCCACAGCACGCCCATCACCGCCGAAAACACATACACGCTCCAGGGCGACAGCGGCACCGTCAAGAACACCACGATGGTCACCGAGCGCAGCAGGTAGATCGACGACAGGATGTGGCGCTTGGGCATGCGTTCACCCAAAGAGCCGGCCATGTAAGTGCCGATCACATTGAACAGGCCGATCAGCGCCAGCGCGGTGGTGGCCACGTCGGGTGTCAGGCCGTTGTCTTTCAGGTAGCTCGGCATGTGCACGCCGATGAACACCACCTGGAAGCCGCAGACGAAGTAGCCCGCCATCAGCAGCAGGAAGCTCCGGTAGCCGAAGGCTTCGCGCACTGCGGCGGCAATGCTTTGCTGTGACCCGGCGTGGCGTTGCATATTGGGTTCGCGCAGGCCCCAGGCCAGCGGCACGATGGCCAGCGACAGGCAGCCCAGCATGAACAGCGCTTGCTGCCAGCCAAAGCCGCCGATCAACCAGTTTTCAACCGGCACCATCAAGAACTGCCCGAACGAGCCGGCCGCTGCCGCCACGCCCATCGCCCAACTGCGCTTTTCGGGCGCCACGTTGCGGCTGATGACGCCGTAGACCACCGCATAAGTGGTGCCCGATTGCGCCATGCCCAACATGAGCCCTGCGCTGCCCGTGAACGCCAGGCCCGAGGTCGCCAGCGCCATCAACACCAGGCCCCCGGCGTAGAACAGGCTGCCGACCACCAGCACGCGGAAGGCGCCGTATTTGTCTGCCAGCATGCCGGCCAGCGGGCTGGTGATGCCCCAGGCGAGGTTTTGAATGGCCAGCGCGAAGGCGAAGGTTTCGCGTGTCCAACCGCGATCCATCGTGATGGGTTGCAGCCACAGGCCGAAGCCGTGTCGAATGCCCATCGACAGCGTGACGATCATGGCGCCGCACAGCAGCACCTGTGTCATCGACAAGGGCTTGAAGGGGCTGGCAGCGGGGGCGTTCATCGGGGCAATGTAGCCAAATCAACGCGCCCCTGCTGTCACTGCGGCGGCAAGGTCGCCGCCGCCTGTGTTCAGGCTCAGAAGCGGAAGCCCATCTTCACGCCGTAGCTGGTGGCGTCACCGGTTTTGTCGGCTTCAAACGCGAAGTTGGTCAGGCCGAAGTTGACGTTCAGGCCCGCGAAGACCTTGCTTTGCGAGAAGCTTTCCTTGGTCTTGCCGGTTGATGCGTCGGGCGTGCTGGTGGTCTGCACGGTGCCGATGCCGGCATACGGTGTGAACAGTGCAAAGCCCTTCGACACCGACACGTCCAGCCCAGTGGTGCGCAGCTTCAACTGGTTGACGCCCGACAGCGCTGTCACGCTGCCGCGAATGGCCACGGCCGGGAGCACCGTGCTGCCCGGCAGCACGGCCCAGCGCAGTTCGCCGCCCGCCACGCGGATGTTGCTGGACGGCACGGCGGCGAGCGAGGCGCCGATGTCGATGTTGAACGGCAAGCCCTTGTGCACGCGGATCGTGGGCACCGGCAGCGTGCTTGGGATGCTGCCGCTGAAGGCTTGCGCCCATTGGTCTTTGTGTTCCAGCTCGGTGCCGGTGACGGCAATGCCGATGTCGAAGCCGGTGATGCCCATGCTCTCGGCCGGGATCAGCCCCTTGTACGACAGCGCCGAGCCCAGGTCTTCCGACAGCAGCCGGAACTGCGCCTGGTTCAGCAGTTGCAAGGCGTTCAAGTCGCCAGCGTGGGCAAGCGGTGCGGCGGCGATGAGTGCAAGGGCCAGCAGCGAGGGGCGGAGGGTGCGGGTCATGGGGGCGTCCTTCAGAAAGTGGAGGGGCCGGCACGTGCCGGCGCAAAGCGGCGGCAAGGGTAACCCTTCGAGCAAAGCCTCGGCAATGCGCGTGTGAGGCGGTGTGGCCCAAGACCCACGTCCCTAGGAGCCTGTCGGGCTGGGGGGAGCGTCGGCTGCAATTTGGCCGCAGCGGTCCATTTTTCACCGGCTTCTTGTCCCATAGCTACGGCTATGGGCCTGCGAACCCGGCAAAAACTGTCCTCGCTGAGCCCAAATTTCGCTTCGACGCCCCAAGCC
>JAYSYW010000240.1:0-4145 GCA_043727255.1 Rhizobacter sp. | reverse complement strand
GATGCAGGTCTTGCCGTGTGAAGGGCTCGTCGCGCGACGACATCAGCAGCGCCAGGCGCGTCACCAAACCGTGTGTGTTGATTGAAGGCACCCCGCCTTCGGTGGGCAGGTGAAAAACGAACCACAGCACCAGCACCAGCGGCATCACCAATGAAGGCGCCACGTCGCGCACTCGCCAGTGCGACAGCGCACCCATGCCCACCAACCCGCCCACCACGAAGCCGGCCACGATCTCGGACGTGGAATGTGCGCCCACCACCACGCGCGACACCGCCACCACCGCCGCCAGCGCAAAGCCGCCGACCCAGGCGGCGCGTTGCCACCCGTCGGTGTGAAAGGCCAGCAGCAGCCGCAGCAACAGCGGGTAGGCGGCGGCCGCGAACATGGCGTGGCCAGAGATGCCGGTGAAGTCGAGCGCGGCAATGCCATGGCCCCAGCCGATGAAGGCGACCTTGGTGACGGTGGTGAGCAGCACCGCAACCCCAAGCAGCAGCGCCCAGCGCACGAACATCCCGCGCAGATCGGCCTGGCGCGCCACCCACCAAGACAGCGCCAGCGTGGCGGGCAGCACCATCTGCGCCTCGCCGAGGCGCGTGACCGAAAACCAGAGCGGGTGGATGGACGAGGCCGTTTGCAGCATCCGCAAATGCTATGCGCCTGCGCGCGGCCCTGCGGCATGATGCGAGCCCACTTTGCCCACCAGTTCACCTGTTTGCCGTCCATGGAAACCATCGCCGTCATCGACTTTGAAACCACCGGCGTGTCGCCCGCCATGGGTTCGCGCGCGACCGAGGTGGCGGCGGTGCTGGTGCAAGGCGGGGTGATCGTCGGCCGCTACCAAAGCCTGATGAACAGCGGCGCCTGGGTGCCGCCCTTCATTGAGCACCTGACCGGCATCAGCAACCGCATGCTGCAAAGCGCCCCGGCGGCTGAAGTCGTGATGCGCGAGGTGATGCGCTTCACCGCCGGCTGCCCGCTGGTGGCGCACAACGCCGCCTTTGACCGGGGCTTCTGGCAGGCTGAGGCCACCCGCGCCGGCTGCGCAGCCGACGACGCCCATCAGTTCGCGTGCACGCTGCTGCTGTCGCGCCGGCTCTACCCCGAAGCCCCCAACCACAAGCTCGGCACGCTGGCCTCGTGGCACGCGCTGCCCAGCGCCGGCCGCGCCCACCGGGCGCTTGCCGATGCGGAAGTGACGGCGCATTTGTGGCTGCGCCTGCGGCAAGACGTGGAAGCTCGCTACGCCGCCGAACTGTCCGCCTCACGCGCCAGCCATGCGCTGCTGACCCAACTGCAACGTGCGGGCAAGGCGGCGCTGGGCAAGTGTGTGCAGCGTCATGTGATGGCGGGGTGAGCCCGGCTCGCGTTGGGCTTGGCGAGGACTGAGTGGGGCTTCGATACTTCAGCCCGAACGGGTTCGGGGTTCGGGGTTTGGGGTTTGGTTCACACAAAACCCCGTTCGCCCTGAGGTATCGAAGGGCCTGCACCGAACGTCGCAGGCCCAAACCAGCATCACACCTCAATCAATACAACACCCGGCACCGCAACGTCCCCGGAATGGCACACAGCTCGCTCAGCGCCACGTCGCTGGCCGCGCTGTCCACGTCGATCACCACGTAGCCCACGTCGTCGTTGGTGCGCAGGTACTGCGCCGCGATGTTGATGCCCGCCGCCGAGAAGCGTTCGTTCACCCGCGCCAGCACACCCGGCACGTTGCGGTGGATGTGCAGCAGACGGCTGCGGCCGCTGTGCTCGGGCAGCGTCACTTCAGGGAAGTTGACGGCCGACACCGTCGAGCCGTTGTTGCTGTAGCGGATGAGCTTGGCCGCCACCTCGCGGCCGATGTTGGCCTGCGCCTCGGCGGTCGAGCCCCCGATGTGCGGCGTGAGGATCACGTTGTCGAACTTCACCAAGGGCGACTCGAACACCGCGTCGTTGCCCTGCGGCTCGACCGGAAACACGTCGATCGCCGCGCCGTGCAGGTGGCGCGATTCGAGCGCGGCGGCCAACGCGTCGATGTCCACCACCGTGCCGCGCGAGGCATTGATCAAATGGCTGCCGGGCTTCATGCGCGTGATTTGCTCGGCGCCCATCAGGTTCTGCGTCTGCGGGGTTTCGGGCACGTGCAGGCTCACCACGTCGGCCACCTGCAGCAACGCGTCGAGCGTGGGCACCTGGCGCGCGTTGCCGAGCGAGAGCTTGGCGTCGATGTCATAGAACACCACCTGCATGCCCAGCTGTTCGGCCAGCACACCGATCTGCGTGCCGATGTGGCCGTAGCCGACGATGCCCAGCGTCTTGCCGCGCACCTCGTACGAGTCGGCGGCGCTTTTGGTCCAGCCGCCCCGGTGCAGCACGGCGTTCTTCTGCGGAATGCCACGCATCAACAGAATCAGCTCGGCCAGCACCAGCTCGGCCACGCTGCGGGTGTTGGAGAACGGCGCGTTGAACACGGGCACGCCGCGCAGCATGGCCGCGTGCAAGTCCACCTGATTGGTGCCGATGCAAAAGCACCCGATGGCGGCGAGCTTGGGCGCCTGCGCCAGCACCTCGGCCGTCAGGTGCGTGCGCGAACGAATGCCCACGAAATGCGCATCGCCGATCGCGTCGATCAGCTCGGCCCCGGCCAGCGCCTTGGGCGAGGTCAGCACCTGCGAGTAACCGTCTTGCTGAAGCGCGTCCACCGCCCAAGGGTGAATGCCCTCAAGCAGCACGAACTTGAGTTTGTCTTTGGGGACCGACAGGCGCGGCAGGGTGGCGGGCGTCGGTGGGGTTTGTGCGGCTTCGCTGGGCATGGGGTGGTCTCCGGATGGGGGCACAGGGTAGCGCGACGCCCGGCGCGCCACACGGCGCAGGGGCTTGCGCGTGCGGTTGAACAGGCGGGCGGGCACGCCGGTTGCCGTGTGATGGCCATTCCCATTCGCCAGGAGCCAGGCCATGCCCCGTCTCACAACGCAACACATCAGCACCCTGCAAGATCTGCTGGAACAGCGCGAAACCATGCTGCGCGAAGACGTCCGTGCGGCAAAAGAAGCCGATGCCGAACGGCCCAGCGCGGTGTCACCACAGGTGGACGACGAAGTGGCCGGCGGGCAGGAACACCTGATGCGCGGCATCCAGCACGTGGAGTTGCTGCGCGACCAGGAAGAGCTGCAAGACATCCAGAACGCCCGCGACCGCATGGCGGCGGGCAGCTACGGCGAGTGCATCGACTGCGGCAAGGACATCCCGTTCCAGCGCCTGCAGGTGCAGCCAGCGGCGGCGCGCTGCCTCAACTGCCAAGAGGCCTACGAACGCACGCACGACCCGATGCCGCGTTATGCCGCGTAGCGCAGCCCCGTGCTTGGCGGGGCGCGTGCTGAGAGAAGAGGCAGAAGAGGCAAGAGGCCCAGAAGCTGAGCGTTTCTTGAATTGGCCACCTCTCGTCGGGGAGAAGGAGCCATGCGGTTGCAGCAGAAACTCTTGCGCCCTCAGGCGGCTTCGACTGCAAACAGCGCGTCAATCTGCTGTTCGGCGCTGGCAATGCCTTGCTTCTCGGCGTCCGGCCCCATGCCCAGCTCTTCGGCATAGATGAACTCGACGTCCGTCATGCCCAGGAAGGCCAGCACCGTCTTCAGGTACGGCGCCTGGCCTGTCGAAGGCCGTGGCCCGGTACACGCCGCCCCGGGTCAGCGCCACGTTGACCTTCTTGCCGGTCAGCAAACCGACGAGGCCTTTCTCGGAGTACGCGAACGTCACCTTGGCGCGGGCGATGGCGTCGATCCAGTTCTTCAGTTGGGTGGTGACGCCGAAGTTGTACATGGGCGCGGCCAGCACCAGCACGTCGGTGGCTTGCACCTGAGCAATCAGCGCGTCGTCTAGGAGCCTGTCGGGCTTGGGGCGTCGAAGCGAAATTTGGGCTCAGCGAGGACAGTTTTTGCCGGGCCTGCACTACCGCTTCGGGCCGGCGTTTCCGGAAGTGCCGGACGACTGGCCGATCGCGCGGGTGTCGCGCTTCAAGGAGAAATTCGGCGGGCAGTCGTTTACGACCATCCAGGGCAGCCTGTTTCTGAAGCCGGAAAAGTATCTCGCGGGCGCGGCCGGCCACCTGTCGCGGTTGTGCGCGTCGCGGGCCGCCGCCGGCAGCAATCAGACGTGAGGCAGCC
>JAYSYW010000239.1:0-4146 GCA_043727255.1 Rhizobacter sp. | reverse complement strand
GCGACAAGCGGCTGGTCGGCATCGTGGCGCTGGGCGACTTTGCCGTCGAGAGTTCGGAAATCCGGCCGGCTGCCCAAGCGCTTTCTGAAATCTCGAAGCCCGCCTAAACCAGCCCACTGCGCTGACAACCTGGAACCACCATGAAACAGTCGAAAAGCTCCACCAAGCCGCAGTCGCCCCCCAAGCCTCTGAACCCGCAGCAGTTCCCGTTGCACGCGCAGACAGAAGCGACCGCAGGTCGTGACAAAGTTCGCGAGGTGGTGCCTGTGCATGCACCGCGTCAATCGAAGCGCCCCGTGGAAAGAACAAAGTAGAGCCAGACTGGCACCTGATCTCACCGTGCGCACATGCCAGAAAGGCGGCTCAGGCCGCCTTTCTTTAGGCTCTTTGCGCGTTGATTGAGGACGGACTTAGACGCCGACAGCCAAAGCGAGGAATGGCGCGGGCTGGCGAGGAGGCAGGGAGGACCGATCCAAGGCACGGAACCAGCCGAGGTGGCTGGCGAGATAGGAACTGGCCACACCCTTGAAGCGTCGCATCCAGTTCTTGAGCCGGCCGTGATAACCGTTGACGTTCTGGATGTGCCAAGGCCCCTGCACCCGAGGCCCGGTGAGAGGTTCAGCGCGTGGTGCCCGACGCCCAACTGTTTGGCTGCAGCCCCCAGCGCGCCACCGCAGTCCGTGCACAGGATCGCATCCGCACTGAGCACCGGGGCCAGCGCTGCCACGGTGTGCGCCTTGTCGGCACGAGCCAAGATGAAGTCCGTGCAGGCTCCCGAGCGGTCGCGCGCCACCGGCACCGGCAACTGCTCGTCGGACAGGCCGCGCTTGGAGGCATGGCCACCCCGGCGGCGACTCTGGCGCCCCTGGGTCTGTTGACCTTTGTAGGAGCGCAGGAAGTAGGTCTCGTCTGCCTCGACCACGCCTTGCAGCTGGCGGGCCTTGGGGTGCTGTGGCAGTTGCAGGAAGCGGCGACGCCGGCGGAATGCCGTGCTGGGGGCCAACGCGCAGTCGGCCGCCTGATGGACGCTGAGGCCTTGGCGCAAAACCTCAGCCTGGGCCTCCCAGGCTGAACTTCAGCGCGGGCGGCGACAAGCGGCGCCGCATGCGCAGGTAGGCGATTGAGAACATGCCGTCGATTGAATCGGCCGGCCCGTGCGGGTGGTGTTGTGAGAGGTGGGAAGCGAGTCAGGTGAACACTGCGATCAGGATGATGATCGGGATCGGAATGCCGATGGCCCACAAAAGAATCGAACGCATGGCTGGCTCCTGTTTGTTGATGCGATGCACGCAGAGTAAATCCGCGCATTCGACCCAAAAACCAGAGCACATCGCCAGTGCCTGTCGTATGGGCGCTGCGCCCGTTGTCAGATATGTCCGACGGGTCCGGGCGCAGCGCCTTCGCTCACTTCGCCGGGACGCAGGCGCCCCTGCCAGCCGTCGGCTCGAAGGCGACACCTGTTTCTTTCGTGCTGTCTTCGACCACCAGTTCGGCAAAGCAGCGCTGGGTGCCGCCCAAACCACTGTTCGTGACGTAGCTGCCTCCCGCTTTCGGAATGAAGCTCACCCACACCCTGCACGAATGGCTGACCATGTAGCCGTCGAAGTACATGTACGAGCCGACGCTGATGCGGTCGCCCACCGGCACAAGGGCCACACCGGATTTGTCGGGGCTCAACCCGTAGACCTGCCCCGCCTTGCACATGAGCGGCTCGCCCATGCCAAGCACCTTGACGGGCACCATCGTCTCGCCAGCCGAGGGCACGTACGGGGTGGCGCAGCCGACCAGAAGCGCAGGCACGCAAGCGGCCACGCATCGAACGACGTTGTGAAACTTCATCGTGCGCGCTCTCATTTCGCCACCGGGCGGTTGACCAGCGGATCAAGCTCCACCAACACGGCCTGGGTGTCGAGAGAACCTTTGCGGGGGCTGTCGAGCACCAGCATGAAGGCAGAAGCCGAAGGCTTGTTGCCGACCGAACCCACCCGGGGCAACCTCGCCGGCTCTTCAGCCGCAGCCGCCAGCAGGCTGTCGTAAATCAAAAAGTGCGGCTTGTTCTGGGCCTTGGCCAGCTCGGCGCAGCGGTACAGCGCGAACTTCTGAACGGTGTCTGACGCAATGAAGCCGTTGCCGTGGAAGTTCACTTTCTGCATCTTGCCCGGGCCGGTTTCTTCGCGGTGGCCGCCAGTGAGCCCACTGCTTTGGTACTGCGTCGCGCAGCCTGTCAGGGCAGCGCTGGCGATGATGAAAGCCACCGCCGTTCTTCTTCCTCTCTCTTGCATCCCTCTTCCCTTTTGTCGGCCCGTGGTGTGTTCCACCGCAGCGGATGCGCGATCCAGGGGGCCAGTGCCTGGCCGCGTCGAAAGAACGTCAGCTGAACAAGCGCCGAGCCGCCGGGCAACCGGCTGCGAGGTCACGCGCTTCGAGTGCCTCGTACAACGCCGAAAGCTCAGCGCCAATCGCCGAGAAGCCCGCCAGGCTCAAGGGCTGGCCGTTGTCATCGACGACACCGGCATCCATGCCAAGCGACAGTGCCTGCGCACTGGCTTGCCACGCCACGAAGGGCTCGACCTCGGCTTCGGTTTGCGGCACATCGAAGCTCAGCGTCACGTCGCGCACGGCAGACTGGTTCGGGTCGTCGGCCAGCGCGGCCTGCGAGTCGAAGGTGAGCGTGAGCACTGGCGGCGCCCCTTCGTCGGTGGACGGCAGCACCAGCCGCCCCGGCACCGCCCCCGGAACGAAGCCGTGGCGCAGCGCGTGCTGCTGGATGTAGCCCACGCTCCACGCGGCCGAGCGTGCCCGCAGGTGCACCGCGAGTTGGGCGTCGTACTGGCTGGCGAAGGCGTCAAGCTCACGGGCACGCGCCACCACGTCAAGCATGTCGGGGAAATCGGCCATGGCGCCCACGGCTTCGGCGAAGGCTTGCACCTTCTGCACGAACTCGGAGTACTCGATCTCGTTGATGCCGCCGGTGCGGTTGGCCAGTTGCACGCCGGCCTGCAGCTCGCCGTAGCGCTGCCCGGGAATGGGCGCTTCCCACTCGCCGGTCTCGGCGTTCAGTCCTTCGATGAGCACCGGCTTGCTGCCGGCACGGCGTGAAGGCGGCAGTTGTGCCAGCACGAAGTTGCCGCTGATGGGAGCGTCGAGCGTGAGCGGTGCAATGGCGTCGATCAGCGCGTCGAGCCGGGCACTGGCACGCCGCAGCGGCAGAAGTGCGTCTGGCGGCACCGACTCGGCGCCGGCTTCATCGGCAGGCCGATCGCCCATCACCGGCTCGCGCGGTTCGGGCGGCGGCGTGGCCACCTGCATCATCGGCCGACGGGGGCCAGCTTTGCGGGCCTGCCAGGCGCCATGCGCCACGATGCCGGCGAGCACAACACCGCCCAACGCGGACAGGGCAACGGTCAAATCATTCATCAGGAGTGGCCGGGTTCAGGTTGCTCAAGCCACTTCGGCCAGGCTGACGGCGGCTTCCATGTCCACCGCCACGATGCGTGAAACGCCTTGCTCTTGCATGGTCACGCCGATCAGCTGTTCGGCCATTTCCATGGCGATCTTGTTGTGGCTGATGAACAGGAACTGCGTGCCGGCCGACATGGTTTTCACGAGCTTGGCGTAACGCTCGGTGTTGGCGTCGTCGAGCGGTGCGTCCACTTCATCAAGCAGGCAGAAAGGCGCGGGGTTCAACTGGAAGATGGCGAACACCAGCGCGATGGCGGTGAGCGCTTTTTCGCCACCCGACAGCAAATGGATCGTGCTGTTCTTCTTGCCCGGTGGCTGCGCCATCACCTGCACGCCAGCGTCGAGGATCTCGTCGCCCGTCATCACCAGGCGGGCCTGGCCACCGCCAAACAGCTCGGGGAACATGCGGCCGAAGTGTTCGTTGACCTGGTTGAAGGTGTTGCCCAGCAGGTCGCGCGTTTCCAGGTCGATCTTGTGGATCGCGCCTTCGAGCGTGGCGATGGCCTCGGCCAGGTCGGCGCTCTGGGCGTCGAGGAAGGTCTTGCGTTCGCGCGACTGCGTCAGCTCGTCCAGGGCCGCCATGTTGACCGCCCCCAACGCCGCGATCTCGCGCTGGATGCGGTCGATCTCGGCCTGCAGGCCCTGCAGCTTCACCCCGCCCTCGCCAATGCCGCGCTCCACCGC
>JAYSYW010000238.1:0-20694 GCA_043727255.1 Rhizobacter sp. | reverse complement strand
CCTTTGCCGGCCTGGGCGCCAGCAAAACACCCACCAGCGTTCGCCTCAACACCAGCGCATTGATGGCCCCGGCGGCATCGGCCTCGGTGGGCACCGGCTTCGCGCTCGGCGGCAAGGCCACCAGCTCCAGTTCATCGGGCTTGAAGGCGGATGTGGGCGCCTCGGCGCGCATCCGTTTTGATTCGTGAGGGGGCAGGGCATGCGTGTTCTCCAGTTCCCCTGCGAGCGGCACGTCGACAGGCTCAGTGCGAACGGGGTTGTGTGCGTTCGCAGGCCCCTTCCTTCAGCAGCTCAGGACAGTCGGAAATACAGGTTCAGTGCGAACGGAAGTTATGGGTTCGCAAACCGCTCCCCCACTCCGTTCGGGCTGACCCTTCGACAGGCTCAGGACTAAAGGCAAGGCTGCGCCTTGTCGAAGCCACGCACCACACCACCCACACCACACCCACTCACCTGACCCAAACCATGCCAGTCGTCATCGAAGAACTCGACGTGCAAGTCCAGCCGCAGCCCGCGACCCCGGCGCCTGCAGCCGCGCCGCAAGGCGGCGGCGCGGCGCTTGACGAGCGCACGCTCACCGCCCTCTTGCAACGCGAAGCCTGGCGCCAAACGCGCCTGAACGCTGACTGAACCCAGGGCAAACCACATGGGCGAAATGAACCTCTCCAAGCTCGCGTTCTACAGCGCGCGCCCCACCTTGCGCATCGACGGGCAAGACAGCGACATCGCCTCCGGCCTGTTGCAGTCGCTCGTGATGCGCGAGCAGGAGGGTGGCCTTTCGTCCATCGAACTCGCCTTCGTCAACTTCGCCCCCAAAGACAGCGGCGAAGTCGGCCCGGCCTTTGAAGACGAACGCCTGCTCAAGCTCGGCTCCGAACTCAAGGTGTATGCGGGCGAAGCCGGTGGCCCGACTGAAATCTTCAGCGGCGTCATCAGCGCCATCGAATACCTGGCCGACGCCGATGGCCCGCCGCGCCTGCAGGTGCTGGCCGAAGACGGTGCGCAAAAGGCACGCCTCGCACGCCGCATCGCCGTCTATGAAAAGCAGTCGCTCGCCGACATTGCAAAAGACGCCGCCGGCCGCATGGGCCTCACCCCCGTGGTCACCGGCCTCGGCGACGTGCTCGACCTCGAAGTGCAGTTCAACGAAACCGACCTCGGCTTCTTGCGCCGCCTGCTGTCGCGTGCGGGGGCCGACCTGCAACTGGTCGGCAAAGAGCTTCAGGTGTCGCCCCGCAAAGACGTGCAGCGCAATGAAATCACCCTGCAGATGAATGGC
Source organism: Rhizobacter sp. (assembly GCA_043727255.1). GTDB lineage: Bacteria > Pseudomonadota > Gammaproteobacteria > Burkholderiales > Burkholderiaceae_C > Rhizobacter. Next base: position 19,415 of record JAYSYW010000238.1, on the reverse strand, counting down.
CAGTTGCACCGCGTGCGCGCCGTGGCCGACCTGGCCGACCAGGTGACCGAGGTGCGTGTCACCGGCTTCGACCCGGCCCAGGGCGCGGCCATCGAAGGCACCGGCAGCAGCGCGCCCGTGGGCCCCGGCGCGGGCCGCAAAGGCGCCGACCTGATGCGCAGCGTGTACGGCGAACGTGTGCAGCAAACCTCGCATCGCCTGGCCCTCACGCAGCGCGAAGCCGATGCGTTGGCGCAGGCCGAGTTCGAACAGCGCGCCCGCCGCTTCGTGCGTGTGGAAGGCGTCTGCGAAGGCAACCCCTCGTTGCGTGTCGGCTCCTACGTGAAGCTCAAAGACGTGTCGCCCCGCTTCGACAACACCTACTACGTGACCGGCTGCACCCACCGCTACGACATGTCGCGCGGGTTCGAGACCGAGTTTCATGCCGAAGGCGCCTACCTGGGAAATGCGTCATGAATGAACCTACTGCGCGACCCGATCTTGCGTCTGTGCTGCTCGCCGTACGCGTGTACGGCTGCGCTGCTCGGCGCAACCTCGGGCCGCTCGCTACGGTTCCTTCACGACGCATGGAGGGGGAACCATGAAGCGCGACACCTTGCCCGTCAACGACTTCAGCGTGCCCGCCCACGCGCTGGGCGCGGCCCACCTTGCGCGCGTCACCGACGTGAACGACCCCGACAACATGGCACGCGTGATGGTCGAGTTGTACGGGCTCGACACCTCCAGCGACGTGGCGCTGTGGGCGCGTGTGGCCAGCCCCTTCGCCGGCAACAAGCGCGGTGGCTTCTTCATTCCGCAAGAAGGCGACGAGGTGCTGGTGGTCTTCGTCAACGGCGACGCACGCGCGCCCATCGTGGTGGGTGGCTTGTGGAACGGCGCTTCGGCGCCGCCCGAATCGCTGAGCGGCAAGGTCGATCGTTGGTCGATCACCGGCAAGGCCGGCACCCGCATCGCCATCGTCGAAGAGAGCGACGCCACCTGCAAGATCGAATGCGAAACCCCCGGCGGCGTGAAGCTGACGATGACCGACGACGCAGGCGGCAAGGTCGAGATCAAGTGCGCCGGCAACACCGTGACCATCGACACGCAGGGCATGTCGATTGAAGCGGCCGCCAAGGTGAAGGTACAGGCGTCGAGTGTGGACGTGAGCGCCGGCATGGTGAAGGTCGATGCCGCCATGTCCACCTTCTCGGGCGTGGTCAAGTGCGACACGCTGATCACCAACTCGGTCGTGTCCACCTCCTACACCCCCGGCGCGGGAAACATCTGGTGAGAAGGCATGAATGAACCTGCTGCGCGTCCCGATCTCGCATCTGCGTTGCTCGCCGTACGCCTGTACGGCTGCGCTGCTCGACGCGACCTCGGACCGCTCGCTGCGGTTCCTTCACACCTGCTGAAGAAGCCATGAGCCAAACCACCAGCCCCCCGCGCCCGCTGGCCATTCATGCGCCGCGCGCCCTGTCACACCCCATGGCGCACCCGGTGCAGCTCACGGGCTTGCGCGCGGGCACACGCGGATTGAACGACGCGCCCTTGATCGTCGAGCGCCGAGACCAAGACTTCATCGAAGGCCTGCTGGCCGATGTGGGTGACCCCACGCGCCACGCCGTGCTCAAGCAAAGCACACCGGCCGCATTGAACAGCCGCATGCGCTTGTTTCAGCCGATGCAACGGGTGTTCAACCTGCTCGTGCTCGAAGCCTTTTGCGACATGCCCGGCCAGCCGCGCATCGCCCCCGCCAAGATCGAAAGCAGCGGCTTCGTGCTGCGCCGTGTGGAAGCCGATGGCCGCAAGCTCGCGTGGCTGAAGGCCGGCACCAAGGTCTTCGGCTGGGAAGCGGTGGACGAACACCTCGACCCCGCACACGACCGCCGCGCCCAAGCCGTGACCCTGGGCCACCCGGTGCTCGACGCACGCGCGCCCAGCCAGCAGCGGGTGCGCAACGCGGGCAGTGCGCGCCTGGCCCTGTCGGCCGTGCCCGTGGGCGAAGACGTGCAGCCCCTGTTCGTGGCCGCGCCCGACGTGTGCGGCGCGGCAGGCAAGACGGTGCTGTTCGGCACCGTGCGTGTGGCCTCGGGTGAACTGGCTGAAACGCCGGCAACGCCGCCCACCTTCGGCCGCGATGCCGGCGAACGCAGCCAACTGCGTGACCACCTCGTGACCATGCTGCGCAGCGGCGGCGCACGCAACCTGCCACTGCCCACCCGCAGCTTCAGCACCGAAGACGCGCAGCAAGCCGCCCGCCAACCGCAGATGCTGCTGCCCTTGCCGCCCACCCCCGCAGGGCCGCCGCTCACACGCGCCGAGTTCGACAAACTCAGCACCGACTTCACGCCCTTGCTGCACCAACTGCAAACCGAGTTCGACGCCTTCGGCACCTCGACCGGCGCGTTGGCGATCCAGAAGCAGTTGAATCTCTTGAAGGTTGAAACCGATGTGCCTGCGGTGGGCAACCAGCCGGCCCGAGTGGACACACACAACGCCTACGCCTTCTTGCTCGAAGCCAAGGCCGTGTTGATGGACGCCGTGGCCGACGCGCGCGTGACCATGCCCCACCGCTGGGGTGCGGTGGACGCCACGGTCGCCGATGCGATCTTCGAGGCCACCCTGCTGTGCCTGAAAGACCAGTACGGCAAGTTGCTGCCCGCCGCTGGCCGCTTTGAGCCCACGCGCGTGGGCGAAGAGCCGCGCTACGTGGTGCGTGGGTTCATCCGCCTGAAGCCTGAGTACCCGGGTTGTGCGGGGCGTTTGGTCTGGTCGGCGTACAGCCCCGAATTCACCATTGCCCCGTGGTTCGAGTCATCGGGCGCGCCCGTGCCGGTGATCCCCATGCCTGACCTGCTGGACCGCGAGCAACTCAAACGCGTGAAGCCCAACGTGGCGTTCTCATTGCCGCCCAAGCTGGCCAAGCTGCTGCAAGGCGACCCCAAGAAGCTGCGTGACGGCGAAGGCGATGGCGGCGACGGGCTGGGCCTCGGTTGGATCTGCTCGTTCTCGCTGCCGATCATCACCTTGTGCGCCTTCATCGTGCTCAACATCTTCCTCGGGCTCTTCAACCTGATCTTCTTCTGGTTGCCGTTCCTGAAGATCTGCATTCCCATCCCCAAGAGCAAGGACTCGTGAAATGAGTGCGGTGCTGTATCCCGAGCCGATTGGGTGGCCGCTTTTGCCGGTGCCCGATGACAACGGCGAGTTGAATTACCCCGACCTCGCCACCAGCGTGCGCGAGCTGATCCAGGTGTTGCTGTCCACACGGCCGGGTGAGCAGTTGATGCGGCCTGGGTTTGGTGCGGGCTTGGAGAACCTGTTGACCGAACCGAACACCGTGGCCACACGCAGCCGCATCCATGACCTGGTGCAAGACGCGCTGAAGCGTTGGGAAGCCCGCATCGTGGTCGATGGCATTGCTGTTGATCCCGTGCGCGATTCAGCGACGGGCGTGAGCGATGCGGTGCGGGTGGAGATTGCGTATCGGCTCAAGCGCACGGGGGCTCCGGCGCGCGTGGGGCTCACGTTGGTGATGGAGGCGAGGAATGCGTGACATCACTCCGTTCCTGGTTGTTGACCACGCTCCAACCCCGTTCGCCCTGACCCTTCGACAAGCTCAGGACCAAAGGCAAGGCTGCGCCTTGTCGAAGGGCCTTCATGCCATGCACACATACCCGTTCGGGCTGACCCTTCGACATGCTCAGGACCAAAGGCAAGGCTGCGCCTTGTCGAAGCCCCATTCCGAACCACGCCAATACCCTTCCTTCGACATGCTCAGGACGATCGGGAATACAGGCTCAGGGCGAACGGAAGTGGGGTCAGGTCTGGTCAAGGGCCTTCATGCCACGCACACATCCCCGTTCGGGTTGAGCCTGTCGAAACCCCATTCCGAGCCACGCCAAGGCCCTTCCTTCGACAAGCTCAGGACGATCGAAGATGCAGGCTCAGGGCGGACGGAGTGTGGGCGCGCATGGCGCACCGTGGAAGAGAGGGGAGCCCGCCATGCCCATTAGGCCGCCCGCCCTCGACGACCGCAGCTTCGACGACCTGGTCGCCGAACTGTTGTCGCGCATCCCCGCGCACACGCCCGAATGGACGCACCCTCGCGCTGGCGACCCTGGCCGCACGCTGATCGAGCTGTTCGCGTGGCTTGGCGACACGGTGCTCTACCGCGCCAACCTCATCCCCGAACGCCAGCGCCTGGCCTACCTGCGCCTGCTTGGCATGCCACTCAAGCCGGCCCGCGCATCACGCGGCCTGGTGGCGCTCAACGTCAAAGCCGAACGTCAACTGGCCGCCGTTCAAGTGCCACCGGGTTCGTTGATCGACAAGCCCGTGCCGTTCTCGACGCTCAACTTCTGCACCGCCTACCCGGTGCAGGGCCGCGCCTACCTGAAGCGCAAGCTCAGCACCGACGAGCAGGCCGACTTCAACGCGTTGTTGCCCGACCTGCAAGCCGTGTACCTCGCCACCGAAGGCACACCCACCGGCTACGTCACCACCGAAATCTTCGCGTCGGGGCAAGACCTGTCGGCCGGCATCGACATCTTGCAAACCAGCGTCGATCAATCGCTGTGGATCGCACTCAGCGCGCCCACCGCCGCGCAACACCAGGCCGCGCTGCAGACCCTGGGGCCTGATGCCCAGGGCACACCGCGCACGCTGAACGTGGGCCTGGCGCTGGCGCTCGACATTCCCCAAGGCGGCGAGCCCATCACCACCCACACGCCGATCCCGCTGCTGTGGGAGATGAGCACCGGCAGCGACCCCAGCACACCGCACGTGCCCGATGCCATTGCGCTTGAAGTGCTGGAAGACGGCACCGATGGCCTGCGCCGCAGCGGCGTGCTGCGCTTGAACCTGCCGCCGATTGAGCGCATCGGCGCGCCGTCGAACGACCCGCGCGACAACTTGCGAGCCGGTGTGGGCGACGCGCCGCCGCGCATCGACAGCGAAGACGAAGCCGCCAAGCTCATCACCTGGCTGCGCCTGCGCATTCAACCGGGGCAGGTGGTCAACAGCGTGCGCCTGGCCTGGGCTGGCTTGCATGCGGTGCAGGTGGAACAGCGCCAAGCCTTGCCCAGCCGCGCGCTGGGCGTGTCTGATGGCGGCTCTGACCAGCTGTTCGACCTGGGCGTGGGCACACAAGGCGGTGCCGACCCGGCCACGCTGCAAGTCATCGTGCACGATGCCATCAGCGGCAGCGCCGTGTGGGCGCCCATCGACGACCTGGGCCGCGCCGGCCCGCTGGACACCGTGTACCAACTCGACCCCGAAGCCGGCACCGTGCGCCTGGGCGACGGCGTGCATGGCCGCGTGCCCAGCACCGGCAGCCGTGTGGTCGCCACCGGCTTGCGTGTGGGCGGCGGCGCCCGTGGCAACGTGGCGGCGGGCACGCTGGCCAAGCTTGATGCGGTGCTCGACCTCACCACCGGCAACCGCCGCAAGCCCGAACCGGCCATCGACGTTCTGCAGCCCCTGGCACTGCAAGGCGGCGCCGATGCTGAAACGCTGGACGCCGCCGAGCGCCGCATCCCTGCGCACTTTCAGCACCGCGACCGCGCGGTGACGGCCGACGACCACCGCAGCCTCGCCCGCGAAGCGCCGGGTGTGCAGGTGGGCCGGGTGGAGGTGCTGCCACGCTTCAAGCCGCATGAGCGCAATGCCTCGGTGCCGGGGGTGGTGTCGGTGATGGTGTTGCCGCAACGAGGCAGCGTCGATTTCAACGCGCCCCTGCCGCGCGCCGACCGGCCGTTGCTTGAGGCCGTGCACAGCCACTTGAACGAACGCAGGCCGCTTGCCACCGAGCTGTACGTCATGGGCTGCGAATACCGCGAGATGGGTGCTTCGGTGGCGGTGCAAATCCGCGACGGCCATGCACGCGAGCAGGTGTTGAGCGACGTGCGCATCGCCATCCGCAAGTACCTGTGGCCGCTGCCCATCGGTGCCGGCGGGCTGGAAGGCCCATGGCCCGACACACCCACCGGCGACGGCGGCTACCCGCTGGGCCGCAAGCTCAGCGATCGCGAAGTTGAAGTGGTGGTGGCGCGCGTGGCCGGCGTGGCCGGTGTGTCGCCAGTGCGCTTGTTCGAGCCGGTGGACGGTGTGTTCATTGAACTTCCCGGCGCCGGCAAGACCGTCACCACGCTCGAGCTCGAAGCCTGGCAATTGCCCGAGTTGACGGCGCTGGCGGTGGTGGAAGGCGTGGACGCGCCCAGCTCCGTCACCTCTCCGTTCGGCAGCGGCAGTGGCGGCACGGGCGATGGCAGCGGCGGGGCGGGCTCGGTGTTCTTGCCCGTCGTGCCCGAATTCTGCTGAGGCCAAGACCATGGACGTCAACGGCCTGCGCTCTTTCGGCCTCTCGCTCGACGCGGGCCTGTACGCCTGGCGCGTGCCGGTCACGCCAGGTACGCCGGGTACAGCGGACAACGAAGAGGGCGCACGCGAAGTGAGCGTTGAAGCCGCGCTGAACCACCGCGTGAGCGGCGTGCGCCTGGCCAGCCGTGCGCATGGCTTGGTGCTGCGCGAAACGGCCACCAGTGCGGCCGAAGTGGCGCTGCAACCGTCGCTGGCGGTGGACGGCATGGGCAACCACGTGGCGTGGGACGGCACGCAGCTCACATCGGTCTCGCACCTGAGCGAAAAGCATGGCTTGCAGCCGATCTCATTCCTGCTGCCGCCCGAGGCCCAGCCGGTGGCCGACCTCGCGGTGGGTGACGACGACGTGCTGTACCTCGCGGGCGGTGGCGCGCTGTGGCTGATCGACCTGCGGGGCCGCTTCGAGCTCACGCGCTTCGGGGCGCCCGCCAGCTTCACGCCGCAACGCCTGGCCGCTGCCCCCGGTGGCGGTGTGTACGTGCTCGACTCAACCCAGGGCGCGCTGGCCCGTGTCACCGGCCTGCCCCAGTTCACGGGTGGCGTGAACGTGCAACCGAACCAAGGCGACCGCTTCGAGGCACACGACCCCAACCCCCGCGCCTTGCGCTGGCAACGCCTGGTGGGCATGGTGCCCGCCACCGAGCGCGCGGTGGCGCTTGCCACGCACCGCCACGGCAAGCTGGCCGTGCTGAGCCTCGACCGCGCCTTGGGCGGTGCCCGTGTGCGCATTGCGCTCAACGACGGCCGCTTGTCGCTGCCGCTGCAACTGGCCGGCCCACGCTTCCCGCACACGCTGGGCTGGCTTGACGGCGAACGAATTGCCGTCGCCACACGGGGCCAGCTCGAAGCCGCTGATGGCGGCACCCGCGACCCCGGCGTATGGACGTATGCGCTGCCCGCCGCGCTCATCACCCGCCTGGCCGAAGCCAGCGCCGAAGCTGTGGCCCAACTGCCGCCCACACTGACCGACGCGCTGCCACCGCAAGGCGATTACTTTCCGCTTGCCGGCTGGACCGGCGGGCCCTTCGTCAACGCGCGGCCCGGTGACCGCCTGCATTACCCACGGCTTGGGCCGCAAGGCGTTGCCCCCGCGCGCGTGGCCCGCGTGTCGGGCGGCACCCGCAGCCGCTACGGCGTGGTGGCCAACAGCGCCGATGGCCGCACACCTGGCGCGCGTGTGGCCGCCTCGGTGGGCTTGATCGACACCCGCAGCGCCGCCACCGTGTGGCACCGCCTGTATGCCGAAGCCGCCGTGCCCACCGGCTGCGCCATGCTCGTGTGGCTGGCCACCAGCGACAGCGGCCCGCCGCGTTTCAACCCCGCTGAACCAGGCCAGCGCGCGAACTGGTTCCCGCACCTCATCGGCGAACGCAGCGCCTTGCCACGCGAAGTGGCCGCCGCCTTGCCACCCGACATGCCCCGCGCCGCCTGGGTGCCCGACGCCACCGAAGTGCCCCACGGCCAGGCCGTGCTCTGCTGCAACCCGAACGACCGGTTGCAAGGCCGCAGCGGCCTCTTCACCGTGTTGATCCAACGTGCGGCCACCACCGTGCGCGCGCTGCAAGGCCAGCGCCTGTGGGTGGCGGTTGAACTGTTCGGCAACGGCCAGGCCACACCCGAACTCGCGGCCCTGCGCGCCTACGCCGGCCGCCTGTCGTACCGCGACCGTTACCTGCCCGCGCTGTACCACGAGCAAGTGTTCGGCGAAGACGCCGACCGCCCCGGCCGCGCCACGGGTGCTGACTTTTTAGACCGCTTCCTGCACCTCTTCGAGGGCTTGTTCAGCGACATCGAAGGCCGCATTGCCGCCAGCGCCTTGGTGACCGACGCCATGGCCTGCCCGCCCGACGCGCTGCCCTGGCTGGCCAGCTGGGTGGGCCTGGCGCTGCAAAGCGGCCTGCCCACCGAACGCGCCCGCTGGATGCTCGCCAACGCGCCGCAGCTCGCCAAGCGGCACGGCACGCTGTCGGGCCTGAAGCTCGCGCTCGACATCGCGACCGACGGCGCCGTGACACGCGGGCGCATCGTCGTGGTCGAAGACTTCCGGCTGCGCCGCACGCTCGCCACCATCTTGGGCGCACAGCTCGAAGACGCCACCGACCCGCTGACCACCGGCATCACCCAGTCGGGCAATTCAGTGGTCGGCGACACGCTGTTTCTTGGCGATGCCCAGACGCTGCAAGCCGGCGAACTGAAGACCTTCCTGGCCCTGTTCCGAAACATCAGCGCCGACACACCCGCGCGCCAAACCCAACTGCAGGCCGATCGCGCCGCCGCCCATAAGGCCTTGTTCGACGACCTCTCGCACCGCGCCACCGTGCTCGTGCACGAAGAACTGGCGCCTGATGAACTGGGCCTCGTGCAGCGCCTGGCCGACCTGGGCGCACCGGCCCATGTGCAGATGCGCGTGGTGCGCGCCGCCTACCCCTTCATGGCCGGCGTGGCCTCGTTGGTGGGGGCCGACACCTACCTGCGCCCCGCGCCCCTGCCGCGCCCCGTGCGCGCCGGGCCGGGCGCCGAGACCTCGTCGCTCGGTGGCATCGACACCCTGCGCGGTGAGGCTTCGCTCGACGCCCATGCCGGCGCCTTTGATGGCGTGCTGCCCAACGCGGCCGACCAGAGCCTGCCGCCAGTGGCCCGCGTCTCATCGCCCGACGGCGTGCTTGGGCAGCCCATCGGGCCTGCCACGCCGTTCAGCCTGGACGGCAGCGCGTCGCGCGCCGACGAAGGCCGGCTCATCGCCGGCTTCCGCTGGACCCACCTTCCCCCCACCTGACCCTTCAACCGCAAGGAGAACCACCATGGCCCGTTTCACCCCCGGTGTAGACACCGAAGTCCGTTCCGACGAACCCCTGCTCGAAGTGGCCGTGACCCGCGAAACCCCGTTGGCCATCGGCCAGCATGTGTTCCGCCTCATCGTGCAAGACGACGCCGGCAACGACTCGGCGCCCGCCACCGTGACCATCATCGTGCAGGACACCGAGCGCCCCACCGCCGTCATCTTGACGATCGACGCCACCGGCGGCCGCAACCCCGAGCCCACCGTGAGCATGCCCTTCGGCTCCGCCTTCTCCCTGACCGGCGAGCGCTCGTCCGACATCGGTGGGCAGGTGCGCGCGTGGAACTGGGCGCTGGTGCGCATCTGAACCAAGGCAACCCATGGCCACCTTGAAGCTCGGCGAACCCCTGGCCACCCGCGAGCCGGTGGTCGAGCTCGACCCCGCGTTGCCGGTGGGCAGCTACCGGGTGCAGCTTGTCGTCGAAGGCAGCAGCGGGCGCAGCCTGCCGGCCGAACTGCGGCTGCGCGTGGTGCGCGCGCTCGACCCCCGGCCCACGCCGATCGGGCCAAGTCCCATTGGGCCTGTTGGGCCTGTGCGCGACCCGGTCACCCCGACCCCCTTTCGACCCACGTAGGAGCCAGCATGGGCGCCTCTGACCTCAGCCTCACCACCCCGCAGCCCGACCCACTGGTCGCCGCAAGCCTGGCCACCACTGGCGTGCCAGAACGCGTGAACTACGCGACCGGCGTGCTGCTCGGCGCCGAAGACTTCACCGACGAGCAGACCTACCTGCGCAGCCGCATGGCGCGTGCCTTCACCGGCATCTATGGCCACGGCACGGTGGCCGGCTTGCGCGTGGGTTGCGCGGCGGCCGACAACCCGCAGCTCGAAGTTCACGTGGCCCCGGGCATCGCGCTCGACCGCCTGGGCCGGCTGATCGAGGTGCGGCGTTTGCAGTGCATCCGCATCGTTCCCTGGCTGGCCGAAAAAGAAGCGCTGCCCGTGACCGACCCGCAGCGCCAGGCCTTGGTCAGCGGCGTGCGGCAAGACCTTCCTGGCCAGCCGCGATTGGCGCTCGACGTGTTTGCGCGCTTCGTGGTCTGCCCGCACGGCAAGACGCCCGCGTTTGCGGCCGGGCCGTTCAATGCCACCGACTACGTGGTGCCGTCGCGCATGGCCGATGCCTTCGAGCTGACGTTGCAACTGGCGCACACCGTGCGTGTGAACCCCGACGACCCCAACGACCTGAGCACCGAGCTGGCCCAGCCGGCGCCACGCTCGCCCAGGCTCGACGCCATGCTGGCCGCGCTGCAAGACATCACCGACCCGCAAGAGCTGGAAGCCGCGCGCCGCGCCTGGACGGTCGAAAGCGCGCTCGACGCGTGGCCCCAATCGGCGGTGGAAGACCCCTCGCGTTTGCCCAAGCTGCGCGAGCACCCCGTGGTGGCCGACTGGGACAAACTGCTGCTGGCACGGGTGTTCGTGCCAGTGCTGCAAGGCACGCCAGCGGCGTTTCCGGTGGCCGACATGGACGCCATTCGTGCACCGGGGGCGCCGGTTGATTTGGTCGACAACGGGCTGAGGCCCATCGTCTTCACGCCGTATTCGTGGCGGGGGGCGGTATGAGTGGGCCAGCCACCTCAACAGAAAAAGTGAGTTCGTTCCGAACTGGGGCTTGGGGGAGGGCCAGCCCCGCCACCCCCGTTCGCCCTGGGCCAACCGCTTCACCCGTTCGCAGTGAGCCCACCACCCATCCCGTTCGCACTGACCCTTCGACAAGCTCAGGACTAAAGGCAAGGCTGCGCCTTGTCGAAGTGCCTGCACCCCACCAACCTCCGTTCACCCTGAGGTATCGAAGGGCCTGCACCGCATGCGCGCTGGCTTCGACAGGCTCAGCCCGAACGGGATGGGTGGGCGTGGCCCCAACGGGAAAAGTGAGTTCATTCCGAACAGGTGCGTGGGCCAACCCCAGCTCCTCCAATCCCGTTCGCACTGACCCTTCGACAAGCTCAGGACTAAAGGCAAGGCTGCGCCTTGTCGATGGGGCCACGCCCACCACCCATCCCGTTCGCACTGAGCCTGTCGAAGTGCCTGCACGCAGCCGCACGCTGGCTTCGACAGGCTCAGCCCGAACGGAAGGGGTGGTTGTGGCCTCAACAGGAAAAGTGAGTTCGTTCCGAACTGAGGCTTGGGGCAACCTCAACTCATCCACCCCAGTTCACCCTGAGCCACCCACCTCACCCGTTCGCACTGACCCTTCGACAAGCTCAGGACCAAAGGCAAGGCTGCGCCTTGTCGAAGTGCCGTCACCGAGCCGCGCGCTGACTTCGACTGGCTCAGCCCGAACGGAGAGATGGATGCGGCGCGCCTCTGACATCACGCGCGCAATGCTCGCCGCCGCCGTCATCTGACCCCAGGAGTCCCCATGGCCCTCACCCCCACCTCCGAGCTCACCATCACCAGCGCCCAAGACCAGGCCCGACTGCAAGCGCAGCTTGATGCCGGTGCGTTGATCGTGGACAGCGGCCGGCGTCGCCCGTTCTACTTCGACGGCCGTTTTCTCACCGCCGACGACCTGACCGCCGACCAGAACTACATCCGCTCGCGCCAGAGTGACCTGGCACAGGCGCTCGGTGCCGGTGTCATTCGCGGCCTGATGGTGGGGCTGGGCACACAGGCCGCGTCGAACAGCCCGACGATCACCATCGAACCCGGCAGTGGCGTCACCCCCGGGGGCGACATCGTCAACATCGCCACGCGCCAAACACTCGCCCTCAGCGCCTTGCCTGAAGGCGCACAGCTCGATGCGCAACTTGGCGTGAAGGTGCTGCCCGCGGCCAGCAGCATCAACCGCAGCGGGCTGTTCGTGTTGGCGCTGCGACCCATCGAGTACAGCGCCAACCCCACAGCCGCCTACCCCACCACGCTCGACGGCCAGCGCACCGTGAAAGACGGCGACATCATCGAAGCCACCGCCATCACGCTGATCCCGTACCCCGACCGCTCGGGGGTCGAAAACGCCGCCGCCAAACGCTCACGCGTGGCACGTGAAATCTTCTTCGACCGCCAAAAGCCCGGCGTGCTGCAAGACGCGCTGCCGCTCGCCATGCTGTGCCTCGAAGGCGGCGCGCTGCGTTGGCTCGACGTGTTCATGGTGCGGCGCGAAGTGGGCGCCGAATCCACCCTCTCCGCCGGCTTGAGCCAACGCCCGCGCGCCTTGCTCGAAGCCTGGCACAAGCAGCACCAAGACCAGATCGACGACATCGACACCGCCACCCTCAGCAGCGGTTTCGCGGCGACCCGGCAGTTCGAGGTGTTGCCGCCGGTGGGCCAGTTGCCGGTGTCCACGCTGCGTTTCGAGACACAGCTCGGCCAGCTCACGCTGCTGCAGTCGTACTTCCCGCCGCTGGTCGATTGCGAGTTCGCTTTCATCCCCAGCGACGAACTCGCGGCGCTGGTGCAAGACGGCCTCGCGTTGCCACCCATCGACCTGCGCGCCGCCGATGAAGACCTTGACCACCTCTCGCTGCTGATCGTCGCCCCCGTCACCCGCCAAGAACTCGAAGCGCACAAGCGCGCGCTGCAAAGCGTGGTGCGGCCCATCAAGGCAGCGGCTTCAGGCCTGGTGGCCAAACGCTCGCCGCTTGAATCGTTGATCCGCTTGTCGCAAGCCAGCGTGTTCGAGCCACCCACCACCTTGGTGAACCTCACCCCCGCCGAGCAGGCCCTGGCCTGGCAGCGTGCCGTCGAAGCCACGCGTGCGCAGCTCAACGCGGCCATGCAAGGGCGCGGCATGTTCTGGTACGTGCGCCGCCGCCAACTGCCCTACACCGCCGAGATCAGCAGCGCCACGTTGCGCCTGGCCGGTGACGCCGCCGCCATCGACGAAGCGGTGGACACACGCATGCGGGCCGACACCTCGATCACCGAGTTCACCCGCATCACCAGCCGCATTCCCACGCTGGCGCGGGCCGACGTGGCCAACCTGCTGGCCGGGCCGAGGCTGGCGGTGTCTGAAGGCCTGCCCAACCGCGTGCTCGCCACCAGCGACCTGCTGCGCCGCAGCGCCTTCAGCGCGCTGAGCACCCGCGCCGCCGTGCTGGAGGCCGAACAACGCACGCTGGCCCACGACGACGTGCTGACCATCGCCCGCCGGTTCGGCGACCCCCGTCTAGGCGAAGGCTTCGACGCGCTGGTGCAGGCCGCCGATGCCGACACGCAGGGCCAGTTGCGCAGCCCCGAGGTCGTGCAAGCGGTGGCCGACAGCGGCGTGGCACCCGACCTCGACCGCGCGGCCCGCGCCTTGCCCACCGCGCAGCAAGCCGTGTTCGCCACGCGGCTCAGCGCGGCGGCACGCTCGGCCGACCCGGCGCGCGAGTTGGCGGTGCTGGCCGGTGTGCCGGCGAACAACGGCTGATGCCCCCGGAGCCACCCATGAACATCCTGCGCGGCATCTCCAACCCCTTCGGCGGCGAACACGTGCTCGCCACCGTGCCGCCCCTCGGGCCTTATGCCCGCGCGGCGGCCGATGAAGCGGCCATTCGCAAGCGGCTCAACTTCTTCCCGCAACGCTCACTCACGCACACCGCGCTGCTTGACGAACAACGCAGCCGCATCGCCGCCGCGCTGGGCATTGGCCAGGCGGTGGCGCCGGGTGTGATTGACGGCCTTGAAGTGGGCATCGAAGCCGACACGCTCGTGCTGTTGCCCGGCCACGCCATGGGCCCGCAGGGGCACGACGTGGAACTGGCCTACCCGCTGCGCCTGCGCTTCGATTCATTGAGCGTGATCTCGCCCCGCATCGACGAAGAACTGCAGTCGCGCCACACTGGCCCCACGCCCTGGGCCAGCCTGCCGCTCTTGCAACGCCAAGCCACGCTGGCCCAGGTGCTGGCCGACTTCAACGGTGCCAGCTTCCTGCCGCACGCGATGGTGCTGGTGGCGGCGCCGCGCACCGTGGCCATCGACCGCAGTGGTGAGCAGAACAGCCCATGCCCCAACGCCACCGACGAATCGGCCTTCAACCGCACCGCCTGGGAAGATGGCTTTCAGCTCGCCTGGGTGCCTTGGCCCACCGACCGAACGCTGCCGCCGTGGTCGTTGGGTGGCAACACGCTCGACCCGCGTTTTCGCAACCGCTTGGCCTATGCCGTGTTCAACGCCGAACGCGAACGCCTGTCGATCGGCACACCGCATTCGGTGCGGCGCTGGCTTGAAGCCGGCAGCCTGAGCCCGGCCGAGCGTGAGGCCTTGGCCGCGCAGGCCGCGCTTGAAGCGCAACTGGCCCAGCCCTGGCCCTGGGAAACGCTGGGTGTGGCGCTGTCCATCGTGGCCTTCGACGCCAACTTCCGCCCGGCCTTTGCCGACCGCGCTTCGGTCGTGCGCCAAGGCGGCGGGCGCCACAACCGCAGCGCGCTCGTGCCCGGCTCGGGTGACGACGTGCTGTGGCAAGCCCGCGTGTCGCAACTGCTTGAACACCTGGCCGAGTTGCCGGCCGAGCAACGCAACGCGCAGGTGCTGCAGGCGCAGTTCGACTGGCTGCCGCCAGCCGGCGTGTTGCCCATCGACGTGGCCGACTTCGTGGCCGGCCGCCAAACCATCTTCCCGCCGCAGTTCGACGTGCAGGCCCAGCCCGTGCCCATCGACATGGTCGATGCGCTGATTGCCGAAGCCGCGCCGCTGCTGCCCTTCAACCTCTCGCTGCGCGACCAGGTGCAGTTGCTCGTGCCGGTGCCGGCGCGCTACTACGACCCCGATCTGCTGAAGCTCGACGAACGCGTGCACCCGCTGTTCGACCTGGAGATCTCGCGCCTTGAGTCCGAGCGCCTGCAACTGCTGTCGCGCCGCGATGGCCTGCGCCGCCGTGGCGACGTGCTCACGCAAGCCGTGGGCGGCTCGTTGCCAGCCTACCCGCAAGACGACCCCAACGCCTTGCCCGACGAGGTGGGTGCGCTCGATGCCTTGGCCTTCACCCGCGTGCACCGCAGCAGCGTGCCGGCCAATGGTGCCGAGATGCACCAATTCAGCGGCGCGCACCTGCGGCTTGAATTTCAGGCCAGCGACGAACTGGTGGTGTTCGTGCGCTTCAGCGGCGCGCCCGCCGGCATCGGCATCCGGCCCTTGATCAGCGCGTCACTGCCGCCCCCCGTCACCACGCCACCCACGCCGCCGCCGCCTGCCGCGCCCATCACGCGGCCCTTCCTCTGGGGCACCGTGCCTGCACAAACTGAAGGCGACCGTGTGGGCGACCTGCCTGCGGCCAATGCCTGGGTGCGCTTGTCCGTGCCCATGTCGCGCGCCGGCCTGGCTGGCCAGAAGATTGATGGCCTGGCCTTCGCGGTGTTTGGTGGCGAGGCCGCCAGTGAAGTCACCTGGGGCTATGCCGGCAAGGCCGTCAGCGGCACCGAAAGCTATTGGCTCACCGACGCCTTGCCCCCTGGCGCATTGGCCGAAGGCACGTGGAACTGGGTCGCCCAAGGCGCGGTGTTCAGCGAGGCTGAAGACATCGGCGCGGGCCTGCCCATCGAGGCCGTAACCACCGTGCCCGACGCGCGCCCGCACAGCCGGCATGTGTCTGAACTCGACAAGCTGTTGCTCAACTGGAAGAAGTTTCGCAACGGCGTGCTGACCGTCGAACTGGGCGAACCCGCCAGCGGCCCGCGCACCACCGCCACACCACCGCGCCCCGTTGATGGCGGGCTTGATGAACTCATCCAGCGGCTGGACATGCGCATTCGCACGGCCAGCGACCATGTGGACTTCGGCTTCCTGCGCGCCCGAACTGAAATTTTCCGCATGCGGCAAAGCGTGTTGGGGGTGGACGACGCGGGGCGCTTTCTCACGTCACCGGCCGCTGCTGAACTCGTCAAGCGCAACGAGAACCCGGTGGCCACCGAGAAAGAATTCGCCGATTACTTCAAGCGCCTGAACGAAGCCCCGCTGGTGCCACCGCCCTTCAGCGCGCCCGCGCCTGGCCCGGCCCCTGGGCCGACGCCGCTCCCCAGCCCCAGTGCGACGGTACCCAGCCCCGCGCCGCGACCCGCCGCGCCGGTCAGCCTGCCGCAGCGCACGCGGCTGAACGTGGCGTTGAACGAAGGCCTGTTCATCAGCACGCCAGCCGTCATCGAAACCCCTTTGCGAGGCAGCGTGCTCGAACGCGGCGTGGTGCTCGACATCGGGGCAGCAGGCGGCTTGATCAGCGGGCGGGCTGTGGGCGAGGTGGGCACAGGTGCAACGCTCAAAACTTCGGGCCTCACCTCCGCCTTCAACCAGCGCTCGGCCGCGCTGTCGGTCGAGCCCCCGGCGGCCGTGAAAGACGTGGTGGGCGCCAGCCTGCTGGGCGCCACCTACAACACCGTCACCGTGGCCGAACGCTTCACGCTGCCGGCGTCTGTGGTGTCGAGCAACGCGGCAGCCAAGGGCAAGAGCGACTTCGTCACCGGCGGGTTGTCGGCCCTGCGTGGCAACGGCCTCGTGATTGATGACCTGCCGGTGTACGGCTACCGCAAGGCCGTGGTGGGCGAGGGCGAAGACGCCACCGTGGTCAGCGCGTCGGAGCTGCTGGCCAACGGCAACATCGCCGACGACGACGCCGTGGAGGTTGAAGACGACCTGCACGAAGCGGTGTACTTCCGGCGCGGCATCGACGCCATCGACAACACCATTCGTTTCTTGCGCGGCATGGAGCTGCGCGCCGAAGACTACCGGCGCCTGCAGGCCGACGCGAAGAACGCGCGCACCGTGATGCTGGCCGTCATTGCGCGGCTGCAAACCGAGATCAACGCGCTGGCCTCCAAGCTGGCCGAGGTGCGGCACGACCTGTCGGTGGCGCGTTCGCTGCGGGCCGAAGAGCAAGCGCGCATCGACGCGTTGATCGCACGCCGCAAGGCCATCCTGGCCGAACAAGTGCCTTACCTCGTGTTCCGCCGGCCACGCCTGTCGAACACCTTCAACGACGTGCCGGTGCTGGAAGCCCAGCCCGCCGACATCGAAGACACCGTGCCCCGTTGCCGCTCGGACGCACACGATGCGCCGCCCGAACTGATGGCCATGGTGAACACTTTGCGCAACGTGCCGGTGCGCTGGTTGAAGCGCATCTCGCACGACTTCGTGAAGCTCGACCGTGTGCTTGACCTGCAGCGCCTGGCCGTTGAATCGGTGCAGCGGGTGGGGCGGCCTTACGACGCCTCGCACCTGCAGGTGATGGAAGGCGCGCAAACAACGACCGGGCTGCTGATCAACCAGAGCCTGCAGCGCCAGGGCATGCGCATCGAAGCGAGCCAGCAGCATGCGAAGGCGCAGGCGCCACTGGTGGCCGCCGCGTCGAGCTGGAAGCAGGCGATCGAGCCCATCCAGGCCATCGCGAGCATCCGCGACCTGTTGCAGGTGGGTTCGGTGCCGCGAGAAGTCACGCTCGCGGCGTCGGGCTTGCTTGATGACATCGCGGGTGTGGCGAGCTGCCTGCACGCTGGCCTGTGCACGGTGCCACCGGCCACGCGCCTGCGCTGGGCCGAGTTGTTCTCGCAGCTCGATGAAGCCAGCTCGCTGCGCATGTTGACCGTGCTGCCCGGCTTCGGCGACGAACGCCTGGGCGTGGACCACATCGCCTGGCGGCAAATGCAGCGCCTGGTGGATTGGCTGTTCGCGCAAGTGGCCGATGAAGCCGACGCGCACGCGGCCATCAACGACCTGGTGCGCGTGTGCGTGCTGCTGGCGTCGCATGCGCCCGTCAAGCGCATCTTGAACGCCCGCATCCGCAGGCCGCGCCCGGCGATCGTCAACAGCACGCTCGAACTCGACCTCGACCCCGTGACCACCCGCGTGGGCATGCAGGTGCTGGTGTACAGCCCGCCGCTGGTCGGCATGGTGCAAACCGTGGTGGCCCGCGCGGTGATTGACGACCTGGCATCGACAGGCGCCACCGCACGCATCACCCAGGTGATGAGCCAGACGGCCGTGACGCTGGACACCACCATGCACGTGCAAGTGCAAACCGGCCCCGCGCTGTCGACCCCGCAGGTGCAGAAGGTGGAGGTGGCGCAGGTGATGGCGGCTGCGGCGCCGGTGGCTTCGGGCGCCAAGGCAGCGACGCCCAAGGCCACGCAACCCAGCGCCGAGCTGGCCGCCGAGACACGCGTGGCGAAACAGGTGGACGCGCTGCGGCAGGGCAGCGGGCGGCGTGCGGCTGGGGTGCGGTGATGGTTTCGGTCTGTGTTGAGGTTGATGAGGCGCTTCCGGTTTGTCCGCGCCTCACCCCCGTTCGCACTGAGCCTGTCGAAGTGCTTGTGCCTGAGTCCCCACCCCCGTTCGCATTGACCACTGAGCACTGTCGAACCGCCACCCCCGTCCACCACTGATGTGAGCCGACCCACATGGCCACTCACACCCCGTCCCTCGCCACCCAAGCTCGCGCCATGCGCGCGCTGCAAGAGGGCCGGCGCGATCGCGTCGTTCGCTATGCGCGGTTGGCGCCGGCCTCGCAAGACGACGCGCACGCGCTGCGCTTCAGCGTTGAAGACGCGCTCAACACCATGGACTTCGCCGACTGTGGCCGGCTCGTCCTCGTGCGCCGGCTCAGCCTGCGTGGCGTGCCGCCGCGCACCACGCCGGCCCTGATGTCGCGCCTGCTTGAACAGGCGTGGCGCGCCCTGATGCCGCAAGCCGTGCATGCCTTGCACCCGCGCGCCGAACAAGCCCCTGCCGTGTACTTCTCTTCGCGCACCGAAGCGCGCACGGCATGGCTGAAGCAGGTGGCCGGTGGTGAGCCTGTGCAGGCCTGGTTCTGGCCACGCGCACTGCCTGAGTTGCAACGCCTGCCGGGTGCCATCAACGCGCTGCCAGCGGTGGCCGAAACCCTGCTGCAAGACGCAGCACGCGACACCCTCGATGCCCTGCGCACCTGGCCCGACGCCTTGCTGTTCCAGCTCGCCGCCTTGTTGCCCGCGACCAGCACCCAGCGCTTGTTCACCCTGTGCACGCAGCCCGAACCCATCGCGCCCACATCGCCCCAGCAGGCGGACGCCCACCCCACGCACCCGCCCACCGTTCCCAACCCACAGCAAGCGCTGCCGCCAGCCATCGCCGTGCCCATCGCACAACGGCTGGCACAACGCGGCGCATCGGCCGAAGCAAGCGGTTGGCTGGCCGCGTTGTGGCTGCACCCCGTGCTGGGTTCGTTGCCCACGCCTTCGCAAGTGCAGGCCGTGTTGCTCACCGTCGCCCAAGGCCGAGAAGCCCGAGCCAACCTCGACACCCACCCGCTCACCGAAA